>NZ_DATJYB010000504.1:0-2595 GCF_035499775.1 Mycobacterium sp. | reverse complement strand
GGGGTGCGGCGAAACCGGCGCTGCGACATACCACGCACCATATGCAACGACACCGACAACCACCCGATGCGACGCTGTTCGCCTGGCCGGATTCCCCCGACGGCTACAGCCGCCGGTCCCCTCCGGCCGCAACTGATGGGGTAGAGCGACCCGAGCTTCGCACCGGCCAGGTACTTCGAGTGCGCGGCGCCCGGCACGTTGGAGATGACGAGACTGAACATCGGCGGACCGAGCGCGTCGAGCCGTGTGAGCTGGCCGAGGGCGATACCACTCGTGGCCGCGAGTGTGTAGGGATACTGCGCCTCGCCTGGCAGCGCCTGCATGCTGTTCTTGCGTGAGTCGCCGGATTTCCGATTGGGCTAAGTGCGCTGCGCCCTGCAATGATTGCGCGGTAAGCGTGCAGCCGAGCCCGCGGGGCGGTGATCGGTGTCCGTCGGGGTCAGCGATAGGCTGGATGTGCATTGTTGTTGGGCGGCGTGGAGGATCGAGCCCGCGGTGAGGAATGCGGGTTTGTCGCGGTCAGCGGCATCAATGGGTAGGTTCGCGGCGCAGCGCAGCACCATGAGGGCCAGCGCGCTGTGGGTCGCGTAAGAGATGATCAGCAGGTTAGCGCAGGCATGCGTGCCGTTGACGGTCATGACATGCTGGCGTTTGTGTTGCCATCCTGGCCAGTTGAGGTCAGGTGGTCGTTGGAGTGCTGCCCAGTTGACGTTGATGGAGGTGATGTCTCCGAGCAAGGGAGTCAGGATCGCGACAAGCTCGGGTAATTCGTTGGTGATGCGGTCTGCACGCGGCCACCACGCGCCGTCGATGTCGCGGCCGAGCTCGCGCGCTACCGTCAGCCGGACAGGATTGGCGTTGCGTCGGCCTCCGATCGGATAAATCATCGGAGGTGCCGCGGCCGGTGCTTCGCGCGCCCGTTGATCATGGTGGTGTACGCGTGCGTAATGGCTGGACTAGGAGTGTCCGGTTGTTGGGCGATAGTTGGGGCTGTACGACCCAATGGGGTGGTTCCTTCACGGTCAGCGGCGTCGGCCCCACGGGCGCGGGACGGGCGGAGGAATCACATTGCCCGTGGATGTCATCCGCGCCCGTCGCGGTGGACCACCGCTGACAACGAAACGGCTCGTATGTGACGCTACGCCACCGGCGGCCGTGTGGGTCGCTCAGGTAACCAGCGACAGAGCGTTAAGCGCGGCGCAGCTTGCCCGATGGTGTCTTGGGGATCGCACCCGGGGCCAGTACCACCACGTTGCGCGGCCGGCCACGACTTCGGTGACGACTTCATGATCCACCCTCATGCTTGATGCGCCGGACCCGCGCGGGGTCGTCGGCGTGGTTTGATTCCACGGCCACGGCAAACGATTCCCGGGAATGGCCGGCGTCGAGTCGGACAGCTGCCACACAGCCTGCGCGTACATCGGCGACGCGCCCGGCAGCACGTCCGAAGTCGGTGGCGTAGATGCTGCCTCCGGCCATAATGATCACGTCCTTGGCGCGGCCGCAGACCACGACGTCGACCGAACCGCCGCGCCCGGATCAACCCTATCGTTGCCACATCGCAACAAAGTCCTCGCGCTGCCCCGGGTAATGAGGGCAGCGCCTGGCGACGGCCCCCGTCAGTGATAGACGCGGGTTGCGGGTAGGGTGAGGGCAACAACGTGAGGACGGGTGCATGGCCATCGAGAACTGGTGCGATGCACCCCAGATCCATCCGTCGCAGATCCGGGTCGGTGACATCATCGGCACGCTGCGTCCCACCCAACGGCGCCTGACCGTCAAGATGATCAGTGGGCCGCAGACAACTCCGCGGCGGTGGACATTTTTTGGCCGCGACGACAGCGGCCTACAGCGCACGAGCACGTTCGCCGAGGATGACTTAGTCCGCAGATACGCCAAAGCATCATGACAACGTCTTAGATTGCGGCGAACCGGAGCCTGCCACCCCTGGTTCACCCAGTCGGCATGCCTGCGCGTACAGCTCGGCAGCCCGCTCACATGCACCGCCGATCACCCCCGACGAGTCGTCAGAATGCTCGCTGATCGTGCGCAGCAGGGTCAACGCGCACAGTAGGGCAGGCCGCACGATTTCGGCGGACCCTTCATTGAGGTGGATCTCAAGTTCGTCGAGTACTTGGCTGGCGCCTTCCGCGACCATGTAGGACTCGCGATAGTCGACAAATCCGCGGAATTCCAGAGCGTTTCGCACCTGGGCTTCGAACTCGGCTTTGGCGGTGGTGTCGCTACCGGATCCGGCGGTGGCGCGAACCTCCAGCATGCGGCGCAGTTCGCCGTCGCGCTGCGCAAGGATCATGACGAGTTCGCGAAGCTCGTCGACGTCCATCGCTTGCACGGTCGCTTCCAGCGACGATGCCAACCGAGTGGCATCGTGGACGGCGCCGCTGTCGATCACGGCGAGTCCGACCGCGACCAGGTGCTTGCAGAAGTGACCGTTGGCAGCGTGCGGGCACGTGCAGTAACCGTCAGGCTGCGGACCGGACCAGTCGAGCTCCACTGCGTACACCCGCTTGGCCTGGACCGACGCGCAGGCTCTCGGGGCTGCCGCCCGCAACCCTCGGACATACCGGACATAGT
>NZ_DATJYB010000503.1:0-10956 GCF_035499775.1 Mycobacterium sp. | reverse complement strand
ACCGCGAAAACCTCTGCTGCCCAACGGCCGTCGTCGTCGCCGAGCACCTCGGCCAGCTGCGCCGGCGTCCAGACGTACGTCGAGCCCTCGCGGCCGTCGGCGTCGGCGTCCAGCGACGAAATGAACATGTCGGCTTCGACTCTGGTGCCCAGCTCGTCGATCAGAAAGCGCGCGGTCTGCCCGGCGACCCTGCGCGCCAACGGATCTCCGGTGCGGCGGGCCCAGTGCGCGTATGCGCGTAGCAGTAATGCGTTGTCGTACAGCATCTTTTCGAAATGCGGTACCACCCAGGCGTTGTCGACGCTGTACCGGGCAAAGCCGCCGGCGAGTTGGTCGTAAATGCCACCGCGGGCCATGGCGTTGGCGGTGCACGAGACCGCCTGCAGCACCTCCGGCGACCCGGTGCGCTCGTAGTTGCGCAGCAGCGCTTCGAGCAACGCCGACGGCGGGAACTTGGGCGCTGTGCCGAAGCCGCCGCGGACCGTGTCCTGGTCGCGCAGCACCGCCGCGACGGCATGGTCGCACAGTTCCGGCGCCACCTCCGGGCCCCCGGAAGGCAGCCCGGAAGCCATCGAGCGCAACTCGCCGACGATGTGGTCGGAGGCCTCCTCGACCTCGCCGCGGCGCTGCTGCCAGGTCTCGGATACCGCGGAAAGTAGTTGCAGGAAGCCCGCTTTCGGATAGTAGGTGCCGCAAAAGAAGGGCCGGCCGTCGGGCGTGAGGAAACACGTCATCGGCCAACCGCCCTGCCCGGTCAAGGCAACGGTGGCGTTCATATAGACCGCGTCGATGTCCGGCCGTTCCTCGCGGTCGACTTTGATGCAGACGAATCCCTCGTTCATGACGGCGGCGACATCGTCGTCCTCGAACGACTCGTGAGCCATCACATGACACCAGTGACACGCCGCATAGCCGATGGACAGCAGGATCGGAACGTCGCGTGCGGCCGCGTCGGCCAGTGCCTGCGGCGTCCACTGCTGCCAGTGCACCGGGTTGTCGGCGTGCTGGCGCAGGTAAGGACTGGTGGCCAGCCCGAGGGTATTGGTGTGCGAGCAGTCAGCCGGGCTCATCACCGGGTCCCTGGCGCCGCTCGTGCTCGGCCCCACCGGCGGTGTCGGTGCCCTCGTCGGCGGCCTGATCGAGCTCGGGGTTGTCGCGGTCGAAAGATTTAGGGACCTTCCTGAGCTGCTTGTTCATCGATCGGATCAGGAACACCGTCGCGATCACCAGCAGCACCACAACAAGCAGCCCGAACGGACTGGCCTTGCCGAAATCGGGTCCGGTGTTATGCGGATGCTCATCGGCGAGCACCCTGGCGCTCATCACGACAAACAGCTGATTCACCCGTCCGACTCGATTCCGGTGAACAGATCGGTCTCCGGCAGCGAGGCGGGGATGCGCGAGCGGGCCAACTCGTATTCCTCGGTCGGCCACAGCCGCTGCTGCCATTCGATCGGAGCGGTGAAGAATTCGGACGCCGCATCGATCTGGGTGGCGTGCGCCCGCAGCGCGTCGTCGCGCCGGCTGAAATAGGCCGAGCATTGAACGCGCGTCGTCACCCGGTCGGCGAGCACGTCAAGCTTGGGATCCCAGAGCTCGAGCCATTTCCCGAACGGCCCCTCTTTGCCGTGCCTGGCGAATTCGTCCTGCAGCATCTGCATGCGCTGGCGCAGGAAACCGTGGATGTAGTAGAGCTTGGACACCGTCCACGGCCGGCCCGCGTCGGTGAAGCGGCAGTAGTCGCCGGCCGCCTCGTAGGCGGCCACCGACACCTGGTGGCAGCGAATGTGATCCGGGTGCGGGTAGCCGCCGTTCTCGTCGTAGGTGACCATCACGTGCGGCCGGAACTCGCGCACCACCCGCACCAGCGCCGCGGTGGATACCTCCAGCGGTATCAGCGCGAAGCAACCCTCGGGCAGCGGCGGCGGTAGGTCGCCCTTGGGCAGGCCAGAATCGACGAAACCCAACCACGCGTGCTCCACCCCGAGGATCTCGGCCGCCTTGGCCATCTCGTCGCGGCGGATCTCAGCGATATGCCCGTGCACGTCGGGCAGGTCCATCGCCGGGTTAAGGATTTCGCCGCGTTCACCCCCGGTCAACGTCACCACCAGCACGTCGTGACCCTCGTCGGCATAGCGGGCAAGCGTCGCCGCGCCCTTGCTGGACTCGTCGTCCGGGTGGGCGTGCACCGCCATCAACCGCAGTTTGCTCACGTGCCCCCTTGTCGGTCCTGGAGCGTTCAAGTGACCTTATAATTCCAACTTCCGATGGCTGCATCCTGTTCACCCGACTCCCGTCCGGAAGCCCGTTACGGGCGTCCGCGGCTGTCCAGCAGGTCACGCCGCCGGGTGGCCCTCATGCTGACGGCGCTGGTCTTGGCGACCGGCGTCGTCATCGCGATCATCGGCTACCACCGGCTAGGCACCAGCGCCGTGTCGGGCACCCTGGCCGGCTATCAGGTGATCGACAACGAGACAGCGTCGGTGACGATCAGCGTCACGCGCGCCGACCCGTCGCGGCCGGTGGACTGCATCGTGCGGGTTCGGGCCAAAGACGGCAGCGAAACGGGCCGACGGGAGGTGCTCGTCCCCCCGTCGACCCAGGGCACGGTGCAGGTGACGACGACGCTGAAATCCAGCAAGCCGCCGGTGGTGGCGGACATCTACGGCTGCGGCACCAACGTGCCCGGCTACCTGCGCTCGGCCTGAGTACGGCGCAAACGCCGAACTGCGCGGATAACCGTCATTGTTTGTTTCCGCAGTGGTAACATGGATGAATGCACGGTTCCGGCTGGGACCGTGTATTGCTGCATTAATGGCCGTGAGCAGAACGGAGCGGCAGCACGCGGGGTGGGACCGGAATACTCCCGGCAGCCGGGATCACATACTTGCGCGAACAGCGCTGAACGAGAACACAAGGAGCGCGACGAGATGACGGACACTCAGGTGACCTGGTTGACCCAGGAGTCACATGACCGACTCAAGGCCGAGCTCGACCATTTGATTGCGAATCGTCCGGTCATCGCTGCGGAGATCAACGACCGCCGCGAGGAGGGCGATCTGCGCGAGAACGGCGGGTATCACGCCGCCCGCGAGGAGCAGGGCCAGCAGGAGGCTCGCATCCGCCAGCTGCAGGACCTGCTCAACAACGCGAAGGTCGGCGAGGCGCCCAAGCAGTCGGGGGTGGCGCTGCCGGGTTCGGTGGTGAAGGTCTACTACAACGGCGACGAGTCGGACAGTGAGACCTTCCTGATCGCCACCCGCCAGGAGGGCGTGAACGACGGCAAGCTCGAGGTGTTCTCGCCGAACTCACCGTTAGGTGGCGCGCTGATCGACGCCAAGGTCGGCGAGACCCGCAGCTACACGGTGCCCAACGGCAACACCGTCCAGGTCACGCTGGTCAGCGCCGAGCCGTACCACTCGTAGGGTCGCCCAGGTTGCGCGAGACGCAGAATCGCACGCGCAGGGCGCCCTCAGTGCGATTCTGCGTCTGCTCGGCGGACTAACTCAGCGCCTGCTCCAGGTCGGCCAGCAGGTCGGCGACGTCCTCGATGCCGACCGAAAGCCGCACCAGGTCGTCGGGAACCTCCAACTGCGAACCGGCCGTCGACGCGTGCGTCATGGCGCTGGGGTGTTCGATCAGCGACTCCACCCCGCCCAGCGACTCCGCGAGGATGAACACCCGGGTGCGCGCACACAGCTCCTCGGCGGCCTGACGGCCGGCGCGCATCCGCACCGAGACCATGCCGCCGAAACCGCGCATCTGCCGGGCGGCGATCTGATGTCCGGGGTGAGCGGCCAGACCCGGGTACAGCACCTTGCTCACCGACGACTGTTCGGCGAGGAATTCCGCTACGGCAAGGGCGTTTTCGCTGTGCCGCTGCATCCGCAGCACCAACGTCTTCAGGCCGCGCATCGTCAGGTAGGCGTCGAACGGGCCCGGCACCCCGCCGGCTCCGTTCTGCAGGAAGGCGAAGGCGCTGTCCAACTCTTCGTCGTTGGTGACCAGCGCACCGCCCACCACATCGGAGTGGCCACCGATGTACTTGGTGGTCGAATGCAGCACCACGTCGGCACCCAGCGTCAACGGCTGCTGCAGCGCGGGCGAGGCAAAGGTGTTGTCCACCAACACTTTTACAGCACGCTCCGCGCCCAGCTGAGCGATCCCCTCGATGTCGGCGATAGACAGCAGCGGATTGGTCGGTGTTTCCACCCAAATCAGGCGGGTCTGCGCAGTGATCGCGGCGCGCAACGCGTCCAGGTCGGACACCGCCACCGGCGTGTACTCGACCTTCCACTGGGTAAACACCTTGTCGATCAACCGGAAGGTGCCGCCGTAGGCGTCGTCGGGGATGACCACGTGATCGCCCGGTCGCAGCATTGCCCGCAGCGCGCAGTCCGTCGCGGCCATCCCGGAGCTGAAAGCCCTTCCGTAAGTACCGTCTTCGACTGCCGCCAGCGTGGCCTCCAATGCGGCCCGGGTCGGGTTGCCGGTGCGGGCGTATTCGAACCCGCCGCGCAGACCGCCGACACCGTCCTGGGCGAACGTGCTGCTGGCGTAGATCGGGGTGTTCACCGCCCCCGTCGCCGGGTCCGGCGGGTAGCCGGCGTGAATGGCTTTGGTGGCCAGTCCCCTGAAGTGGTCTGCGTCGCTCATCGACGACCAGCGTAGTGGGCTAGCGCGTCTTGATGACGAGGTCGCCGGCGGCGCTGTCGTGCCAGCCCTGCGCCCGGCCCGAGCTGTCGAACAACGGCGACAAGTACACCAGGAGCCCCGGCAGCCAGCAGGCCAGAGAGGCGGCAAAGGGAATGAGCGTTCGTAGGAACGCCCGACCTTGGGAGGGGAGTTGGCCCGTGACTTGGTCGACCACCTTGACGCCGACTGCCATCTTGCCCAGAGTTGCGCCCCGGTAAGCCACCATGAGCCATTCGTAGAGCACGCAGATCCCCAACCCGACCCCATATGCCGCGAAAACCGCGAAGGCTCCCAATCCGGAGCTTTGGTAGGTGACGTTGCCGTAAGAGTCCCTGACCGTGTGCTCCGTGGCTGCTGAAATCGCGCCGCCGATAAATAGACAGATCACGCACACAACGCCGTAGATCAGCCAATCGATCAATCGAGCACCCACCCGCTGCCCAATCGATGCGACGGTGACGGTCCCCAGACCGGGAAGCGTGACGACGCCGCGCGGTGCCTGCTGCGGGTAGCCGGCAGGCACGGGAGGCGGGGGATAAAAACTGGCGCGTTGTGCGACGGGCGGCGGCGGCGGTGGCGGGTAGAACGGCGTCGGGCGCTCATCGGAACGCGGCGGCGGCGGGTAGAACGGCGTCGGCCGCTCATCAGAACGCGGCGGCGGCGGCTGAAACGGCGCGGGCGGCGGCGTCAGCCGCTGGGTTCGCGGTTGCAGCCGTTCGGTGCGCGGCGCGCCGGAGCGGTGGGTCGGTGTGGTCAGCGCCGCGCGCGCCGCCACGGCCAACTCCTTTGTGGTGGCATACCGCTGGTCGGGGTCTTTGGCCATTCCGGTGGCGATCACGTCGTCCATCCCGGCCGGAATCCCGTCCCGCAGCGCCGACGGTTGCGGAGGCGGCTGAAGCATGTGGGCGACGGCGATCTGCTCCAGGGTGTCGCCCGGAAATGGCGGCTCACCGATCAGCGACTCGTGCAGCACGCAGGTCAGCGCATAGACGTCCGCGCGTGCGTCTGCCGCGCCTTTCTTGAACCGCTCAGGCGCCATGTAAGCCCAGGTGCCGATCGTCGCGCCGGTGTTGGTCAGCCCGGTCTCCCCGGCGGCGCGGGCAATCCCGAAGTCGATCAGATAGGCGAAGTCGTCCTCGGCCACCAGGACGTTGGAGGGCTTGACGTCCCGGTGCACCAGCCCAATCCGGTGCGCCGCATGCAGCGCCGAGGCGATCTGACCGACAATGCCCACCGCCCGGGTCGGATCCAGCCCACCGCCGGCGAGCATGGTGTGCAGATCCTGACCCTTGATCAACCGCATGCTGACGAAGAAGCGGCCCTCGATCTCACCGAAGTCGTAGATAGGGACGACATGAGGATCGTCGAGTCCGCCCGCCGCCTTGGCCTCTCGCCGAAACCGCTCCTGGAACAACTGGTCGTCCACGAAGTTCGCGGGCAGCACCTTCAGCGCCACCACGCGGTCGGTGCCGGAGTCGAACGCGCGCCACACCTCGCCCATGCCGCCCCGGCCCAACTGCTCCATGAGCCGGTAGCGCCCGAATGGCGTGCCGTCCACGTCTGCCTCCTTGGCATGTCGATGAGCGACACAGTAGACCGTGCGACGGGCACGGGCAGAAGATCAAGCCACAGTTGGGGTTACGTCGCCGACCGGCAGGCAGACCGTCGTCATGATCTTGTCCGCGAAGGTTTGACGTTTGGCGTCCCACAGCGGAAACAGAAAACCGATGCCGAAGATGATCGCGTCGGGGATGTGCGCGAACAGGCGCAGGACGGACATCCCGAAACCCAACGGCTCGCCGGTAATCTCGCTGACCACTTTGAACTTCATGACCGACTTGCCGAGACTCTGCCCGGTGAGGCCCTGACGGTAGCCGTTATTCCAGATCACGTAGGCCGTGGCCGCCAGGAAGGAGAGCGCCAGTACCAGGGTCGGGACCGTCATCGAGGGCGGGGTGCACTGCTTGATTTGGTCGTATCCCGAGATAACGGTCGAACACTGGTCTTGCTGGGCGGTGAGGAGTTTGAAGATCACCAGGCCGATGACAGAAACGACTAGGGCGGGGATGTAGTCGATGAGTCCCGCCAGTGCCCGGGTGGCCCAGGGCGTGTACTTCTCCGTCGGCTGGGCGCGGACCACCGGCCCCGGCGGCGGCGGCGCCACCGCACCCGAGGACGGCGGCGGCGGCGGGTAGGACATGCCCTCGGGCAGCGGGGGTGGCGGGGGTGGCTGGGGCGAGCCGCCGGGCGCCGGTTGTTCGGTCATGGTCACCTTCCACTGGGAGAAGCTGAACTAGGCCGCATTACAGTACCTGAGCACCACCATGCGGGAGAGACGTCGGTCACATGCCGGCTACCGTCGCCCGGTCGCTCCTCGAGGCCCCTCCGAGAGGAAGCCCAACAGGTCGTATCGGGTGATGACGCCCACCGGTTTGCCCTGCTCCACCACCATCAACGCGTCCCAGTCGCGCAGCGCCTTGCCGGCGGCGGTGATCAGCTCACCGGCGCCGATCATCCGCAGCGGCGGACTCATGTGCTCGGAGACGGCGTCGGCCAGACCGGCGCGACCCTCGAAGACGGCTGACAGCAACTCGCGTTCGGAGACGCTGCCGGCGACCTCACCGGCCATCACCGGCGGCTCGGCGCCGACGACCGGCATCTGGGACACCCCGTACTCGCGCAGGATGCCGATCGCGTCACGCACTGTCTCGGACGGATGGGTGTGCACCAAATCGGGCAGCTCACCGGACTTCCGACGCAACACGTCGCCGACAGTGGACTCCTCGGTCGACCCGTCGAGGCGGCTGCGCAGGAATCCGTACGACGACATCCACGCGTCGTTGAAGATCTTCGACATGTAGCCGCGTCCGCCGTCCGGCAACAGGACGACGACCAGCGCGTCCGGCCCGGCCTCCTCGGCGACCTTGAGCGCGGCCACCACCGCCATCCCACACGATCCGCCGACCAGCATCGCCTCTTCGCGAGCCAACCGTCTGGTCATGTTGAACGAGTCGGAGTCGGACACCGCGATGATCTGGTCGGGCACGCTGGGGTCATACGCCGCCGGCCAGAAGTCCTCGCCGACGCCCTCGACCAAGTACGGCCGGCCGCTCCCGCCCGAATACACCGACCCCTCCGGGTCGGCGCCGATGATGCGCACCGCACCCCCGGATACCTCTTTGAGGTAGCGGCCGGCGCCGGTGATCGTTCCGCCGGTGCCGATACCCGCGACGAAGTGGGTGATCTTGCCATCGGTGTCGGCCCAGATCTCCGGGCCGGTGGTCTCGTAGTGGCTGGCCGGCCCCTCGGGGTTGGCGTACTGGTCGGGTTTCCAGGCGCCGTCGATCTCGGCGACCAACCTGTCGGACACGCTGTAGTAGCTGTCGGGATCGTCGGGCGGGACCGCCGTCGGGCACACGACGACGTCGGCGCCGTAGGCGAGCAGCACGTTGCGCTTGTCCTCGCTCACCTTGTCGGGGCAGACGAATACACACTTGTAGCCCCGGTGTTGTGCGACGAGCGCCAGCCCGACGCCGGTGTTACCCGATGTGGGTTCGACGATGGTGCCGCCCGGTTTGAGCTGTCCGCTGGCCTCGGCGGCGTCGATCATCTTGGCCGCGATCCGGTCTTTGGAACTGCCGCCGGGATTGAGGTACTCGACCTTTGCCACCACGGTGCCGGCGCCGACCGGAACGACGGAGTTCAGGCGAACCAGTGGCGTGCCCCCGATGAGGTCACTGATGTGCTGCGCAATCCGCATGCGTTCATCGTCTCAGGCGATTTCGGGCCACGCACACCCACTCCACCCGCTTCGCGACGGCGGGTCGCCCGACGGTTTAGCCGGTGGCCTCGCGGATGTACTCCCCGATCTGGCGCAGCGAACGGACCGCTTCCGGCACCATCGGCGCCGCCAGCTGGAAGTCGTGAACCTGGCCAGGCCAGACGCGAACCTCGGCCGGAACCCCAACCGCGGCCAGTCTGCTCGCAGCCAACTGCGCGTCGTGCAGCAGCACCTCGGATCCGGAAACGTGGATCAGCGTGCGCGGCAGGCCCGGCTTGATGTGCTCGAGTGGCTCGTAGACCTCTTCGGGCTTGCCGTCAACGACGTGCTTGGCGGCTGCGCCAGCAACCAGTTCGACGAGCGCGTCGAACGCCTTCGCGGAGAACATCGCATCGGTCTTGATGTTGGGGTGCGCCTGCTTGCATTCCTTTGCTAGCTGCAGCAGTGGCGAGATCGCTACCAGCGCTGCCGGCTCCTCGCCCAGCTCCTGCAGACGTTGCGCCAGGGCGAGCGAGAGATACCCTCCGGCGGAGTCTCCGGCCAGCACGATCTGGTCCGGCTGGTACCCGCGCAACCGCAGCCACTGGTAGCCGTCGTAGCAGTCGTCGAGGGCCATCCCGATCGAATGCTTGGGCAGCAGCCGATAGTTGACGACGAGAACCGGCGCGTCAGCAAACTCTGACAGGGTTTCGACCAATCGGCCGTGCGAGTTTGCTCCACAAGTCAGGAATGCGCCGCCGTGCAGATAGACGACCGCCCGCCGGGTGCCGTCCGCGGGCAGCACTCCAGGCGCTCGCACCAGTTGCGCAGAAGCGTTAGGCAAGGTCACCTCGGCCCTGACGGTGGCGGTTGCCGGCAGCAGAACCTTGGCGGCCGAGTCGATGAGGCCCCACGGCCAGGGTAGGTTCGGCACGTAGCTACCGACGGCCAGTACCGGTCGGATCGTCAGCCGTGACGCGAGCGTAGCTAATCGTCCAGCGATACTGGGCCCGGATTCGAGTACCTCGACGGGGGCGCCGTCGCTGATGGCGAATCTGCGGTTTTCTAGCCTGCGTGCCCTCAGTACGTCACGTGGACGAAGGGTATGACGGGGCGAGCCCGATACCTTGCTAGGTGCGGTCATGCTCAACACTTCCTACGTCTTTGTAGTCCATACAGCATGTACGAAGCGGTCGTCCGCCTGGTTCACCTGGTGATCCCCCGGCGTTCAGCCAACCCCGCGAACTTAGCTTGACAGCGCTTTCTGTGTAGAACGTTGGAAGAAGCTATTTCGATACCACATTTGTTCCACAACGTAATCGCGCAGTTTGTCAGCAACCCATGCAAAGTCCGCAGACGACGTCCTAAAATGTTGGCGTGACCATCCGGGTGACGCGTCGTTCGACGATCGCTCTGGCCACAGCGGGTGCGCTTGCCTCGACAGGTACGGCCTATCTGGGCGCACGCAACCTACTGGTCGGCCAGGCGACGCAGGCGCGCACCATCATTCCCAAGTCCTGGGACATCCCGCCGCGCGCCGACGGCGTATACACCCCCGGCGGCGGCCCCGTGCAGCGTTGGCAGCGCGGCGTGGCCGTCGACCTGCACCTGATGATCTTCGGCGACTCGACGGCCACCGGGTACGGCTGCGCCAGCGCTGAAGAAGTGCCCGGCGTGCTGGTCGCGCGCGGGCTCGCCCAGCAGACCGGCAAGCGAGTCCGGTTGAGCACCAAGGCCATCGTCGGTGCCACCTCGAAAGGCGTGAGCGGCCAAGTCGACGCGATGTTCGTGGCCGGACCGCCACCGGACGTCGCGGTCATGATGCTGGGCGCCAACGACATCACGGCGCTCAACGGCATCAGCCAGTCCGCGCGCCGACTGGCCCTGACCGTGCGAAAGCTGCGAGCCCGCGGCGCGGTGGTAATCGTGGGTACCTGCCCGGATCTGGGTACGATCACCGCCATCCCCCAGCCGCTGCGCTCGCTGGCACACACGCGCGGGGTGCAACTTGCCCGCGCCCAGGCCGCCGCAGTCAATTCGGCCGGCGGTGTTCCGGTGCCGGTCGGACAGCTGCTGTCACCCCAGTTCCGGGCTGAGCCGGAGGTGATGTTCTCCGCCGACGGCTTCCACCCCTCGGCGGCCGCGTATGCGGTGGCGGCCCAGCACCTGTTGGTCGCGCTCTGCGACGCGCTGGGTGAAAAGGTCGAGGGCGCAAGGCTTCAGGTGCCGATGCCGGCGAGCGCGCCGGCGCGCGGTAGCGCCCCCAGCCCCTTGCGTGTCATGTCGCGGCTGTGGCGGCGCCAGCCGTCGGACACCTCATCGGCGCTGCCTTCCCCATCCTCGTGACAGCCCGTGGGCGACGGCGACTAGATTTGGAGCCCGCAGCCCACGTATAAGGAGCCGTCATGCCGGAAGCCGTCATCGTCTCAACAGCCCGCTCGCCGATCGGCCGCGCCATGAAGGGCTCGCTGGTGAGCATGCGGCCCGACGACCTGGCCGTG
>NZ_DATJYB010000502.1:0-12722 GCF_035499775.1 Mycobacterium sp. | reverse complement strand
TCGTTGAACGGGCCAGGTATTCGGTAGCTGCCATGACGTCCATGAGGGGTCTCCTTGCAATCGCTGGTAAGGCCCAGGCCTATCGCCGGACCGTGATTTCGGTATACGCGCCTATGGAGACAAAGTCGCGCCCTGGACAGGCCGGTTTAGGCCGTCTGGGTCCGCGGCGTCGGCATGGGGGTAGGCGTGACCTCTCCGGCGGGAGCGCCGGGCGGCTGGTTCGCCGGTGATGCCGGTGCGCCAGGGACCGGTGAGGGCGATTCCGCGGGCGGTGCGCCCGGTGCCGGCGGTGCGGCGGGCGGTGCCCCTGGAGCGGGCGGAGCGGCGGGCGGGGCACCGGGCGCCGGTGGAGCCGCAGGCGGGGCACCGGGCGCCGGTGGAACGGCGGGCGGTGCGCCCGGAACCGGCGGAGCGGCAGGTGGTGCTCCCAGAGCCCGGATCGACTCGGCCAGTGCCTTGGCCGCGTTCTTGTCCACCGGGTCATTCGCGGTCCCGAGCCACACCACGAACCAGCGTTGCGGCGGCGCATTGTTCGTCGCGGGCGAGCCGATGACGCCGGTCCAGATCTGGCCATTCGGTTTGGCCGGGTCGGCGAACTTGACCTCGTAGTACGACGCGAAGCCGGCAACCCCGTTGGCGTTGAGCGGCGCGGTGTCCTGATTGATCCGGGTTCCGGGATACGGCATGAAGAACTCGCCCATGTCCGAGCCCAGCCGCACCGCGGCCTTCTGGTTAGTGGCTTCGGCGCTCGCGTAGAGCTTTTGGTCCAGCCGGCCGAGCACGATGCGGGTGTCGTTGGCGACCGGTGGCGGCTGTCCGGGCATCGGCGGCTGCCCGGTCGTCTTGCTGAGCAGCGCCGAACCGTAGTCGAGGTGGGATGCGTCGGACTCCACCCAGCCGGGCGGCAGAGCGAAGCTGAAGCCCCCGACAGCGTTGTCGATCCGGCCGGCGTTCGGGTCGGCCGGTGGCGGCTGGGGCGCGTTCGGGTCAGTCGGAGGAGGCGGAGCTTGTCCCTCGGGCGTCGGCGGGGCGCCCGGTGCGGGACTTACCGCGCTGGGCGACGGGGGCGCGGGGGCAGGCTCCGGATCGGCGTTCGAGGGTATCGCGATGGTGACGGCGCTGGCGCTGCTCAGCGCGGCGATCGCCAGGGTCGCCCATAGTCCTTTTCGGCGTGTTGAGTTCGGGTCCACCTGATCCATGGCGACGAACCTACCGTGTTACGGCTGTGAAGCAAGGGAGGCCTGCTGGCGATGCGATGCGGTTACCCCGATGTTGCCGACGGGGTGCTTATCGGTGTGTGCGCCGCGGCGGCGCCGGGTACAGCGCCACTTCGTGGGCTTTGATGCTGAACCACACTCGTTCTCCCGGCGTCAGCCGCAGTTCTGCGGCCGCTTCGACGGTGATTGCCGCGGCCAGGCCGGGCGCGCCGTCGGCCTGTTCCTGACCGCGCACCACGACGTCGGATCCGCGGGTGTCAAGCTCCGCCACGGTCACCTCGACGGTATTGCGCGGGCTGCCGTGCGGCGTGTCCTGATATACGGAAACCGCCGTGGGCGCGAACAGTGCGATCGCGTCCTGCCCCTCGGCCAGCGTGTCGGCCGGCTCCGGGGACGGGGTGCCGTGCAGGTGGACGCCGGCCGGGGTGTGCAACAGGCCGTCCGGGCCGATGGTCCCGGTGACCAGGTTGACGCCGGCAATGCTGGCGCCGAACCGGCTGCGCGGCGCGGCGAGCACCTCGGCGACCGGGCCGATTTCGGAGATCCTGCCGGACTCCAGCACCAGTACCCGATCGGCCAGTGTGAACACATCCAGCAAATCGTGGGTGATCAGCACCACCGCGCAGCCACTGCGGCTGACCACACTGCGCAACACCGCCCGGACGGCCGCCGCCGCGGCGACGTCGAGCCCGGTCAGTGGCTCGTCGAGCAGCAGCACATCGGGTTCGGCCGCCAACGCGCGAGCGATCGCCACCCGCTGGGCCTGACCTCCCGACAGCTGCGGCGGTTTGCGGTCGGCGAACTGCTCGGCGTCCACCTCGCGCAGCCAGCGCAGCGCCGTCAGCTTGTCCTGGCCCCGCTGCTGAGCACCTGCCGAGAAAAACCTGCGGTGGCGGCTGCGCGGCCCGAAGGCCACGTTGGCGGCAACGCTGAGGTGCGGGAACAACAACGGGTCCTGCAGCAGCAGCCCCACCCGGCGGTCGTGGGTCGCCACGTTCACCCCGGTCCCGATGTCGGTCAACACCCGGTCCCCCAACCGCACCATCCCCGAGTCCGGGCGAACCAGCCCGGCGATCACATGCAGCGCGGTGGACTTGCCCGCGCCGTTGGGTCCAAGCACGGCGAGCACCTCCCCCGCGGACACCGAGAACTCGACATCCAGGTGGCGCTCCGCCACGACCGCACGCAGCTGCAACTCGCTCATCGATCGGCTACCTCGTGTCCGTCCCGGTCAGCCGGCGAGTACCCAGACCCAGCACCACCAGCGCCGCCACCGCGACAAGCAGGATCGACAACGCCACCGCCGCGTCCGCGTCGGTCACCCGCTGCAGGTAGATCTCCAGCGGCAGGGTCCGGGTGACGCCCTCCCGGGACCCGGCGAAGGTCAGCGTCGCGCCGAACTCCCCCAGTGACCGGGCGAACGCCAGCACCGTTCCCGACGCGATGCCGGGCAGCAGGAGCGGCAGGGTGACGCGCCACCACACCGTGCTGGGCCGCGCACCCAGCGTCGTCGCCACCATCTCGTAGTCGGTTCCGGCGGTACGGGCGGCCCCTTCCAGGGAAATCACCAGGAACGGCAACGAGACGAACGTCTGTGCCAACACCACGGCGGTGGTACTGAACGCGATGCTCAACCCGGCAATCTCCAGGTACTGGCCGATCAGCCCGAGCCGGCCGAACGCGTACAGCAACGCGATGCCCCCGACCACCGGCGGCAGCACCAGCGGCAGCAGGATCAGCGGCCGCAGCAACCGCACGATCCGCGCCCTGCTGCGTGCCAGCACCAGCGCCATCGGCACCCCCAGCAGCAGGCAGAGCACGGTGCTGGCTGCGGCGGTCTTCAGGCTCAGCAGCAGCGCGGTCCTCGATGAGGTGCTGGTGATCAGCGACCAGAAATGCAGCCAGTCAACCTTGATCGCGATCGCCACCAGCGGCAGCACCACGAACATGGTCCCCACGACGGCGGGGATGTACACCCACCGCGGCAGATCCGTTGGCCGGTGCACGGTCGGCGGTCAGGGCTTGGCGAAACCCGATTGGGCCAGGATCTTCTGACCGGCCTCTGAGGTGACCACGGCGACGAACTTCTGCGCCAGCGTGGCTTGCGCCGACTTCTTGAGCACCGCGATCGGATAGACGTTGACCGCCCCGGCGGCTTCGGGGAAGTTGACGGTCGCCACCTTGTCTTTGGCGCTGCGCGCGTCGGTCACATAGACCAGCGCGGCGTCGGCCTGCCCGGTGGTGACCTTGTTGAGCACATCGGTCACGTTCGATTCCTCACTGACCGGATTGAGGTGCACCCCGGTGGAGTCTTCGACGCGATGGGTCGCCGACCCGCAGGGCACCGGCTTTTGGCAGATCACCACGGACAAGCCCGGCTTGGCGAGGTCGGCGAAGGTGGCGATCTTCTTCGGGTTGCCCGGGGCGGTGACGATGACCAGGGTGTTGGAGGCGAAGTTGGTCGGGTTCCCGGCCAGCAAACCCGCCTTGGCAACCGTATCCATCTGGGCGGTGTCGGCCGACGCGAAGACGTCGGCGGTCGCACCCTGGGTCAGCCGGTTCGCCAGCTCTTGGGAGCCCCCGAATTCGAATGCGACACTGCTGCCTGGATTTTCGGTTTTGAACTGCTCACTGATCTGGGTGAATGCGGGCCGCAGCGAGGCCGCGGCAGACACCACGATCGAGGATGGGGGTGACTTGGGACTGCATGCCAGCAACCCCGCCACCAGTACCATCGAGACGAACCCGGCCAGCACCTCGATCCGACGCATGGGCCAAACCTATCTGGCGCCTATGTCGCGCAAGGAGCGCCCCAATAAAGGCACCGCAAAATAGTTACCCAATTTGTCCGCGCGTCGTCGCGCCAGGTAGTTTCGCCAAATAGCTACTGTCCAGTAACATCACTTGAAGTCGACGCCATAACACGCTGAGATCCCAGGTAATCCGGGGGTTCAACGTTGAACACGAGGAGGTCATGGCAGTGGAGGTGCTGGTCACCGGGGGCGACACCGAGGTTGGGCGGGTCGTCGCCGAAGGCTTCCGCGACGACGGTCACAAAGTAACCCTCGTCGGTGCCCGCCGTGGCGACCTCGAGGTCGTCGCCAAGGAACTCGACGTGGACGCCATCGTCTGCGACACCATGGACCCCGCCAGCCTTGCGGAAGTCCGCGGCCTGTTCCCCCATCACCTGGACACCATCGTCAACCTGCCGGCGCCGCGCTGCGAGGCCGGCGACCCCCGCGCCTACTCGCTGTCCGACACCGCCAACGCGTGGCGCAATGCGCTGGACGCGACGGTGCTGTCGGTGGTGCTGACGGTGCAGGCCGTGGGTGATCACCTGCGTTCCGGCGGCTCGATCGTCAGCGTAGTGGCCGAGAACCCACCGGCTGGCAGCGTCGACGCCGCGATCAAGGCGACACTGGCGAGTTGGGTTACCGGGCAGGCGGAAGTCTTCGGCACCCGCGGGATCACGGTCAACACCGTCGCGTGCGGGCGCAGCGTGCAGCCCGGATACGACGGTCTCTCGCGCACCCCACCGTCCGTGGCGGCCGAGATCGCCCGGCTGGCGCTGTTCCTCACCACCCCTGCCGCCCGCCACATCACCGGCCAGACACTGCACGTCAGCCACGGCGCGCTGGCTCAATTCGCCTGAGCCCCTAGGGGCCTGGTGTGAACCACCGGGCGGATCGCTACGGTTGAGAGCGTGGCTATTCGGCTTGGTTATCAGATTCCTAATTTCTCCTACGGCACCGGGGTAGAGAAACTCTTCCCCACGGTAATCGCGCAGGCGCGTGAGGCCGAATCGGCTGGATTCGACTCGGTCTTCGTGATGGACCACTTCTACCAGCTTCCGGCGTTGGGCTCGCCCGACCAGCCGATGCTCGAGGCATATACGGCGCTGGGCGCGCTGGCGACCGCCACCGAGCGCGTGCAGCTGGGCACTTTGGTGACCGGCAACACGTACCGGAACCCGACGCTGCTGGCCAAGGCGATCACCACGCTGGACGTGGTGAGCGCGGGCCGGGCGATCCTGGGCATGGGCGCCGGCTGGTTCGAACTCGAACACGATCAACTCGGGTTCGAATTCGGTACTTTCACCGATCGGTTCAACCGGCTCAACGAGGCGCTGGAGATCATTCTGCCGATGATCAAGGGCGAGCGACCGACCTTCTCGGGCAAGTGGTACCGCGCCAAGGAGGCGATGGCCAATCCGCGCTATCGCGACCACATTCCGCTGATGATCGGCGGCAGCGGTGAAAAGAAGACGATCCCGCTCGCCGCACGGCACTTCGATCACCTCAATGTGATCACCGGGTTCGACCAGCTGCCCCGCAAGGTGCAGGTCGTGCGGCAGCAGTGCGAAGAGATCGGCCGCGACCCGGCGACGCTGGAAACCAGCACGCTGTTCACCGTGCTGCTCGACGACAGCGCCAAACCCGACCAGCTTCCGCCTGAGCAGGCCCAGCGACTGGTGGTCGGCAGCGCCGAGTCGGTCGCCGAGCAGATCAAGACCAAGGTGCTCGACGCGGGCATCGGCGGCGTGATCATCAACATGCCCTTCTACACGCCCGGCGCGGTCAGCGCGGTCGCAGAGGCGCTGCGCCCGCTGGTCGGCCTGTAGCCGGGCACACCGCGCGGCCCTGTGTGGCTGATTACACAGGCTTTTCACCTGTGTTTCGGGCTGTCGGTTTGACTACCCTTGAGTATCGGAGCAGCTAACTGCAGTCCAACGTCAATGGAGCCTCGTCAGGAGCAGCGGTTCATGAGTCCCCAGCAAGAAGCCCCAGCTGAACCGAAGCGTCGGCACCAGGTCGTCATCATCGGGTCAGGGTTCGGCGGACTCACCGCGGCAAAGAAGCTCAAGCGCGCCGACGTCGACATCAAACTGATCGCCCGCACCACCCATCACCTGTTCCAGCCGTTGCTGTACCAGGTGGCCACCGGGATCATCTCCGAGGGGGAAATCGCGCCGCCCACCCGCGTTGTACTGCGCAAGCAGCGCAATGCCCAGGTGCTGCTGGGCAACGTCACCCACATCGACCTGGCAAACCAGCGCGTCATCTCGGAGTTGCTCGGCCACACCTACGAAACCCCGTTCGACAGCCTGATCGTTGCCGCCGGCGCCGGTCAGTCCTACTTCGGCAACGACCATTTCGCCGAATTCGCGCCGGGTATGAAATCCATCGACGATGCCCTGGAGCTGCGCGGCCGGATCCTGAGCGCCTTCGAACAGGCCGAACGGTCCAACGATCCGGAACGACGCAAGAAGCTGCTGACCTTCGTCGTCGTCGGCGCCGGCCCCACGGGCGTCGAAATGGCCGGGCAGATCGCCGAATTGGCGGAATACACCCTGAAGGGCGCGTTCCGGCACATCGACTCGACCAAGGCCCGGGTGGTCCTGCTCGACGCCGCCCCCGCGGTGCTGCCGCCGTTTGGCGAGAAGCTCGGCGAGCGGGCGGCGGCACGGCTGGAGAAGCTGGGCGTCGAGATCCAGCTGGGTGCGATGGTCACCGACGTGGACCGCAACGGCATCACGGTCAAGGATTCCGACGGCACCGAGCGACGCATCGAGTCGGCGTGCAAGGTCTGGTCCGCCGGTGTCCAGGCCAGCCGACTGGGCAGGGATCTCGCCGAGCAGTCCGACGCGGAGCTCGACCGGGCCGGACGCGTCCAGGTCCTGCCCGACCTGTCCATTCCCGGCCACCCCAATGTCTTCGTCATCGGCGACATGGCCGCCGTCGAAGGCGTGCCCGGGGTCGCGCAGGGCGCCATTCAGGGCGCCAAGTACGTCGCGACGGCGATCAAAGCCGAACTCGAGGGAGCCGACCCCACCCAGCGCGAGCCGTTCCAGTACTTCGACAAGGGCTCGATGGCCACGGTGTCGCGGTTTTCCGCGGTGGCGAAGATCGGCCCGCTCGAGTTCAGCGGCTTCATCGCCTGGCTGATCTGGCTGGTCCTGCACTTGGTCTACCTGGTCGGGTTCAAGACCAAGATCACCACGCTGCTGTCCTGGACCGTCACGTTCCTGAGCACTCGGCGCGGCCAGCTGACCATCACCGATCAGCAGGCCTTCGCCCGAACCCGCCTCGAACAGCTGGCCGAGCTGGCCGCCGAGGCGCAGGGCTCAAACACCGACAGAGTCGCGAGCTAACCCGCACGCTGCTTTGACCGGCTTTTCGTCCTTATCACCCACATTCGGCGAGTCGAGGCGGGCGCTGCGCTGCTGCAGCGGAAGGATCGATCAGCGTGACCACGCCCTCGCGACCCGGACGCGGTACCCGGGCCGGCTAATCGCCGGCAATTGATTTTGGCGGCCGCAGCAGAGTTGTTTCGCACCCGCGGATATGAACACGTCTCGATGAGCGACATCGCCGACGCGGTGGCGGTGAACGCCTCCGCCTTGTACCGGCATTTCCCGGGGAAGCAGCAGCTGCTCAAGGCGGTGGTGTTCGACGGGCTCGCCGCCATCAGGAGGCAGCTGCCCGACATCGACCTGACCGACCCCGCCGCCTCGTTGCCGATGTTGGCCGAGGTGATGATCGCGAACCGCCACGTGGGAATCCTGTGGGACCGAGAGGCGCGTCATCTGCCCACGCAGGATCAAGCCGAGCTTCGGGCAGAGATCGATGGCGCGGCCAGCCGACTCGCAACCGCTGTCGCGGCGGCGCGACCCGAGCTGACCGCCGCGGCCGCCGATCTGATCGCCTGGATTCTCCTCGCCCTGGGCTGCCGGCCAATAATCGGCTTTGGCAATCGGTGGCGGCTCAGGGGTCCTACGGTAAACGGGTGTGTTGGCAGGTCTTTCGGGTTGAAACAGATCTAATCGAGGAGAACGAACATGCCCGGTGGTAAACCGAACATTCTGGTTATTTGGGGTGACGACATCGGTATTACGAACCTGAGCTGCTACAGCCGCGGGATGATGGGATACCGCACTCCCAACATCGACCGGATCGCCGACGAGGGGATGCTGTTCACCGATTCCTACGGTGAGCAGAGCTGCACCGCGGGGCGATCGTCGTTCATCACCGGACAAAGCGTGTACCGCACTGGCCTGAGCAAGGTGGGCATGCCCGGCGCCGACATCGGCCTACAGGCGGAGGATGCCACCATCGCCGAGCTGCTCAAGCCGCTCGGCTATGCCACCGGGCAGTTCGGCAAAAACCACCTCGGGGACCTCAACAAGTTCCTGCCCACCGCGCACGGCTTCGACGAGTTCTTCGGCAACCTGTATCACCTCAACGCCGAGGAAGAACCGGAAAACCCCGACTACCCCACCGAGGAAGAAGCCCCGCTGCTGCGCGCCGCTCTGCTGCCGCGCGGCGTCATCCATTCCTGGGCCACCGACGAGGACAGCGGCGAGGTCGACGAACGCTACGGGCCGGTCGGCAAGCAGCGCATCGAAGACACCGGCCCTTTGACGGCCAAGCGCATGGAAACCATCGACGACGAAACGGTCGGGGCCTGCGTCGAGTTCATCAAGCGCCAACACGACTCGCAGACACCGTTTTTCGTGTGGATGAACACCACCCACATGCATCTGTACACGCACACCAAGCCGGACAGCCTGGGACAGGCCGGCCGCTGGCAGTCGCCGTATCACGACACGATGATCGACCACGACAAACACGTCGGGCGGCTGCTGGACGCCCTCGACGAACTGGGTATCGCCGAAGACACCATCGTGATCTACAGCACCGACAACGGCCCCCATGCGAACTCCTGGCCCGACGCGGGTACCACCCCGTTTCGCAGTGAGAAGAACACCAACTGGGAAGGCGCCTTCCGGGTGCCCGAGCTGATCCGCTGGCCCGGCAAGATCCCGGCCCGCGCGGTCTCCAACGAGATTGTCCAGCATCATGATTGGCTGCCCACATTTTTGGCGGCCGCGGGTGACCCCGACATCGTCGAGAAACTGAAGTCAGGTCACACCGCCGGCGACAAGGAGTTCAGGGTTCATATCGACGGCTACAACCTGCTGCCGTACTTGACCGGTGAAGTCGAAAAATGCCCGCGCCGAGGCATGGTGTATTTCTCCGACGACGGCGACGTCCTGGCCCTGCGGGCGGAGAACTGGAAGCTGGTGTTCATGGAGCAGCGCTGCCCCGGCACCCTCATGGTGTGGGCCGAACCGTTCGTGGAACTGCGGGTGCCCAAACTGTTCAACCTGCGGACCGACCCGTTCGAAAAGGCGGACTTCACGTCGAACTCCTACTTTGATTGGCTGCTGGTCCGTGCCTTCCTGGTCATCTACGGGCAGGCGGTCGCCACCCAGTTCCTGGAGACCTTCGAGGAGTTCCCACCCCGTCAGGGGGCTGCGTCGTTCACGATCAACAAGGCAGTCGAAAAGCTCAACCGATTCCTGGCCACCCGGGGCGACTGAGAACACGCTCAGGCGTCGCTGGACTGCGCCTCGAGGTTCTGCAGCCGCACCTGACCTCGGGCCACCACTCGGTCGTTGTCATCGGTGATGGTGACCAACCAGAGCTGTTGACGCCGACCGCGATGGATCGGTTCGGCGGCGCCGTACACCATGCCGGAGCTGATGGAACGCAGGAAGTCCGTGTTGTTGTTGACGCCTACCACGTGCCCGCCGCCGCGCGTGGCCAGCCAGGTGTAGCCGGCCACGCTGGCCATGCTCTCGACCATCGAGCAGTACACCCCGCCGTGCACCAGCCCCATCGGCTGTAACAGCTTCGGCGTCACCTGCAGCTGCGCGCGGGCGCAGTCGGGGGTGAGCTCGGTGAACTGCAGCCCCAACTCGCCGTCGAACGACGAAGTGTATTCCGACTGGATGGTCGTGTCTGAGGGCACGCTCATGTGTCTACACCATCGTCGGACCCGTGTTGGTGGGGTTCGAAATCGAGGCGAGGAAACAGGCGAGCCCCGTGCAACCAAGGCACGGGGCTCGCCGATCGAGTAGACCGGGGGTCGCTGCAGCCCTCAGGACTCTGCCGCGGTCATGGTAGCTCGACCGAGGTCCAGCATAGGCAAGGCTGCCCTAATTTTGCAAGGGTTGTGCGGGTAATGTCGGCTGCGTGTCGGGCTGGGGACCTCGGGTGAGTGTTGTTACCGGGGTCACACAATTACGGAGCGTGCCTGCTGACAACGTCGCACGCGTGGCGCGGCCGGGCCTGGCATACGACGATCGGTAGTAAGCCGGAGTACGCTGAATTTAATGCTATTGGCGCAGATGGAGCTAAACGAACTATGGCCAAGCTGACGCGGCTGGGCGATCTGGAACGCACTGTGATGGATCACTTGTGGTCCACCCCGGAACCCCAAACCGTTCGCCAGGTCCACGAGGCGTTGTCCGCGCGACGCGACCTTGCCTACACCACCGTGATGACAGTGCTGCAACGGTTGGCCAAGAAGAATCTTGTCTCGCAGATCCGCGACGACCGGGCCCACAGGTACGCGCCCGTGCATGGCCGCGACGAACTGGTCGCCGGCCTCATGGTTGATGCGCTCGCCCAGGCCGAGGACTCCGGGGACAGGCAGGCCGCGCTGGTGCATTTCGTCGAGCGGGTAGGTGCAGACGAGGCCGACGCACTTCGCCGGGCACTCGCGGAACTGGAAGCCAATCAACGCAATACGCCATCTGCTGGCGCAGGGGCGGAGGACAAGGGAGACTAGCAGCGTGTCAGCGCTGGCCTTCACCATCCTTGCGGTGCTGCTGGTCGGTCCGATACCGGCCCTGGTAGCCCGCGCGAAGTGGCCGTTGCGCGCCCCGCGCGCCGCGATGGTCTTGTGGCAGGCCATCGCCCTGGCCGCGGTGTTCTCGGCATTCAGCGCCGGCATCGCGATCGCCAGCCGGCTGCTGATGCCCGGCCCGGACGGGCGGCCCACCGCCAGGGTCCTGGACGCCGAGGGACGGCTGGGCTGGCCGCTGTGGGCGGCCTACATCGCCGTCTTGGCGCTGACCGTGCTGGTGGGTGTGCGGTTGATGCTCGCCGTGATTCGGGTGGCCATCGCGACCCGGCGGCGCCGGGCCCACCACCGCATGGTGGTCGATCTCGTCGGGGTCGGACACGATGCGGCCCTTGCCCAGCCCTGCGCCCGCACTCGCGACCTGCGCGTCCTGGACGTCGCGCAGCCGCTCGCCTACTGCCTGCCCGGTGTGCGCAGCCGGGTGGTGGTCAGCGAAGGCACGCTGAACACGCTCAACGACGCGGAAGTGGCCGCGATCCTCACCCACGAGCGAGCCCACCTGCGCGCCCGCCACGACTTGGTCCTGGAAGCTTTCACCGCGGTGCATGCCGCCTTCCCGCGGCTGGTGCGCAGCTCCAACGCGCTGAGCTCGGTGCAGCTGCTCGCCGAGTTGCTGGCCGATGACGCCGCGGTGCGCGCCGCGGGACGCGGTCCCCTGGCCCGGGCGCTGGTCGCCTGCGCGTCCGGGCGGGCGCCGTCGGGTGCGCTGGCCGCGGGTGGTCCCAGCACGGTGCTGCGGGTACGCCGGCTCTCCGGGCGGGGTAACAGCCTGCTGCTGTCGGTGGCCGTATACCTGGCCGCGGCGGCCGTGCTGGTGGTGCCCACCATCGCGCTGGCGGTGCCGTGGCTCATCGAGCTGCAGCGCCTGTTCACTGTTTAGTGTCGTAGTTCGGCGTCGGGGCCAAACACCGCAGAGCGCCCGCGCGGCGGCTGTGCCACAGTGTTTCCGAACAGCTTTGGAGAAAGCTTGAGCATCCAACTGAGAGGCGAAGACATGAGTGCCCCAGATTCGCAGGAATCGAAGACCGCCACCGCCCAGATCGGCGTCACCGGCCTGGCCGTGATGGGTTCCAATCTCGCCCGCAATTTCGCTCACCACGGCTACACCGTGGCGCTGCACAACCGGTCCATCGCCAAGACCGATGCACTGCTCGACGAGCACCGCTCGGAAGGCAACTTCGTTCGCAGTGAGACGATCCCCGAATTCCTTGCGGCACTGGAAAAGCCTCGCCGGGTGATCATCATGGTCAAAGCCGGTGACCCCACCGACGCCGTCATCAACGAACTCGCCGACGCGATGGAAGAAGGCGACATCATCATCGACGGCGGCAACGCGCTGTACACCGACACCATCCGTCGGGAGAAGGCGATGCGCGAGCGGGGCCTGCACTTCGTCGGCGCCGGCATCTCCGGCGGCGAGGAGGGCGCGCTGAACGGGCCGTCGATCATGCCCGGCGGCCCGGCCGAGTCGTACAAGTCGCTGGGTCCGCTGCTCGAAGAGATCTCCGCGCACGTCGACGGTGTGCCGTGCTGCACCCACATCGGCCCCGACGGCTCCGGCCACTTCGTGAAGATGGTCCACAACGGCATCGAGTATTCCGATATGCAGCTGATCGGCGAGGCCTACCAGCTGCTGCGCGACGGCCTCGGCAAGACCGCACCCGAGATCGCCGACGTCTTCGCCGAATGGAACAAGGGCGACCTGGACAGCTACCTGATCGAGATCACCGCCGAGGTGCTGCGCCAGACCGACGCCAAGACGGGAAAGCCGCTGGTCGACGTGATCCTCGACGA
>NZ_DATJYB010000501.1:0-15920 GCF_035499775.1 Mycobacterium sp. | reverse complement strand
GTGTGCTGGCACTCGCATTGATGGGTACCTTCAGCGCCGGCCGCTATGGACCGCTTATCGCCGCGTTGATGGTGATGATTTTTGTCATCGTCCTGCTGGTAGCTGCCCAGAGTGCGCTATTCATCTGGGGCGGCGTCAGGGCTTTGAAAGGCCGCAAGACAATGCTGATGGTTGTTTCGATAATCCAGGTGGTTATCACCGTCCTGGCACTCGTCGCCAACCTCGCCTGGGGTAGGGAACCCGCCGGCCCCGTCGTGCACGCGCTTTCTCACCTGGCTTTCCTGGTGCCGATCCTGATATTGCTCGCGCTACGGCCTAGCAGGGAGTTCTTCCGCGCCCGGAGGATCTAGCGGGTCACGAGTCATTCCGAAGAACGCCCTCACGGTGCCGTCGCGCGCGGCACCGTGACGGGCGTTTCGGCATTAGCCGTCAACATCACAAGCCAAGCGGCCCAGCAAGTTTGGACAATGTCGGCAACACCTGGTCGGGTCCCCCGAGCACCAGGATCGCGACGTGGTCGGCGCCGGCGCTGAGATATTCGCCCAGGCGCTTGGCGACGTCTTCAGGCGTGCCGTGGGCGACCACGGCGTCGATAAGTCTGTCGCTGCCGGGCGCAGTGACGTCGTCATCGGTGAAACCCAAACGCTTCCAATTGCTTACGTAGTTCGTCAGGTTGAAGTAGAAGTCCAGCGCCGCGCGCCCGATCGCCCGCGCCTCATCGGCATCGGGGGTCAGGACCACGTTATGCACCGGCGCCAGCAGCTTATTGGGCCCGATGATCGCGCGGGCCTGCGCGGCGTGCTCGGGCGTGGCGTTGGCCGGGTGCGCTCCGGCGGTGCGCTCGGCCGACAACTTCAACACCCGGGGCCCGAGGGCGGCGAGCACACGTTGATTCGCCGGTACGCCGTATTCGTCGAGCTCGTCAAGGTACGACACCAGTGCCTGGTACGGATTGCGGTATTGCGCCTGGGCTTCGGGATGGCCGACCCCGACGCCGAGTACGAAGCGGCCCGGGTAGGCGGCGTTGATGCGGTGGAACGAGTCGGCGACGGGCTTGGCGGCCGCCGTCCAGACGTTGACGATGCCGGTGGCGACTTTCAGCGTGGTGGTCGACTCCAAAAGTGTTTCCACGAAGGACAATTCGGCTGGCGGGGAACCGGCGACCCAAATCGTGCCGTAGCCCAGCCGTTCAATTTCCTGAGCCTGCTCGGGGGTGGCGCCCATTCCGAAAAAACCGAAACGGCCGAGGTCGGGGGTGGCGCTGTCTGATGTAGTCATTGCCACTGCAACCTTCGCGTCGGGCGCAGCTATTCCGCAAGAATCTCGCAAGTGGTCGGGCGCAGACTAACGGCACGCTCCTCAATGGGAGAACCGAAAGGAACCTACCGTGAACGCACCTCGCATGAAGCGGATCATTGCCGGGACGCTGCTGTCGGGCGGCGTCGCGGTGGCCAGCCTGGGTATGACCGCGGGTACCGCTGAGGCCAACCCCGTTGCGCCACAAGGCTGCACGCAGTACAGCTGCTGGTGTCCGGGGCAGCCCCTCCCGGGGCATGTTGCCGGGGCTTGGGACATGAACTCCTGCCACGACTGGCACTACTCCTGGCACGACGACCGCCATGCGCCACAGGGCCAGGTGGTGCAAGGACCTCTGATGTGCGGTTACGGGCCCGGTTTGCTGCCCCAGTGCGCCGGTTAGCGGGTAGCGATGTTGGTCCGCACCCGCTGGTCGTAGCCCGACCGCGCGTCGGTGTCGAGGGTGCGCAGCACCCGCTCGCGGGTGATCGGACCGCGGACAGCGCCGAGTAGCCGGTCCGGGAGGACGGCGGCGGCGGTCTCGTAGCTGCGCATCCATCGCGGTACCGCGACAATCGCGCCCCGGTGGCGGCACGAGGCGACGACTTCGTCGGCGATCAGCTCGGGATCAACGGTCGGTAGCAGACCACCGAGTCGGACCCCCGCAGTGAGTTCGGTCCGCACCGCCGACGGCAACACCGCGCTGAGTGTGAAGCCGGTGCCGGCCAGTTCGTCGCGCAGGGCTTCGGTGAACCCGACGACGGCGTGCTTACTGGCGCAGTAGGTCGCCAGGCCTGCGGCGGGCCGTTTCCCCAGATACGAACCGACGTTCACGATGTGACCGGCGCCGCGGTCAAGCATGCCGCCAAGTGCCAGCTTCGTCCCGATCAGCACGCCGTTGAGATTGATGTCGACGATCGCCTCGGTGATCGCGTCGTCCTCGGTTGCGAACTCGCCCGCCGGCATGATGCCGGCGTTGTTGACCAACACCGTCAACGGGCCGTCGACCGCGTCGAGAAATTCGGCGAACGATGCCCGTGAACGCACGTCCAAGCCGAACCCGCGGCCGCCGATGCTGGCGGCTTCCGCGGCCGCCAGCTCGGCATCGAGATCGCCGAGGAATACATGCGAACCCTTGGCGGCGAAGGCTTTCGCCGTCACCAGGCCGATGCCGCGGGCGGCGCCGGTGATTGCCACCGCGGCGCCGTCGAGCTGGATCGGCGTCCCGGTCACGCTGCAAACGGCGATCTGGCGGCCCAGTAGGCCAACTGGCGATATCCGCTGCCCTGGTGCCACAGCTTGGCGCCCAGGTAGACGCCGGGCACGATCTGCACGGCCTCGTCCCGGATGCGGTTGATCGGCCACGGATTGGTGCCGATGGTCTCGTAGTCGAGTACCAGCACGCGGGTCTTTGGTAAGACCACGCTGGCCTCGACCCGGTTGAGCATGTCGAAGCCCTCCCAATGGTCACCGACGCGACGCAACCGATAGCCGGGGGCCAGCAGCCCGATCAACACCAAGGCCGTGGTGGTCACCGAGTTGGTGCCGCGCTGTGCCGAGCGGTCGAATTTCTTGCCCAGCCACGGCATCAGTCCGAGCCGATTGGTGACGGCCTTTGCCGTCGCGTGGAGCACTCGCCCGGTTGGGTCAAGGTCGGCATCGGGCGTCGTCCAGCCGACCAGCATCCCGTCGGTCTGCCCGTCCACCTCCGCGGGTGTGCCTGCGGCGAACAGCTGCGCCAACTCGATCTCGGCGGCGTCGCCGGGGAGCCCCGCGCCCAGGCGTTCGATCCACGCCCAGGCCGCATCTTGGGCAGCCTGCGGGTCGATGCCGGCGATTGCCTGCAATCGGGAGATTCGGTCGTCGACCAGGGAATTCGTCCTCGAAGATACCGTCATGCGCCGTGCTCCTCGGGTATTGAATGGGATTTGTACACCCATAACGGAATCATGATTCCCACCAGGAATCAAATATCCTGTTCAGGTGCCTCGACCCTCGTATGCCGAACGCCGCAAGCTGCAGCTGCGTGAGGAGATCATCGACGCGGCGATCGACGTATTCGCCGAATCGGGTTATCACGACGCCGGTGTGGCCGATATCGCCAAGCGGGTCGGCATCGGGCATTCCACCTTCTACCGGCACTTCGAGAACAAGCGCGCCATCCTCGACGAGGTCGTCAACACCGTCATCGAGCGCTCGATGGCCGCGATCGCCGCCGAGAACGCGCCGGAAGCCGCCAGCTCGCTGGACGAATACCGTGCTCAATCAGCCCGAATCGGCGCGGCCCTGGCGGACATCAGCAGCGACATCCGAGTGGTGCGGTTGCTGCTCATCGAGGCCGCCAGCGTCGACGCCGAACTGCGGCAACGCATCGACGACCTGTTCGATCTGGCCGTCCAGCTGAACGCCGGCTTCTACGAACATGGTCGTGAGCAGGGCTATCTACGCCCTGACCTGGACACCACCGCCACCTCCCGCGCCGTCATCGGCATGATCTTCGGACTGGCGATGATGAGCCTCAACCCCGCCTTCGGCGAGGACGAACGCGCAAACATCGTCCAAGCCGCCGTCCGGTTGATGTTCGACGGCATCGCCAATCGCTGAGGAGACGCGAAAGCCCCCGACACGTGCGGGGGCTTTCGCGTGCTGACTAGGCCGTGCGCCGGCGGCTGAGGGAACCCTTGAGGAGAAGGTCGCGCTCGGCTTCGGACAGGCCGCCCCAAACGCCGTAGGGCTCGCCCACCTCGAGGGCATGGGAACGGCACTGCTCGATCACCGGGCAACGGCGGCACATCTCCTTGGCGCGCTGTTCCCGTTGCATGCGGGCCCGGCCGCGCTCGCCGTCCGGGTGGAAGAACATCGATGAGTCCATGCCGCGGCACAGACCTTGGAGTTGCCAGTTCCAGATATCGGCATTTGGTCCAGGTAGCTGCTCCGGTTGTGGCATTGCTTGCTCCCTCTCTACACGGCACGCCCAAGTGAAGTCAGGGTTGTGAAGCTGAGTTGTGCGACTGATTGGAGTGGCGTCGCCGATGACTACCTGCCGCTTAGACTAGACGTTAAGCGCGCCATCAAATTTCCGTCAATAGGCGCCCACTGTGGTCAAATTCCTATGCCTGGCAGGAGAATTAACGCTGCGTTCATCTTCCAGGCAGTTATCGAACCCTAGATCTGCTAACAGGATGCCGAGCGCATCGAGATTCCCCAGCTCACCGTCCTACGGGCAGGGGACCGCAAATGGCGCGGGGCTCCCGCTGGGTAATGTTTCGGTAACAAAGAAAGCACAAACTGTTTACTAACCGAGGCTCCGCCGCACCGTGAGCAAAACCAATCGCACTTCGACGGTCGAACGAACGCTGGCCGCTGCCGCCTTTGGAGACCGGCCGAAAACCTGGCCGTTGCCGACGGCGACCACGCCATACCAATTGTGGCTGCGGGCCGTCGCATCCGGCGGGCAGGGCCGGTACGGCAGCGCCTACCGCGATCTGGCGGTGCTGCGACGCAGCATTCCGGCCGGTCCGTTGGTGTCGCTGGCGCACAGCACACAGGGATCGTTTCTGCGCCAGCTCGGCTGGCACACGCAGGCGCGGGGCTGGGACGGCCGTGCCCTGGCGCTGGCCGGCAGCGATCCAGAGGCGCGTGCCGACGCACTGGTCGGGCTGGCGGCCGACGCGCTCGGCGTCGGCCGCTTCGCCGCTGCGGCAACGTTGTTGACTCGCGCGGACGCCGCACCGGACACGGCCGAGCTGCCCGCTGCCGTCACCGCCCGGCTGGCGGTGCGCAGGCAATGGGTGGCCGCCGAGTTGGCGATGGCCTGCGGTGACGGGCCGACGGCGGTGCGCCATGCCGAGAAAGGTGTCGAGCTGGCCCAGGCCATGGTCGTCCCGTCGGCGCGACACCGGGTCAAAAGCGAGGTGGTGTTGGCCGCCGCGCTGTGCAGCGCCGGTGTCATCGAGCGCGCCCGCGCCGTCGCCGAGGCCGCGCTGGACGCCACCGGGCAATTTGGGCTTATACCACTGCGCTGGGCATTGGCGTGCTTGCTGGGCGATATCGGAAGCGTCACATTTACGGCACAAGAGTTGCACCAATTTCGCGATATCTGTGCAGGTCAGGTGCGACGCGCCGGTGGAACCTGGCATTCTGCTTGAAATGGCTTTCGGCCGTTATTGTCACTCTGTGAGTTAGCCCCGGGATGTGTCCAGTTCGTAACGTTGGAGATACCGCCGTCGATGACAATTCAAGGGGAACGTCTCGACGCTGTGGTTGCGGAGGCCGTGGCAGGAGACCGGAACGCGCTTCGGGAGGTGCTGGAGACTATCCGACCGATCGTCATCCGATATTGCCGCGCGCGAGTCGGCACGGTCGAGCGGGGAGGTCTATCGGCAGATGATGTGGCTCAGGAGGTTTGCTTGGCCACCATAACGGCGCTGCCGCGATATCGGGATCGGGGACGGCCATTCCTGGCCTTCCTGTACGGCATCGCGGCCCATAAGGTGGCCGACGCGCATCGGGCCGCCGGGCGAGATCGCGCCTATCCGGCTGAATCGGTTCCCGAATGCCGGTCCGCCGACGCAGGCCCGGAGCAGCTGGCCATCGAAGCCGATTCGGTCACCCGGATGAACGAATTGCTCGAGATCTTGCCTGCAAAGCAGCGCGAGATCCTGATTCTGCGGGTCGTCGTCGGCCTGTCCGCCGAGGAGACCGCCGCCGCCGTCGGCAGCACCACGGGGGCGGTCCGGGTGGCCCAGCATCGCGCGCTTCAACGGTTAAAAGACGAGATTGTCGCGGCAGGTGATTATGCGTGATCTAGGGTCCGATTTGAGTTTTTCCGGTGACGATCAGCCGGCTTTGGACGAGCTGGCCCGCACCGACCTGATGCTCGACGCGCTGGCCGAACGCGCGGACATCGATTTCGACGCTCCCGACGACGCGATGGACGAGGCGCTGGCCGCCCTGCTCGGGCAGTGGCGCGACGACCTGCGGTGGCCGCCGGCCAGTGCACTGGTCGCGCCGGAGGAGGCCGTCGAGGCGCTGCGCACCGGGATAGAGGAGCGTCGGCGTGCACGTCACGGCCTGGCGGCGATCGGGTCGGTGGCCGCGTCGCTGCTGGTCCTGAGCGGCTTCGGCGCGGTGGTTGCCGAAGCCCGCCCCGGCGACGGGCTGTACGGCCTGCACGCGATGTTCTTCGACCAACGACGTGTCCACGACGATCAGATCGTGTTGTCCGCCAAGGCCGATCTGGCGAAGGCTCAGCAAATGATCGCCCAGGGCCAATGGGCTCAGGCCCAGAATCAGCTGGCCGAGGTCAGCAGCACCGTGCAGTCCATGAACGACGACGGTCGCCGGCAGGACCTGATCAACCAGCTGAATCTGCTGAACACCCAGGTGGAGAACCGCAACCCGAAGGCGACACTGCCGCCGGCCGCGCCGCCTACCGCAGCAACCGGCCGGGCTCCCCAGTCGGTGGCCGGCACACCGCCGCTGGCGCCAAGTCCGTCGGCGCGTGCCATACCGGGCGAAGCTCCGAGCCCGTCTCCAAAGCACAAGCATCACGGCGCGACATCGAATCCGGCGGTGGAACCGGCCCAAGGTCCCTAGGGGTTTGTGGCGATCGCGCGAAAGGCTTCGCGCTGTCCGCCGAACGTAGCGGGTCGGGCGGCTAGTGCCGACGGAATCCGTCGGCGTCTGATGTGGCTTCGTTGAGCGAGGCGTCTGCGTATCCCCGGCAGTAGTCCCACGTGACGTAGGAGTCCGGTTCGGGGTCGTAGGCCGGCTCGTGCGGGCGAACGGTGCCGTCGATCAGCAGCTGCAGCAGGTTGGCGCGCAACATGTCCCAGTCGTGATAGTGGTCCTGCTGACACTCGTCGCAGCAGACCACCAGCCCGCGAATCCCCTTGTGCGCCAAAAGAGCTTCGTAAACGGCCAGATCGGCCAAATCTGCCTCGACCGCCATTCGCTCCTGCTGATCCAGGGGCTGGCCCGGCTCTACTGCATCCAGCGCTGCCGACGGGTCATAAGGGTCGTCGGCAAAAGGGTCGGGCGGCAAACCCGGTGGGAGGTGGTCGCGCACGCCCCCTAGCCTACGCAGGGGGGCCACTATAGCGCTAGCTGTTGCGGCGCAGTGTCAGTCCAGGCCGTTGCCTATCCTTCGGCACGCCCAAGAGCTGCGCGTCGGGCGATCGATGAGCCGATAAGATGGTTCTCTCACTCCAAACATGCGTATGGGAGGGCCCGCCGATGTCCCGTGGCATGTCCGGCCTCGAAGACAGCTCTGACCTGGTCGCCAGTCCCTACGTGCGGGACGCTCCGCTGGGGGGCCTGACGGTCGGCCAGCAGGTGCCGACCGGGGGCGACAACCCCAACAAGATCGCGATGCTCGGGCTGACGTTCGACGACGTCTTGCTGCTGCCCGCGGCTTCCGATGTGGTGCCGGCCACCGCTGACACCTCCAGCCAGCTCACCAAGCGGATCAGGCTCAAGGTGCCGTTGGTCAGCTCGGCGATGGACACCGTCACCGAGGCGCGAATGGCCATCGCGATGGCCCGGGCGGGCGGCATGGGCGTGCTGCACCGGAATCTGCCCGTTGCCGAGCAGGCCGGCCAGGTGGAGATGGTGAAGCGCTCCGAGGCCGGCATGGTCACCGATCCGGTCACCTGCCGTCCGGACAACACGCTGGCCCAGGTCGACGCGCTGTGCGCGCGGTTCCGGATCTCCGGGCTGCCCGTGGTCGACGACTCCGGCGCATTGGTCGGCATCATCACCAACCGCGACATGCGGTTCGAGGTCGACCAGTCCAGGCAGGTCGCCGAGGTGATGACCAAGGCGCCGCTGATCACCGCCCAGGAGGGTGTCAGCGCCGACGCGGCACTGGGCCTGCTGCGGCGAAACAAGATCGAGAAGCTGCCCGTCGTCGACGGGCACGGCAGGCTGACCGGCTTGATCACGGTCAAAGACTTCGTCAAGACCGAGCAACATCCGCTGGCCACCAAAGACTGTGACGGCCGGCTGCTGGTGGGCGCGGCCGTCGGCGTGGGTGGCGACGCCTGGGTTCGCGCGATGATGCTGGTCGACGCCGGGGTTGACGTGCTGATCGTAGACACCGCACATGCCCACAACCGGCTGGTGCTCGACATGGTCGCGCAACTCAAGGCCGAAGTCGGCGAGCGCGTCGAGGTCATCGGCGGCAACGTCGCCACCAGGTCGGCGGCCGCGGCCCTGGTCGAGGCCGGCGCCGACGCGGTGAAGGTCGGCGTGGGGCCCGGATCGATCTGCACGACTCGCGTCGTCGCCGGCGTCGGCGCTCCACAAATCACGGCGATTCTGGAAGCGGTCGCGGCGTGCGGACCCGCGGGCGTGCCGGTGATCGCCGACGGCGGGCTGCAGTACTCCGGTGACATCGCCAAGGCGCTGGCCGCCGGTGCGTCCACGGCCATGCTCGGTTCGCTGCTGGCCGGCACCGCCGAGGCGCCCGGCGAGCTGATCTTCATCAACGGCAAGCAGTTCAAGAGCTACCGCGGGATGGGGTCGCTGGGCGCCATGCAGGGCCGCGGCGGGGGCAAGTCGTACTCGAAAGACCGCTACTTCGCCGACGACGCGCTCTCCGAAGACAAGCTGGTGCCCGAGGGGATCGAGGGCCGGGTGCCGTTCCGCGGCCCGCTGTCCTCGGTGATCCACCAGTTGACCGGCGGCTTGCGCGCTGCGATGGGTTACACCGGGTCACCCACCATCGAGGTGCTGCAGCAGGCGCAGTTCGTCCGGATCACCTCGGCGGGCCTCAAAGAGAGCCATCCACACGACGTCGCGATGACGGTCGAAGCACCCAACTACTACGTGCGATAAAAGGCGCTGGCATCCTATGGTCGAGATCGGCATGGGCCGCGTCGCCCGTCGCACGTATGAACTGAGCGAGATCAACATCGTCCCGTCACGACGCACCCGTTCGTCGAAGGACGTGTCGACGGCCTGGCAACTGGACGCCTACCGCTTCGAGATTCCCGTCCTGGCGCACCCGACCGACGCGTTGGTGTCGCCGGAGTTCGCGATCGAGCTCGGCCGCCTCGGCGGGCTGGGCGTGCTCAACGGCGAGGGCCTGATCGGCCGGCACGCCGACGTCGAAGCCAAGATCACCCAGTTGGTCGAGGCCGCCGAAAAGGAACCCGAGCCGTCGGCGGCGATCCGGCTGCTGCAGGAGTTGCACGCCGCCCCGCTGAACCCGGACCTGTTGGGCGCCGCGGTGGCCCGCATCCGCGAGGCCGGCGTGACCACGGCCGTGCGGGTCAGCCCGCAGAACGCCCAGGCGCTGACGCCGGTGCTGCTCGCGGCGGGTATCGACCTGCTGATCATCCAGGGCACGATCGTGTCCGCCGAGCGGGTGGCCAGCGATGGCGAGCCGCTCAACCTCAAGACGTTTATCGCCGAGCTCGACGTCCCGGTGGTCGCCGGCGGTGTGCAGGACCACCGCACCGCACTGCATCTGATGCGCACCGGCGCCGCCGGCGTGATCGTCGGCTACGGCTCCACCCGAGGAGTGACCACCACCGACGAGGTGCTGGGCATCAGCGTGCCGATGGCCACCGCGATCGCCGACGCCGCCGCCGCGCGGCGCGAATACCTCGACGAGACCGGTGGGCGCTACGTGCACGTGCTGGCCGACGGCGACATCCACAACTCCGGCGAGCTGGCCAAGGCCATCGCCTGCGGGGCCGACTCGGTGATGCTGGGGACGCCGCTGGCCGAATCCGCCGAGGCGCTGGGCCAGGGCTGGTTCTGGCCGGTCGCCGCGGCGCACCCGTCGTTGCCGCGCGGGGCGTTGCTGCAGATCGCCGTCGGGGAGCGGCCGCCGCTCGAGCAGGTGCTGAGCGGGCCGTCCGACGATCCGTTCGGCACCCTGAATCTGGTCGGTGGTCTGCGCCGCGCGATGGCCAAGGCCGGTTACTGCGACCTCAAGGAGTTCCAGAAGGTCGGCCTGACCGTCGGCTGCTAGCGCGAGCTGCTCGGCCGGGTTCTACTGCGCGCAAACGCTTTTGATCGCATGCCGCCACGCGGCGTTGTCTGAGACATAGAAGCCCACCTCCCCGGCCGGAACCTCGATGACCAAGTGCGTCTTGCCGCCACGAACGGCACGCTTGAAGACCTTCGCGTCGTGCACGCCCCTGATCTCGCTGACCGGGATTTCTATCACCTTGCCGGTGACGGTGATAAAGACCAGGCGGCGTTTGCTGAGCGCGATCACCCCGCTGTTTGCGACGCGTGGAAAGTTGGGTGCCGTCGCACCTTCGTAGCTGGCTTTCTCCGGCGGGCGTATCACGCTCTCGGCCGCCAATTCCGAACTCAGTCGCTGCTGAGCCGCGCGGGACCTGCGTCGGAATCGGATGATGATCGGCGCCCAGATGGCGGCCTGTATCGCACCGATACCCAGGACAAGTAGGACGACAAATCCGACGACACTTCCGGCGCCGTGCACGGCAAACCTCCCGCGGTCAATATCCGGGTCGAGCAGACGCAAAAGCACGCTACGCCGACGGTTCAGGTGCTTTTGCGTCTGCTCATCGACCACGACCTTGCTGCGCCCGACGGACTCCCGGACGCCCGGTGCTTTGAACAAAAGCCGGCGATCTGGGCCTCGGATGCGAATTATCGTTACCAGTGCCTCGTGTCATTCGGGCGGTATGTCGGGCACGTGTGGAGCAGCGAAGAAAAGGACGTACGCCAGCGTGCCGCCGCCCAGTACGCAATCCTCGTCAACAGCGCGTAAGCCGGCCCAGCGATTGCCCAAATGCTGATCGGCGCGAGCAGTCGCAGAATCGCACTCCTGCGGCCCAATCCGTGCGATTCTGCGTCTGCTCGCCGTAGGCTGGGCCGATGAAGCCGGATTACGACGTCCTCATCATCGGTTCGGGTTTCGGGGGCAGCGTGAGCGCGCTGCGGCTCACCGAAAAGGGCTATCGGGTCGGTGTGTTGGAGGCCGGCCGCCGGTTCTCCGACGAGGAATTCGCCAAGACGTCGTGGGATCTGCGCAAGTTCCTGTGGGCGCCGAGGCTGGGCTGTTACGGCATCCAGCGCATCCACCCGCTGAAAAACGTCATGATCCTGGCCGGTGCCGGAGTGGGCGGCGGCTCGCTGAACTACGCCAACACGTTGTATGTACCGCCGGAGCCGTTCTTCGCCGATCAGCAGTGGTCGCACATCACCGACTGGCGCAGCGAACTCGAGTCGCACTACGACCAGGCGCAGCGGATGCTCGGCGTCGTCTACAACCCGACGTTCACCGACGCGGATCGCATCGTCAAAGAGGTCGCCGATGAGATGGGATGCGGCGACACGTTCGTGCCGACCCCGGTCGGAGTGTTCTTCGGCCCGGACGGCACGATGGCACCCGGCGTGACCGTGCCCGATCCCTATTTCGGCGGCGCGGGGCCGGAACGCACGGGCTGCATGGAATGCGGCTGCTGCATGACCGGGTGTCGCTTCGGCGCCAAGAACACTCTGGTGAAGAACTACCTGGGTCTCGCGGAATCAGCAGGCGCGCACGTGATTCCGATGACGACGGTGAAGGGGTTCGAGCAACGCGCCGACGGGCTGTGGGAGGTCCGTACCGTGCGCACGGGCAGCTGGCTACGCCGGGACAAGCGGACCTTCACCGCGACGCACCTGATTCTGGCTGCCGGCACCTGGGGCACCCAGCACCTGCTGTTCCGGATGCGGGACAAGGGCCGGCTACCGCGTCTTTCGGAGCGGCTGGGCGTGTTGACCCGGACCAACTCCGAGTCGATCGTGGGCGCCGCGACGCTGGACGTGAACCCGGGTCTGGACCTGACCCACGGCGTGGCGATCACGTCGTCGATTCACCCGTCGTCGGACACCCACGTCGAGCCGGTCCGTTACGGCAAGGGTTCCAACGCGATGGGCCTGCTGCAGACATTGATGACCGACGGCTCCGGTCCCAAGGGCACAGACGTGCCGCGGTGGCGGCAACTGCTGAACCAGGCCGGCGAGAATCCGCGTCTGATGTGGCGCATGCTCAATCCCCGGCAGTGGAGTGAGCGCACGGTGATCGCGCTGGTGATGCAGCACCTGGACAACTCGATCACCACGTTCACCAAGCGCGGCAAGCTGGGCATCCGCTGGTACTCCAGCAAGCAGGGCCACGGCGAGCCGAACCCGAGCTGGATCCCGGTGGGCAACGAGGTCACTCGGCGTATCGCCGCCAAGATCGATGGGGTGGCCGGCGGCACCTGGGGTGAGCTGTTCAACATCCCGTTGACCGCTCACTTCCTCGGTGGCGCGGTGATCGGAGACAGCCCCGAGCACGGAGTCATCGATCCCTACCACCGGGTCTACGGCTATCCGACGATGTACGTCGTGGACGGCGCAGCGATCTCGGCCAATCTCGGCGTTAACCCCTCGTTGTCTATCGCCGCACAGGCCGAGCGCGCTGCCTCGTTGTGGCCGAACAAAGGCGAGAACGACCAGCGGCCGCTGCAGGGTGATACCTACCGCAGGCTGGATCCGATCGCGCCCGAGCATCCGGTGGTGCCCTCGGCTGCGCCCGGCGCGCTGCGGTGGCTGCCTATCGACCCCGTCATCAACGCCGGGTGACGATCGCGAGCGCGGCGTAGCCGGGCGCTGCGGGTCGTCACGATCCGATCGTGAGTTTCAGCTTGCGATCACCTCGAGCGGTGCGCCGCTGATCACCCGGCTGGGTGCTCCGTGCACGTTGACCGGCATATCGCCCATCAGGGTGACCCGGTGCATGAGCCGGTGCTGGTCGTCGTAGTCGTCGATCGCCCGGTGTTGCGTTGCCCGGTTGTCCCACATGGCCACGTCGCCCTGCTCCCAGTTCCACCGGATGGTGTTCTCCGGCACCGTGATTCGCCGTTGCAGCAAATCCAGCAGCACGGTTGACTCGTAGCTGTCCAAGCCCACGAAGCTGCGCACGAAATCGCCTGCCAGCAGCGTGCGTTCACCCGTTTCGGGGTGCACTCGCACCACGGGGTGCTCGGTCCGGAAGTCCGCCTTCTCGAAGGCCTGCCGGAATGCCCGCTGGGAGTCGGTCATCGACAGGGCCGCCTCGGTGGTCACGTAGTCGTAGCGGTTGGTGTGCAGCGCCCAGAGGTTCTCGACGAGGCACTTGAGCGGATCGGGCAGGTCGTCGTAGGCCGCCGCGGTATTGGCCCACAGCGTCGAGCCGCCGTAGCTGGGCAGGGTGACCGCGCGCAGGATCGAGGCGGCCGGGTAGTTCGCGGCGAACGTGACGTCGGTGTGCCAGCGATTGGCCTTGCCGAATTCGGAGTTGATCGGCGTGATGATCGGCCCGTTCTTGGCGGCCAGCATCGCCGCGGCCGGGTGGCCGATGGGCGTGCCGAGCAGCGCGGCGAAGCCCAGCTGCCGAAGGTCGTCGAGGTGGTGCTGGTCGCGGAAGAATATCACCTTGTGGTCCAGCAAAGCTTGATGGATCTCTTCGACCGTGGCGGGGTCGAGGTGGCCGCTGAGGCGCACTCCGTCGACTCGGGCGCCGATGCGGCTGCCGAGCTTGGTGACGGTGATCTGGTCTGTCATTGCAGTGGTCCTTGCCCTCAAACACTGAAGTATAGGTGTAGTCAGTTGACTACATCGGCTAGTGTAGTCACATGACTACAAGATCTGCAACAGGCAACCGGAAGACGCCCACCGGGCGGGACGAGGTGGCCGCGGCGGTCCTGGAAGCTGCCACCGACCTGTTCGCCGAGCGGGGTCCGGCCGCGACGTCGATCCGCGACATCGCCGCCCAGTCGAACGTCAACCACGGCTTGGTGTTTCGCCACTTCGGCACCAAGGAACAGTTGGTCGGCGCGGTGCTCGATCACCTGGGGGCCAACCTGACCGATCTGCTGCGCTCCGGGGCGCCCGCCGACGTCGTCGAGCGGGCTCTGGACCGCCAGATGCGGGTGATGGCCAGGACCGTGCTGGACGGTTATCCGGCGGGCCAGCTGCAGAAGCGGTTCCCCAACGTCGCGGACTTGCTCGAGCGGGTGCGGCCGCTCTACGACGACGAGACCAGTGCGCGGCTTGCCGTCGCCAATGCCCTTGCGCTGCAATTCGGTTGGCGGTTGTTCGCGCCGATCCTGCGCTCGGCGACCGGTCTCGACGAGCTGACCGACGACGAATTGCGGCAAGCCGTCCTCGCCGAGCTGGCCCGCATCGTCGAGCCGCACTAACCCGAAGGAGTCCGTTGTGTCTGGAGCCGCAATCGCAGTGCTGCTCATCGCGGGATTGGCCGTACTGCAGGTGACGTTGTTGATCTGGATCTGGCACAGAATCGGCACCATTGGTGCCCGACTGGCTGCTGAAATCGAGTCTGACACCGTCCTTCGACCACCGGAGAATGGCCAATATATTGGCGCGACCGCACCGGGCTACCCATTCTGGAACAACTTTGGCCAGATCGCATTGACCACACGGCGACTGGTCTTCACCACGGTCACCGGCAAGACGATCGAAATACCGCTGTCCGAGATCACAGGGATCAGCGAATCGAGGGTCTACCGCGGCGGCACGTCCATCGAGATCCGAAAAAAGAAGCACTTGGTCATCGAGTTGGAGTCCGGGGAGGTCAGCTTCTCGGTTCGTGACAACACCCCATGGACCAAGGTCATCACCCGCGCTATCGGCGACGGCGCCGCATAACTGCGCCCGCGCCGAATAACGCGTGTGGCCCGGCGCCGCCCCAGCGTCGAGCCTGCCGCCGCCCGGGCGGCGAGACTGCGGCGCGGGCGCGAAATGCGGCGCCTCGACACGTAGCTGATCCTCGACGCATAACCTGCGCACACGACGCGCCGCGATGCGTGAGCGTGGTTTATGTCTGGACGAATGCCTCGACCCAGCCGCGGCCAATCCGCCACCTGCGGCGCAAGAATTCCGCAGGATTTTCCCAAAGTTCTGGTTAGCGCCATCCCAGATCCTCTTGAGCAGCACGCCGCACACCGGCGGCAGCCAGAGAAGAGGACGACCCATGTTGAGGACGAAGGGTGCCGTGGCTGCGTTGGGCGGTCTGGCCGCCGCATCGGTGATCGGCTTCACCGGGGCGGCCCACGCCGCTCCCAGCCCCGGTGGCGCTAACGGGCCCAGGATGTATGGCAACCCGGCCGCGGCGGCGCCGTTCTGGCGCCGGCAGCACGGCAACGATTGCGCGGAGATGGCGGTGGCCGATGTGGTCGGCGAGGTATCCGGCCGCGAACCCAGCGAGCCGGAGATCAAGGGCGTAGCCCAAAGCACGCCGAGCGTCGCCCACCCCGGACCGATCTGGCACCCCCCCGCGGGCACCGATAGTCGAGACATACCGATTCTGCTGGGGCACTACGGCATTCGGACCATGGTCGGCTCATTCAATACGGCTGGGTTGGAGCAGTTTCTGGACCAAGGACGTAAAGTGATCGCCGGAGTCAACAGCGCGACGCTGTGGAACTTGCGTGGTGACCGCTCCCGCGGAGACCACTTCGTGGTCGTCACCGGCATCGACACTAGAGCAGGTGTGGTGCACCTCAACGACAGCGGCATCGACAGCGGCCGCGACGAGCAGTTACCCATCGCCGCCTTCGAAAGGGCCTGGGGCATCAGCCAAAACCTGGCCCTGGTGACCGCCTGAC
>NZ_DATJYB010000500.1:0-5574 GCF_035499775.1 Mycobacterium sp. | reverse complement strand
CGCCCACGCACAAGATCTGGTCGCTGGAGAGCGGGTTCATGTTCCCGGTGCTGTCGGATTTCTGGCCGCACGGCGAGGTCAGCCAGGCCTACGGCGTGTTCAACGACGACGCCGGCTACCCCAATCGCGGGACCTTCGTCGTCGATCGGTCCGGGGTCATCCGGTTCGCCGAGATGAAGGGGCCCGGCGAAGCCCGCGATCAGCGGCTCTGGACCGACGCGCTGGCGGCTCTGAGGGCCTGAGGTTTGGGTGCTCGGCCTTTGGGCGTATAGCCTGCGGCGGACCCTCGGGTTTCAAGGGCGCGTAGCTCAGTGGTAGAGCTCTGGTTTTACACACCAGCGGTCGGCGGTTCGATACCGTCCGCGCCCACCAATGTTATTGCAGGTCAGCGCTATACGGTGATTCAGTTGGGCATGACAGGCAAACCCCCGTTGTGCCAAGAGCGTGCCAGGTGGATTCGCACATCCGCTCGATTCTCCGAGGGCTGTTGCCTCCTGCGCGGGCCGAATGACCCTGCGCCCGTTCCGGGCCTGCCGCGCCGGGGGTAGGTGCACCGCGATCGATGCTGCGGATACCTCACACCCGATCGCCATCGGTCACCCCAACCGGAACATGGGCGACCCGCATTCGCCCGACGCTGATCCGCATGGGCAGACCGGCCCGTCGGTCACGCCAAGCGGCCTAGTCGCTAGACCTGTTGGGGCGGGCGCCATCAGCATCGGCGGTGGTCAGAAAATCGGTATCTGAACTGCCGTGCTTCGTTACATACCCACTCTGACCTAGTGAACCGGCGGTCACCGCGACGCGGCCCAACCAGTTGTGGTGCACCGACATCGAGCGCCGTGAGGCGCTGTTCAACCGAACGGGGGTGAGAGACCACCGTCGCCGAGCCATCGCAGTGGCCCGGCAGAAGCTGGGGGCAGCCTGATCTGAGGAGACGTAGGTGAGGGTGGGAAGCAGCCCCGACAACGCCGGGACGGCCTGGTACTGCCAGACGGGTTGGGTTCGGCTAGCGAGACGGGAAGGTGTACGCGAGGAACCAGCGGCTGAACGCCTCTTAAGAGAAGACCACCAGCTCCAACCTGGCGGATGTGGGCTGGGCAGCGACGCGCACCCGTTCTGATGGCGGGGAACTCGCGGGCCGGTTGATGTCGCCGGTTCGGGAGGTCACGGTGAAAGTCTGCGGCGTAGCCGTGACGAAGTCGCAGGGGCATAGCTGGGCACCTCACCCGTCGATCGGTTGACAGTGAACACGGGAACCACCGCAGCGGTCCCAACCTGATCCGGCAGCCTGCCGAAACAGGTGGGAAAGCATCGTCGTCGGCTGATGCCGGTGTGGTGGGGCGGAGGAGCCGTAGTAGTCCGAGGCCGGGAAAGCCGGCCGCATGGCGAAGGGCTCTAGCGGGTTCGCGGCGAGTACGCAAACTGTGGAGGTCACTTGTGAATACGAGTGCTTCGTGGGCCGACCCGGATACGGCGGAGCTACGAGTACGCAGGATGCAGCGCAAGCTGCACCACTGGGCGGTCGATGAGACCGACCGCTGTTTCGATGATTTGTACAACCTCGTTTATGACCCGGACTTTCTCACCGTCGGGTGGGAGCGGGTGCGGACAAACAAGGGTGCGCGTTCCGCTGGAGCCGATGGGATCGCACCGCGATCTTTGGGTCCGGTGGAGGCGGCCGAACTGCTTCAGCGGCTCCGCCAGGAGCTCAAGGAGCGGGTATTTCGGCCGGATCCGGTGCGGGAGGTGACGATTCCGAAGGCGAACGGCAAGCTGCGTCGCTTAGGTATCGCTACCGTCGCTGATCGGGTCGTGCAGGCTTCGCTGAAGCTGGTGTTGGAGCCCATTTTCGAGGCGGACTTTCGTCCGTGCTCCTACGGGTTCCGGCCGGGTAGACGAGCCCAAGACGCGATCGCCGAGATCCATCACCTCGCCAGCGGCTCACGGGCCTATCACTGGGTTTTCGAGGGAGACATCACGGCGTGCTTCGACGAAATCTCGCATTCGGCCCTTATGGATCGGGTGCGGCGACGCGTCGGGGACAAGCGCGTCTTGGCCCTGGTGAAATCGTTCCTCCGGGCCGGGATACTCTCGAAGGATCTCGGCTACCGGGACAACATCACCGGTACTCCGCAAGGCGGAATCCTCTCACCACTGCTCAGCAATGTCGCCCTGTCGGTTCTGGACGAGCACTTCGACGCGAAGTGGAAGGCGCTTGGCCCGGAATGGACACGCGCCAAGCATCGGCGTGCCGGAGTCCCGATGATGAAAATCGTTCGCTATGCGGACGATTTTTGCGTCATGGTCCACGGCAATCGCGGTGATAGCGAAGCGCTTTGGGATGAGATTGCAGCGGTGCTCGCGCCGATGGGGCTGCGCCTGTCGGTCGAGAAGAGCAGGGTTTGCCACATCGACGAGGGGTTCGAGTTCCTCGGCTTCCGCATCCAGCGGCAGCTCAAGAGGGGCACGACCAAGCACTACGTCTACACCTGGCCGTCGAAGAAGGCGCTCATGTCCATCACCGACAAAGTCAGGAACCTGACGCGGCGACACAAACATCGGACACTCGCTGATCTGTTGCGCCAACTCAACCCCGTTCTGCGGGGCTGGTGCAACTACTTCCAGCACGGGGTGTCCAAACGCACCTTCGACTACCTTGACCACTTCACGTGGTGGCGGGTGGTGAGTTGGATGCGCAAACGGCACCACGGGCTGGCATGGGGCGTCTTCCATCGACGGTTCCTGCCCAATTGGCAGATCCGGGACGGCAAGACGGCGATGTTTCGGCCGCAGAAGGTAGAGGTCACCCGATACCGCTACCGGGGCACGAAAATCATCACCCCTTGGACAGCAAGGCCGACGGACATCACCGCACCAGTGACATGAATCCGTGGAGAGCCCGTTGCGGAGAGATTCGCTCGGCGGGTTCGGAGGGCGGGCCGGGGAAACGGATCGGCAGAAATGCCGACACCGCGCCCCGGTCCGACCCCTACACCAAGCTACGCGGCCCCGCGAAGTGGACGTACTATCGCCTATTGGCTAGGTGTTCTTGGACATTTTTTCGCGTTATGTGGTCGGTTGGATGGTCGCTCCCCGCGAATCCGCGGCCCTGGCCGAGGTGCTGATCCGCCAGACCTGGCCGAGCAGGCAGCAGGCCGTGACCAGTTGACCATCCACGCCGATCGCGGCTCCTCGACGACCTTCAAGCAGGTGGCGTTGCTGCTCGCCGACCTCGGCGTCACCCAGTCGCGCAGCGCCCGCACGTCCGACGACAACCGCTCCGCGAATCCCAGTTCAAGACCCTGAGGTACCGGCCCGACTTTCCCAGTCGCTTCGACTCCATCGAGGCCGCCCGCCCGCACTGCCGTCCTTCTTCGCCTGACACAACGACGAACATCGCCACGGCAGGCTGCGCCTGCACACTCCCGCCGACACCAACTACCGCCGAGACCGTCCGAGAAACGCGCCACCGTGATCAACGACGCGTAGCGGGCGCACCCCGAACGGTTCATCCGTAAGCCGCCAGAGCCGCCACACCTGCCCATCAGCTCGTGGATCAACCCGCCCGACTAGCCACCGGAGGCCACTCACTAGATGGTGGGCGATCCACTCGCGGCGCACGTCGTCGAAACGGTCCGGACGGACGGTGGCGGCCATGTATCGAGCCTAAGGCGGTCCAAACATGCTCTCGTGCGCTATTTTTACGCCGTTAGCGCGGTGTCGGCCGCGCGCGTCCACTTAGGGCTCGGCACCACTGACAATGGTGGCCTCGTCATCGTGCCCTCCCGCAGCCACCGAGTCGCCGCCGACGACGTGCTGGGCAGATTTCGGGCTGCCGCGCTCACCCGCTACTGGTGAGCGAGCCCGGCCAGCGTGGTGAGCACCCGCTGGGTCTTGTTGTCGGTGTCGGCCGCGATCTGCAAGCCCACACCGTCGATGGCTTCGAGAAGACGGGCCTGGTGCTTGCGCGCACGCGCCTCGAAATCACCGGCCTTGTCGTGGTCTTTGGGTTTGGCTCTGATCGACAGCTCGAGGAAGTCGAGATCAGCGACGATCCACCGTTCGGCGTCGACCTCGACGTCTCCCACCTTCACATCGCTCCATTTCGTCGAGGCGATGGGGCCCAGCGCGATCAGATTGCTCACCGAGACCGGGACTTTGGCGCACTGCGCGAGAAAATCCGTCTGGCCGCTGGTCAGCGCCTGCTCGTGCAGCGTCGTGCCGCCGACTTGCGCCTGCGAACCCTGGCCGAACGTGCTCACCGCGGAGGCGGCCAGGGTGTGGCGCGGCCCCGACCAGTCCCCCTCGATGCGGTACTCCACGCCGTTGCGGTCAAACGCGTCCGTCCATCCGTCCTGCAGTTGCGTCGGGTCGCAGGGGCGCAGCTTGGCGGTCGTATCGTCGCGTCCCTCGCCGCTACGGACCCGAATGATGACTCCACCCTTGAGCAGTCGCAGTTCACCGTTGGCCAGGCCGTCGCGGTCCTCGGCGAACCAGATCGAGCGATTGGTAGCACCGCCCGGATTTCCCAGGCGCTCCAACGCGTCGGCGACAGCGGCGCCGATATTGGCTTTGATTTCAACGGGATACAGCATCGCGGGCCTCCTTGCTCGGTGGTGCTGATCTGCAGACTAAGGGCTGCCGACGTCGAGGATGGTGAGATATTTGCCGATGCCGGCCTTGGCGGTGATGGTTCGACACAGTCGTCGCGGGGGTGCTGCCGGTGGGGTAGGCGCACCTGTGCAGGCTGGAAGCACTACCGGGTGGGTAGCGCCGCAGCGCATAGCCCGTGGCGGAAGCCGCCCGGGCACACGGGGACGTCGACCTTTGTTCCGCTCTGGTCGTTGACGGCCACGACCACGAAGTCGGGGCCGAACAGCGGCGCCGGTTACAAGGCCAGCCATGGCTAACTCCCATAGTCGTGCGGACGACAGTGTGCGCCCCCGCAACGTTATTGGGGCACATGTTTTGGATTGTGTCACCGACACCGTCGGAGGGTGTCGGGACTCATCATCACCCAAGGAGAGCGGGCCGGCCTGAGTAGTGCGGTACCTAAATTCGACCTTCCCTGTGCGGGCTTGACCTCCCTCGCGGTCTTCTGCTCCGCTTTGCAATGGCATTTGAGCGCCGCAAGACCCCGCTACAGATCAATCGCTGCCGACCCAGGAAGCCTTAGACGGCTGGATCGCTGCCGATGACCATCAGTGACCACACCAGGCATCGCGCTCATCGCCGTCAAGCGCAACTCCTCTGTCACCTCGACTCTACCGCCCAGCGCCTGCCTCGAACGAGTCGTTGTCGGCGCAAGCGGACTCCCGGGCTCCGCATGGTGCGGATGGATGCAGGCCCCACAGGCGCAACTCGCGTGCGGGCTTGTTGCGCTGATCAATGCGGTCCATCGCACCGTCAATCGCGAAATCGATCAACAATTGCACCATCGGGCGATTCACGCGTGCCGAGCGGTGCCGACGCGAACTGGGGCGTGGTTGTCGAGCGCGTGCGCGCGCTGCCACTGTGTCTTGCTGACCCGGAACGGTTGCGGACCATGGGTGTGCAACCAGTGGGCGCCCG
>NZ_DATJYB010000499.1:0-11726 GCF_035499775.1 Mycobacterium sp. | reverse complement strand
GAACCGCCAGCTCCTCGTAGGACGGGATGATCTCCACGGTGTCGCCGCGCACCCGGAACGAGCCGCGGGTGAAGGACAGGTCGTTGCGGGTGTACTGCACGTCGACCAGCAGCCGCAGCAGCCCGTCGCGCGGGACTTCGGTGCCCACCTGCAGCTCGACGGAGCGGTCCAGGTAGGACTGCGGGGTACCCAGGCCGTAGATGCAGGACACCGAGGCCACCACCACCACGTCGCGCCGCGACAGCAGCGACGACGTCGCGGAGTGCCTTAGTCGCTCCACGTCGTCGTTGATGGAGCTGTCCTTCTCGATGTAGGTGTCGGTCTGCGCGATGTATGCCTCCGGCTGGTAGTAGTCGTAGTACGACACGAAGTACTCGACTGCGTTGTGCGGCAACATCTCTCGCAGTTCGTTGGCGAGCTGCGCGGCCAGCGTCTTGTTGGGCGCCATCACCAGGGTGGGCCGCTGCAGGCGTTCGATCAGCCACGCGGTGGTGGCCGACTTCCCGGTGCCGGTGGCGCCGAGCAGCACCACGTCGCGCTCCCCCGCCCGGATGCGTCGCTCCAGCTCCTCGATGGCGGCCGGCTGGTCGCCGGCCGGGTCGTGCGGACTGACCACGTCGAAGCGGGCGCCGGTGCGCACCAACCCTTCCACGTCCTCTGCGGCTGGGCGGTACTCGGAATGCGCGACTACTGGATGCTCGGTGGCGAATGCCATGTCACCAGAGTAGAGGCGGGGTCCGACAGCCCGGCGACGCTAACGCCGGCTCAGCCTGGTCTATCCGGCGGGTCGGGTCCACATCCGGGTCACCGGATCACACTGGAGCAGGTAGCCGTCGTTCGAGGTGGACATGGCGAACACCGAGGTGCCCGGCCGGTCGCACGAGCTGCCGACGGCGTGCACCCCCGTCGTGATGGGCGCCTTGGCCCAGCTACTGGCCTCACACACGACCTGCTCGTTGTTGGTCGGGTCGTAGCCGAGCTTGCCGACATCGCTGCACACGCCGCCGAGCACGGGCGGTGAAGGGGCGGCCGGTGTGACGGCGGCGTTGACCACCTGGGCGGGATCGGCCAAGGTCGCGCCCTTCGGCACGTCACCGACCCGGGTCGCCACCACGGGCGTTCGCACCACGGCGCCCTGTGCGCCGCACTCGTTGCTGAGCACGGTCTCAATCTTCGTGCCGCGCAGCGTGCCGTCGGCCTGCGGCGCCAGCGACCACGCAACCGTCTCCTGCTGGGTGGCCGTGACTTGGCCATTCGGCTGGGTGCAGCCCACCCGCTCCTGCTGCGGAGTGCCCTGCCAATATCCCCCGACGAAACGCAGGGTGTCGGTCTGGCCTCCGTTGGTCGTGCTGGCGACTTGGTGGTTGGCGTCGTCCAGCTGCGTCCCGCTGGCCGCGCATCCGTTGGTGGTACACGCAGAGTCGAATGCCCACCAGTCGGTGGCGGGGCCGTCGTGACGGATCGGGACGCCGTTGCCGGTCCGCTTGCTCTGGTCGTAGGTCACTTGATAGGTGCCGTCCAGGGCCGGCCCCCCGGGGGCGGCCGGAGCAGCGCTGGGGGCAGGCGCCGACGGTCTCGACGCGAGTGCCGGGTTGGGCGGAGCGCTGTCGGGCTGGAAGGAGTACAGAATCGACCAGGTCGCCGCCACGGCGATCAGCACCGCGCAGATCAGAGCGGTCGCCCACCGGGTTCGTGACGAAAACCGGTGGGTCAGCGTCGCGAGCCCGCGGCCTGGCGAGCGTTTGTGCGCCGAAATGCGCGGGTCGCCGGCAACGTCGTCCAACTCCCCGCTGAGGGCCGCCGAGAAGCCTCGGCAGCGGTCGAACCTGTCCTCGGGTTTCTTGGCCAGCGCCTTGAAGAACACGTCGTCGAGGTGATCCAAGTCGGGGCGGAAATCACTCAGCCGCGGCGGATCGTCGTGCAGGTGCTGGCTGATCACCGCGATCGGGTTGGAATGCTGGAACGGCGGCGCGCCGGTAAGCAGGTGGAAAGCCGTTGCCGCCAAAGCGTATTGGTCAGCCCGCCCGTCAATGTTGGAGCCGGTGAGCTGCTCGGGCGCGGCATAGGCGACGGTTCCGACCGCGACGTTGGTCTCGGTGATTCCGCTGATGTCACCGAGGTGGCGGGCTACCCCGAAGTCCGCCAACAGGATTCGGCGTTCCCCGTCGTCGGGATGAGCGAGCAGGATGTTGGCGGGTTTGACGTCGCGGTGTAGCAGGCCGCGAGTGTGGGCGTAGTCGAGCGCGCCCGCGACGGCCTGCACGATGTCACAGACTTCCTCGACCGGCATTCCCTCGTGGTAGCGCTCTTTCACCAGTCGCGAGGCGTCGGTGCCCTCGACGTAGTCCATGGAAATCCAGAGCTGGCCGTCGAATTCGCCCCGATCGTGCACGCCGACGATGTGCGGGTGCCAGAGCGTCGCGGCGAGATCGGCCTCCCGGTTGAACCTTTCGCGGAACTCGCCGTCCGCGGTGACCGCCTCGGCGAGGACTTTGATCACATCGCGACGAGGCAACCGGGGGTGCAACGCGAGGTAGACCTCGGCCATCCCGCCAGCGCCCAGCGGCCGCAGGATCGTGTATCCGGCAAAGGGCGCGCCGCTGGCGATGCGCGAACCACTGGCCTCGCCACGTTGCGCCTCGGCTGGGGCCTGCTCGGCGTCCGCGTTCGGGGTCGAGCTCACCGGTGGGACACGGCGGAACAGCTGCCCGGTCGCCGAGGGCAGCGATTGGAAGCCCGCCCGCACGGCGGCGCGGGCAAGACCGGGGTTGGACAGCAGCCGCCGCCCCCCGCCCAGCCGTCGGGTACCTCCTGTTGGCTCGTCCATCTGCCGTCACCCCCTTGTTTCTCGGCATGCCAAACGTTCCGGAGCCCTAGCCCGGAAACCCCATGTCCGGAACCCCATCCCGTTCGAATATGCCCGATGCGGGTGGGCGCTAGACCGATGCAGGCTATGAAACGGCTATGAGTGGCCAAATTGAAACAAAGCAGCTTCACAGGCGAGTCCAATGGAGCCCTCTCAGACAACACGCCGATACTGAAGTAGTGACTCGACCCGCCCCGCCCGTGCTGACAGTCCGGCACAACGGGTCCCAACAGTCCTTCGCCGCAGGTCACGAAGTCGTCGTCGGACGCGACGCGCACGCCGACCTGCGCATCGCGGATCCGCGGATCTCCCGCGAACACCTGATCCTGCGCTTCGATCAGGGCCGATGGCTGGCGATCGACAACGGCTCGCTGAACGGGACCTACGTCAACGGCTACCGGATGCCCGTGTTCGACATCCGCGACGGCCAGAGCGTCAACGTCGGGAATCCGCAAGGACCGCGGCTGACCTTCGAGATCGGACCGCAGCAGGGAAAGCTCGGCCGGCCGCCGCGGCCCAGGTCAGCGCATGATTCCGGACCGCCGACGCTGTCTTGGTCGACGACGCCGGAGCCGCCGCCCGCGCCGCCCCGCGGCCAGAATGGGGGCCAAGCCGGGACCCCGCCCCGGGGCCGCCCCACGTCGGCGCCGGCACCGGCGCCCCGGCAGCCGCCCCCGCCCAGGCGTCCCGGGTCGGGGCAGCGCAAGGCGCCACAACTGCCTCCAAGGCGGCCGGCGCCACCCCGGAAGCAACACACACCGCCCGAAGAGCTCACCGTGGTCAGCGCCGGTCAGACGGCTCCGCCGGCGTCGAAGTCTGAGGCACCGGCGGAATTCACCCTGATCGACGTCAAGCCGGGCGACGTGTCGAACCTCGCGACGAGGTTCGTGAAACGGCTCTCACAGCGCTCCGCCGACGCTCCCGAGCATCCAAAAGGGGCCGGCACGGTCACCATAGGCCGCGCCAAGGACAGCGACATCGTGATCTCCGATGTCCTGGCCTCGCGTGAACACGCGACGTTGTGCCTGACGCCGCTCGGCACCGAGATCCGCGACGTCAGCATCAACGGGACGTTCGTCAACGGAACCCGGGTCGGGTCGGCGATCCTGTCCGAGGGCGATGTGGTCACCATCGGCAACGTCGACATGGTTTTCACCAACAGCACCCTGGTCCCCCGCGCCGAGGCCGAGACCCGCACCGGCGGTCTCGAGGTGCGCGGGGTCAGGTACAGCGTCGACGGCGGCAAACAACTGCTCGACGACATCTCGCTGACCGCCAGACCCGGAACGCTGACCGCGGTCATCGGCGGATCCGGTGCGGGCAAGACCACGCTCGCCCGGCTGATCGCCGGCTACGCCCGCCCCACCGCGGGCTCGGTCACCTTCGAGGGCCACGACATTCATGCCGAATACGCATCGCTGCGCAGCAGGATCGGCATGGTCCCGCAAGACGACGTGGTGCATCGCCAGTTGACGATCAAGCAGGCGCTGGGCTACGCCGCCGAACTACGACTGCCGCCCGACAGCAGCAAAGTGGACCGCGCCACCGTCGTCGGCAAGGTACTCGATGAACTCGACCTGAGGAAACACGCGGACACCAGGGTCGACAAGCTGTCCGGCGGGCAGCGCAAACGCGCATCGGTGGCACTCGAATTGCTCACCGGACCGTCGCTGCTGATCCTCGACGAGCCGACGTCGGGCCTGGACCCCGCACTGGACCACCAGGTCATGATGATGCTGCGCCAGTTGGCCGACGCCGGCCGCGTGGTGATCGTCGTCACGCACATGCTGTCCTACCTGGACATCTGCGACCAGCTGTTGCTGGTGGCACCCGGCGGGAAGACGGCCTACTGCGGGCCGCCGGACCGCATCGGCGACGCGATGGGTACCACCAACTGGGCCAAGATCTTCACCAAGGTGGGCGCCGACCCCGACGAGGCCAACCGTCGGTTCCTGGCCCGGGACCAGACGCCGTCGAAGACCCCGGTGCCCAGAACCGAGCCCGTCGAGCTGGGCAAGCCGGTGCACACGAGTCTGCGGCGTCAGATCTCGACGATCGCCCGGCGGCAGGTCCGGCTGGTGGTCGCCGACCGTGCCTACTTCGTGTTCCTGGCGCTGCTGCCGTTCATCCTCGGTGCGCTGGCGCTGACGGTTCCCGGCTCCAACGGATTCCGCATGCCCGGGGAGCACGCCGGCACGCCCGACGAGTCCGCGCAGATCCTGAGCCTGCTGCTGCCGGCGGCGGCGTTCATGGGAATCGCACTGACGATCCGCGATCTGGTCGGCGAGCGCGCCATCTTCCAGCGCGAGCAGGCGGTCGGTTTGTCGACCACCGCCTATCTGCTCGCCAAAACGGCCGTGTTCTGCGGCTTCGCCATCCTACAAGCGGCGATCATCACGTCGATCGTGGTGCTCGGCAAGAGCACACCCAGTCGCGGAGCGGTAGTGATGGGCCACAGCACCCTGGCGGCCACCGGCGAGCTGTTCAGCACGGTCGCGGCGACCTGCGTGACCTCGGCCCTGCTCGGACTGGCCATTTCGGCGCTGGTCCGCTCGAGCGAGCAGGTCATGCCGCTGTTCGTGGTGGCGGTGATGGCACAGCTGGTGCTGTGCGGCGGGATGGTGCCGGTGACCGGACGACTCGGGCTCGACCAGCTGTCGTTTGCGATGCCGACCCGGTGGGGGTACGCGGCGGCCGCGTCGACCGTCGACCTGCGGACGCTGGTGCCCGGCTCGGTGCTTCCCCAAGACCGATTCTGGGAGCACATACCGAAGGTCTGGTTCTTCGATATGGGGATGCTGGGTGCGCTGTCGCTGCTCTATTTCTGCTTCGTGCGCTGGAAGATCCGGCTGAAGCGATAGGGCGTGACGTCATCCATCCGCCGAAGCACGAGACGTTCGACCTGACCGCCCGCACCAACACCGATCCCAAGGGCATCGTGCGGGGCGTCGACGAATACGTGGTGCAGCCGTGGGGGCTCTACGTTGCCCGGCCCACGCCCGGGCGGGCCCAGTTCCATTACCTCGAGTCGTGGTTGCTGCCATCACTGGGCCTGCGTGCCACGGTCTTTCACTTCAACCCTGGCCATGAACGCGACCACGACTTCTACCTCGACGTGGGCGAATACACGCCCGGCCCGGACGTGTGGCATTCCGAAGACCATTACCTGGACATCGAGGTCCGCACCGGCCGGGAAGCGGAGCTGGCCGATATCGACGAGCTGCTGGACGCCGTCCGGCACGGATTGCTGGCTCCGGACGTCGCCGAGCGGGCGGTGCGGCGCGCCGTGCATGCCGTCGACGGCCTGGCCAGCCACGGTTACGACCTGTCGGCCTGGCTGGCCGTTAGCGGCATGGAAGTCACCTGGCGTTGACGGCGTAGACACCTGCGGCTCTACTGTCACATCCGCCCCAGGAGTACCGGCAGGGGGAGGGAACAGCGATCGTCAGCGGCTTGAGCTGGTGTCGTGGCGCTCTGCTCCGACGCGTGAGAAGGACTCCCCCGGCGACCGGGAGCCGCTCTGCAGCTGTCCTGAACTGACGGCGCGACGGCCCAGAGTTGCTATCCGAATCACCAAGCTGGCGACGATGACAACAGCGGCGACAGCGAGACAGATCACTCCAAAGATCAACATCACGAACCACGGGTTCAAGATGATCGAACCCTCCCTGTTCGAACCCAGCCAGTGTTCGTGCTTGTTGTGGTCCTTCGTGACAATGAGGACCGCGGCAAGACCGAAGCTCAGGAGAAGAGCGACGGTGATTCCCACGACGGCCCTCACCCCACGCTTCGTCGACTTCGCGATCAGCGTCACCAAACTGACGGCAACGATCAACCCGGCAATGCCGAGCAAAGCGAGCCCAAACATGAACGTGGGGTTCCTGTCCGTGGAGCCCGCAAGGTTCGCCGCCCGATACTTCTGCAAACCAGACACGAGCAACGGGACTGCAACGCCGACGAGAAGCAGAACGGTGGCGCCGATCCCAAGACCGATCTTGATGCCGCGCCCGCCGGCCGGTGATTGAGGGTATTCGTGCGCGGGCGCCGTCGCGGGCGGAGGTTCTCTTCGTGCTGCGTAAGCGGGAAGCGTCTCGGGGCGCTGCTGGGTCTCCGCGGGCGCCAATATGGTGGGCGGTTGCGACGGCTTGTCCTGGCCGACCGCCGGCGCCATGGCAGGACCGGGTTTCGACCGCGCCGGGGGTGGCGTTGGCGCAGGACTCGGCGCTGGCCGGGGAATTGGCACCGTCACCGCCTCGCGGGCGGCATCCGCCAGCTCGATCGGGCTTGAATACCGCTGATCGGGTTCTTTCGCCATGCCCGTCGCGATCACCGTGTCGAATTGCGCGGGAACTTCGGACGTCGCACTCGACGGTTGCGGCGGCGGAGTCCTCAGGTGCGCCATCATGAGCCGCTCCGGACTGTCAGCAGGAAACGGTGGAGTGCCCGTGAGGCATTCGTAGAGGACGCAGGCCAATGCGTAGATGTCCGCGCGCGCATCTTCTTGCCCGCTGCCCATCCGTTCCGGAGCCATGTATTGGAGGGTGCCGATCATGCTGCCGGTCTTGGTCAGCCGGGAGTCGTTGGCACTGCGGGCAATTCCGAAGTCGATGAGGTAGGGGAACTCGTCGTCGTCGAGGAGGATGTTGGACGGTTTTACGTCGCGGTGCACCAGGCCCACCTTGTGTGCAGCGTGTAGAGCCTTCGCCACGCCCTCGACGATGCGGACCGCTCGCGCAGGAGCGATTGGGCCGTCTTCCAGCGCCGTTTGCAGGTCGCGGCCCTCAATCAGGCGCATATCCACGTACAGGCGGCCGTCGATTTCCCCAAAGTGATGTATTGGGATCACGTGCGGAGTGTTCAATTGTGCTGCGGCATGCGCTTCCCGACGGAATCGCTCCTTGAATGTCTCGTCGCCGGATAAGTACGCGGGGAGCACTTTGATGGCCACGATTCGGTCGGTATCGGTGTCATGAGCCCGCCAGACTTCGCCCATGCCGCCGGCGCCCAGAACCTGTATCAAGCGGTAGCGTCCGAACGGTACGCCCTCCATGCTGGCCTCCCGGAATACGGCTCGCTAACACGATATGCCTGAGACCGTATTCTGGCCGCTCGACTTGGGAAATTCGTGGCGCTTGTTGCCAGTTCAAAGAGGTCGTCCAACGTGCTCTGAGGGCGAAAATTCGGCGCTTTTCTGGCCCTCAGAGCACGTTGGCGACACGCGTTACACCGCAAGCAGTCGCTCGAAGAATTCGCGGTAGTGCATCAGGGCCAGGCGAAGGTCTTCGGTGGACGCTTGCTCGCCACGGGCCCACTGCTCTTCGAGGCGCGAACGCGCCTGAGCGAAACCAGATGTGAGCTGTTCGACCAGATCAGAGACGAGGACATCGGCCTTCTGGACGCACTCCTTGGGATCATCGACGAAGCCCGCCTGCACGCCAGCCCACCGCGCACGCAATTCCGCGAGCTCGTCGTCGGCGAACAGGTCTTCCTCCGTTACTGATTCGTGTTCCACGCTCGGATGATCCGCCGGTATCGCCGGAGCCTCAGCGCTGTATGCAACTCCGTCGGCCGGCGCGACCCGCTGGTCCGCGACGGCTGGCGCCGGTTCGCTCGACGGCCGAACGGTCGGACGCATGGGTTCGGTCGGAGTTGTCTGCGGGTCATCCGCAATCCGTTGCGCCGCTTGGTCGTTCGTGCTCGGGGTGGCCGCGACGGGGGCGTGGGACTCATCGTATGAATCGGTTACCTCGATCGGGCGATCGCGTGTTGTCATTTCTTTACCTCCTATGCCGCGTTGTCAATTGTTTGCCGTCTCGAGCAACTTCTCGAACAGCGCGCGGTAGTGCACAAACGCCTCCCGATGCTGCTCGGTGCTGACATCACTGTGCTGCTGCGCCAGATGGATTCCGTGCGCGGCGCGGTAGCTCTCCACGATTTGCGGGTGATCTACCGAGATGTCAGCTGCCCGTTGATCGAAATCGTCTATGGGATAGCCCCTTTCGCGCATCACCTCGGTCACCAGCCGATCGGCGACGCCGACGGCGGTTCCCGGGTTGTCCACGAACCCGGTCTGCACCTGGTGCCAGCGCGTGGTGAAATCCGAGAGGGCCGAAGGGGTCAACGGAACGATGTCGAGCTTGTCCCGCTTGCGTTCCCGCTCGGTGAGTTCCTTCTCGGCCGCCTTCTGGTCTCCGGACTCAAAGACCAAACGCTCGTACTCCCGGCCATAGTGCTGCTTGAGTCGCGCTGTCTTCCTGCGACTTCCGAGCACGCCGGCCGCGACGATCAGCGCCGCGACCACGATCACGACGACGGCCGCAATCAAAATCCATTCCCAGATGGGCATTTCGTGCTCCTCTCTTACTTATGTCGAATTACCCGGGCGGCGCCCACGCAAACGTGTTTGTGTGACGTGCGGCACAAAGCCGGGGTCAGCGGGATGTCAGTCAGCGGGATGTCAGAAATAGTGCCGGCGGCCCCCGACCGCGCGTCCGGTGCTGCCCAAGACTGCCAGGATCGCGCCGATGACGAGCAGGACGATCCCGATCGTCCACAAGATCGACATCTTGAGCAGAAATCCGAGGACCAGCAGGATGAGGCCGAGAACGATCATGATGTGCCTTCTCTCTTCAGTGATGATTCGGTTACCCCCGACGTTGGTCCCAGTCGACCACCCGTTAGGGGTGTAGCAATACACCCCTAGGGAGGTAATCTCTGCGGCATGCCTGGGGAGGTAATCTCTGCGGCATGCCGCCACCACCTGCCGCCCGTGGGCCGATCACGGTCGCGCTCGTCGATGACTACGACGTCGTCGTGAAGGGCGTGGCCAACATGCTCGAGCCTTACCGCGACCGCATCGTGATCGCAGAACTCGACTCCACGACGGCCGTCAAAGACGAGGTCGACATCGTCCTATACGACTCGTTCGCCCAGCCCGAATCCGACCACGAAGAGATCGGGGTCCTGGTTGCCAATCCGCGGGCACACCGAGTTGTGGTGTACACCTGGAACTTTCACCCCGACCTGGTCGACAGCGCACGGCAGCATGGCGCTCACGGGTATCTGTCCAAGACCCTGCCCGCCCGCGAGCTGGTCGCCGCTCTGGAAGCCGTGCATGCCGGCGAAGTCGTCGTCAGCGACGTGGGAGCGCGGGCGCGCAGTGCTCCGGGACTGGACTGGCCGGGTCGCGGTGAAGGCCTCAGCGACCGCGAGGCGGAGATTCTAGCGTTGATCACCCAGGGCATGAGCAACGCCGACGTCGCGCGGCTGACCTACCTGAGCCCCAACACCGTGAAGTCCTACATCCGCACGATCTATCGCAAGCTCGGCGTCGGCAGCCGTACCCAGGCCGTGCTGTGGGGCGTGAAACACGGATTCACTCCCGACCATCACCGCATCGAGCACTGGCACGGCGGCCCCTAGCGAACGGCAAGATCCAGCAATGCGTCCAGGTCGGCGATCGACCGCAGCGTGTCGTTGAGATGCGTGCACGTGCTGGTGCCCACGAATTCACCGCGGACGCGGTCGCGCAACTCGGCGAGGCTCATGCCGCGGACGCGCGCCGCGCTGCCGATGGCGCCGGGACATTCCTGCCACGGCAACACCCGCACCTCGGCGCGCACTGACGTGATGGTCCGTGTCGACTTGTCGACCGTCCCGGCGACCGTGTATTCGTGCACGATCGTCTCGACCAGGTCGTCGTCCATGTGGGAGTCGCGGAAGTGCGCGTCGAAGTCCTCCAAATCGGTTTCCACCGGCCACACATCGAGCCGGCGGAACCTGCGCATCCCCCGCGATCGAAGCGGCTCGACATCATGCAACCCGTCCAGCGGCGGCGCCACCGGTCCGCGACCCGTCGGAATGACATCGTGCCGCCGGGCATAGCCGATCAACGACGCCTCTGGCGCGAAACCCGCGCAGATCCCGGCCATCCGGTCGGCGACACCCGGTGGCAGCTTCTGCTCGATACCCATGGTGATCGCCGTATGCTGCAGGCCGTATCCGGACACCAGCGCCGCACCGACCCAGTCGTCGAGCAGCAGATGAAGCAGACTGGCCCGTTGCACTTCGTCGGGGAGCAGCTTGCCGACCTTCGACCGGAACCCCGGGCCGACACGGCAGCCGCGCAGCGCATCCAGCCGGCTGTCCTGCGGCGTGCACCTGATGTCGTCGATGACGTTGTCGACCAGGTGCGCACTGGCACGGACCTCCCCGAGCACGTCGACGCGGTCCGCTCCGGCTGCTGCCGCGTCGCGCGCCCGAAGGTCGACCAGAGAGTCTCGCGCCTCGCCCAGATGCGTGTCGATGGTGCTGGTGCGTCGGCGTAGGCCCGCTGCGAGCGGCGGCGTTTCAGCAATGGGCTCCCGCGGCCCGAGGATGTCCGTGACGAACGGCATGAATTGACGGTACCGGGCCGAATTGCGTCCACGTCGACGGCCTCGCTCGCCATCCGGACCTGCCACGGCGACGTGCCCAAACGGCTGGCCGGACAACGCGATCCGTGAGTCGACATGTCGCGCGGCCGCCGGCCGTCAGCCGGCGCTGCGGCGTGCTCTCCGCAGTTATGCGTCCTGGCCAGCACATATGGATGCCAACCATCGCCGTGACGGTGATCGCGGCCGGCTCTCAGTTGTTGGCGGCAACCGCGCGCGCCGACCTGCACAACATCACTTACATCGCCCGGATCGACGGGGTGACAACCGGCACTCAAGCCACCTTCGTCATGCAGGGCGGCCAGACGAACAGCGCGCCGCTGAGCACGTTGCCTGGGCGTGCTTTCGAGGCCAACACGGTATTGGGCGACCCGCAGAAAGCCGGTATGCGGATCGTGCTGCGCTGGCCGTATTCGGGGAACGTACAT
>NZ_DATJYB010000498.1:0-8095 GCF_035499775.1 Mycobacterium sp. | reverse complement strand
TCGACGAACTACGGTCGCTAGGGCGCGACCGCGCGGTGAATCGTTCCTTGGTGGAAGAGCTGCTGGCAGAACGGCGCGCCGAGGCGCGCAGCGAATGATTCTCGACGCCTCCGCTGTTCTGGCGTTGTTTCACGATGAGCCCGGAGCCGACGTGGTCGCCAACGCGATGGCCGAATCGACAATCGGCACAACGAATCTCGCCGAGGTGATCGGCAAGCTAGTCGATGCGCAGATCAACCCCGCAGAAGTACGCCAACTCTTAGTCGCCGCTGGTGTCAACATCGAACCATTGACAGCCGATGACGCGGAGCTTGCCGGCGCTCTTCGTTCCATCAAGGGTGGACGACAACTTTCACTCGGCGACCGATGCTGCCTTGCACTGACCATCCGGAGTGCGCCTGCGATCGTCATGACCGCTGACCGTGCATGGCAGAAACTCGATTTGCCGATCGAAGTCCGCCTGATTCGCTGATCTCGGCCCGTTCGAAGCTGCCGATTCAGGCCGTGCTCGGGGGCGAGGTTGATCCGGCAACGGGTTGCACCGGCAATCGCGCCCTCGATTCGCGCTCGATCACATGAGCGGTGGATTGCAGTCACATGCAAGACTGCAGCTGACTGCAAATGGGTGTCCACGCGGACACTGGAAGCGCGTCGGGTCGCGCTCAAGTATTCGCGCTGGCGCGCCCGGCGCCAGTTGCGGCTGCTCGGAGTAGGTTGGGCCCCACAGCGGCAGCGGCACCGAGGCGACGAGTTCAGCGGCAACGGGCTCAGCGGGCACGGGCTCAGCGGTGACGGGCCCAGCGGCAACGGCCGGATTTCTGAATGCGACGCCGCTGATGACCGCGCCAACAAAGAACAACAGCGCGCTGACCTGCAGCAGCCGGGTGAAACTGGCATCGGTGAGTGTGCCGGCAGCGATCAGTCCCACACATGCCACAGCGATCAGCGTCGAGGTCCGGCCCATCGCGTTTTGGATCGCGGCGGCGACTCCGCTGTGCGCGGACTTGACAGAGGACATGTAGACCGCGGTCAGGGGTGTGACGGCAAGCACCATACCGATGGCGAGCACGATCCTGCCTGGTATTACGTCCGTGACAATGTCGAATCCGTGAGTGGCGGGGCGGATCAGCAGCAGCCCCAACCCGGCTAGCGCCGGACCCGTCATCAGGAAAATCCGGGGTTCGATCCGTGCGGCCATGCCGCCGACGCGGCGGGCGAACAGCATCGACATGATCGGGGTCGGCAAGGTAATCAGACCCGCGGCGGTCGCCGAGTACCCGACGACCTCTTGGAGGTACAGAGCGATGGCCAGTGAGCTCATCGTGATTCCGCCGTAGACGAACGCGGTGACCAGATTGGCGCCATTGAAGTTGCGGCTGGTGAACAGGCCCAGCGGCACCATCGGGTGGGGGGCGCGGCGCTGCCATTTCACGAACGCCACCAATGCCGTGACCCCGACGATCAGCGCAGCCTTAACGAGGGAGTCGTCCCATCCGCGCCGACCCGATTCGATCAAGGCATACACCGTGGCGGCCAGTCCGAGCGCCGACATTGCGGCGCCTGCGACGTCTAGGGGAGCGCGTTGGGATGGCCTCGGCATCGGGTGCAGCCAAAACGTCAGGGCAAAACCGATGGCCATCGGGATCGCCGGCAAAATATAGATCCAGCGCCAGCTCAGGAAGTCCACGATCAGTCCACCCAGTATCGGCCCCAGCGCGAGAGCGGCACCGGTAAACGCCGTCCAGGATCCGATCGCGACAGGCCGGTCTGCTCGGTCGAACGTCGAATTGATCAGCGCCAGCGAGCCGGGCACCAGAAACGCGCCGCCCAACCCCTGGACGACCCGCCCGGCGATCAGCACCGCCGGGGTACCCGCAGTGGCCGCGACCAACGAGCCCGCCCCAAATGCCGCCAGCCCGAAGCGCATCACCGGTATTCGTCCGAACAGATCGGAGATCGCACCTCCCGGCAGCACCATGGCGGCCACCGCCAGCAGGTAGCCGTCAACGACCCATTGCTGTAAGCACACGCCCCCGCCAATGTCACGCGCTGTGGCCGGCAGGGCCAGATTCACGACGGTGCCATCGAGGAAGGCGACCATCGAGACCAGGATCGCCACCACCATGACCCGCTTCGGCGGCGCGACCTCTCGCACTCTCACGATTGATCCCGCCTGGCGCACAAAAGCGACGGGACGGACCGCTCGTTGTTCAAGGGCTCCAACCGCTCGGCAGCCACGTGCGTGCCGGAAACGCTCGCAGCGGCGGTGCTGGGCACGGGCTACTCCTCGTGGCAATTCCCGGAGTGTCTCAAGTATGCGCGTGCGCCGGCGGTGCGGCACGCCGTGTGACCTGCGCGAAAGGTGGTGAAGATGGCCACAGCGGACTCGACGGCCGATATCATCGCATGGATGCCTCGTGCGGATGCGCCCGCGCCGCAATGCATTTGGTCATCCAACGCACCACGACGCGGTGTCCGCCGGTGCCGATGACGACGGCGCAAATTTACCTATCGTTAACGTCCTTGGGCGTAACTCCTTTCCGACGATCCGCTTCGGCGCGCAATGGATCGCCCCACTGGTTCTCGATGAGCGACGGGTAGACGGACGGCGAAGTAGATGCCAAGGTGGTTGCCGCTGCCACAAAATTTGATCAGGTCACGGCGCGATAGGTTGCTCCTCATGAGCGAAGACAGGGTCCGGGTGCGGATCGCCGACAACGGCGTGGCAACGGCGACGATGGTGCGCGCCGACAAGCACAATGCCCTCGACCAAGCAATGTTCGAAGCCTTGGTGGATGCCGCAGAGCAGCTGGCAGGTGATGCATCGGTCCGCGCGGTCGTTTTGCACGGTGAGGGTAAGAGCTTCTGCTCTGGTTTGGACGTGGCAAGTTTCATGGGCGGTGAGGGTGGCACGGGCGTTCTGTTGGTCCGAGACGAGGACCGGCCGGCGAACCTTGCTCAGCGCGTGGCCTACGACTGGTCGTTGGTACCGGCGCCCGTCATCGCTGCGATCCACGGCAACTGCTTCGGCGGCGGTCTGCAGATCGCGCTGGGCGCAGACATCCGGATCGCCGCGCCGGACGCGAAGCTGAGCATCATGGAGATCAAGTGGGGACTCGTTCCCGACATGGCTATCACGCAGACGTTGCCGAGACTGCTGCCGATCGACGTTGCGAAAGAGTTGACGTTCACTGGCCGCATCGTTTCTGGCAGCGAGGGTTGCGAGCTCGGTTTGGTCACTCGCACGGCGGCGGATCCGCTGTCAGCGGCGCTGGCGCTCGCCGACGAGATCGCCCTGAAGTCACCGGATGCCATCCGCGCCGCGAAGTGCCTGTACAACGGAACCTGGACCAGCAACGACCCCGCGACTGCTCTTGCGCGCGAATCAGTTCTGCAGACCGGGCTGATCGGCACGCCTAACCAGATCGCTGCCGTGGTCGCTGGAATGTCTGGGGAGCGGCCGGTTTTCGCCAACCCCGCTTAGCGAGATGATATTTCGGATCCTGGAGTGTCTGAATAGCTTCCCTCACTCGTATCGCGTTGCGGGCTAGGGGTGCTGCCGGTGGGCGCAAAACGACCCGCCTGTCGCGTTTGTAGGCGCGGCAGGCCGTTTCTCTCGGACGCGACGAGCCGGAACCCGCTCTCATCCGCTGCCGCCCATCACCGCGCCCTCGCTGCGCGGGTCGGCGCCGCCGGCCCAATTCGACCCGCTGCGGGCGATCGCCGACAGTCCGCTGATTGCCTCTTCCAGGTTGATCTGATGTCCTAGTGCGCGCAGGCCCTGCACCAGCGGGTCGTGCTCGCCGTTGTCGGAGGTGTTGATCGCGGGATGCTCGCCGCCGACGTTGGTTTCCGGTGTGTTTTCGGCGCCGAAATCCACCATGGACACCGCCTGCTGGGGGTTCAGGCCCCAATCCAGCAGCCCCACAAGTGTTTTCACGACATATTGGATGATCAACGAGCCGCCGGGCGAGCCCACCACCGCACTCAGTGCACCCCGGGCATGCTGTCCACTTGGCAAGCGATCGAACACCAGCGTTGGTGCCATGGTGCTGCGCGGCCGTTTTCCGGGCTCGACCCGGTTGGCCACCGCTGACCCGTCCGTCGCGCGGGGCTCGGCGGAGAAATCGGTGAGCTCGTTGTTGAGGATGAACCCGTCGACCATGTGGAAGGAGCCGAATGGCGATTCCACGGTCGTCGTCATCGCGGCCGCATTGCCGTAAGAATCAACGATGCTCACGTGGCTGGTGCCGTGTTCGGGCACCCGCGGCGGGTTATCCGTTGGCGTGCCGAAATCGCCCGGCCTGGCGCTGCCCATGCTGTGCTCGGGCGAGATCAGGGAGGCGCGGCCGGCCAGATACGCCGGGTCAACCAGCGTATTGGGCGAGCCGCCGGGCAGCTGAACGAAATCGGTGTCAGCGACATATTTGTCGCGGTCGGCGTAGGCCAGCCGCTCCGCCTCAGAGATCAGGTGAACGCCCATCACGTTGGGGTGACCCCCGTTGAGGTCGACGTCGCCCGGCCGGTAGTTGCTCATCGGGAAGTGCTCAAGGACGCCTAACGTAGCTGCCACCGCGAGGCCACCCGACGAGGGTGGCGGCATGCCACAAATCTCTCGGTCGCGGTATGTCGTGCACAAGGGTTCGCGCTTCTTGGCGACGTAGCCCGCCAGGTCGTCGGGTGTCATCTGGCCTGGCGTCCGACCAGCCGACTGGTCGCGCACCGCCGCGACGATGTCGTGCGCGATGTCGCCGGCATAGAAGGCGCTCGCACCGGCGGAGGCGATGGCGGCCAAGGCTTTTGCGTACGCGGGGTTGGTTAGCCGAGTCCCCGAGGCCTTCGGGCTGCCGTCGGGATTGAGGAAATATCCGCGTGCCGGTGGGTCGACACGCAGTCGCGCCACCGAGTCGGTGATGGCCTCGGCCAGCCTGGGGCTGATGTCGAAACCGTTGTCGGCCAACGCGACTGCGGGGCCGAAGAGGTCTGGCCAGGCTGTCCGTCCGTGCTCGTTGTGCACTATCTCGAGCATTCGCAAGATGCCCGGCACGCCGATTGACCGTCCCGAGGCCCGCGCGGTAGGTCTGGGTGCGCTGTGGTCGACGTCGCTGATCCAGCGGAGGTAATTCTCGGTGGCGGCCGCCGGGGCGGCCTCGCGGCCGTCGTAGGCCTGGACCGAGCCGGTCGGGGCGTCGTAGTACACGACAAAACCGCCGCCGCCGATCCCGGAAGACTGCGGTTCGACCAGCCCCAACACCGCCTGCACCGCCACCAGGGCGTCCGCGGCGGTACCACCGTCGCGCAATATTCGACAGGCAGCCTGAGTCGCCAGCGGATTGGCGGTCGCGACCGCATAGCGAGTGGTCTGCACCACGGTCATGTTGCTGCGGTAGCTAGTTGCGATTTCGGGTGCCGTCTTGGGCACCGGTGTGCCATTGGGCACGATCTCGCAGGGGCCCAACGGGTTTGGTGCACCCACGTGACTACTGCTCGGGTTTGGTGCACCCACGTGGCTACTATTACATCCCGCCAGGGACAGCATCACCGCAACGAGCAACGCCCCAACTCGCAAAGCGACGCTTAACAAAGTGAAATCCGTTCCCACAGCAGGCATGCGTAAGTGACGATTAGTGCATATCCAAGATAGGCGCCTGCTTGGGCAGACAAGCAATGCAAATATTCCACCAACCCGTGTCGTCGTCATTGACGCCGCGGTAGATATCGCTCGCATCGAGCCGATGTTTTCGGATAAGACAGCGCGACGGCCTCGTCGCTTCGTAGAGTCCGCAGTATGTGCGCGATCTCGCACGGCGGATCGTTCGGAGCATGTCAGGAGGTGCACCCGTGACGACCGACGCGGTCCGCCAGCTCAAAGCAGACCTCGCCCGCTTCAGCTACCTCGCCGACGAGGGTCTGGCCACGGCCATTCATCTCGCCATGCGGCTACGCCGCCCGTTGCTGCTTGAGGGTGAGGCCGGGGCGGGCAAAACCGAGGTTGCCAAAACCCTGGCGCGCTTGGCCGGCGCCAAGCTGTTGCGCCTGCAGTGCTACGAAGGCATCGACGTGTCGCAGGCGGTCTATGAATGGGATTACGCCCGCCAGTTGCTGCACCTGAAGGCCGCGGAAACGCGTGGCGCAGAGGCTGTGGCGGCTGCTGAAGATGAACTCTTCTCCGAGCGATTCCTCGTTCGGCGACCACTCCTACAAGCCCTCGACAACCGCGATGGCCCCCCGCCGGTGCTACTCATCGACGAAATCGACCGTGCCGATGACGAGTTCGAGGCGTTCCTGCTAGAGATCTTGTCTGATTTCGCGGTGACGGTACCGGAGCTCGGAACTTTCGTGGCCGAGGTGCCGCCGCTAGTGGTGCTGACCTCCAACCGCACCCGTGACCTGCACGACGCCCTCAAACGCCGCTGCCTCTATCACTGGGTCGAGCATCCCGGCATCGACAGAGAAGTGGCCATCGTGCGGCTGCGCGTGCCCGAGGCAAGCGAACGGCTGGCACGGCGGGTCGCGGCCGCCGTCGAGGCGTTGCGGGGACTCGACCTCTACAAGCCCCCCGGAGTGGCCGAAACGATCGATTGGGCCCGAGCACTGGCTGAACTGGGCGAGCCGGAATTGGCCCACGTTGAGATCGAGCACACCCTCGGCTGGGTGCTGAAGTATCGCGAAGACATCGAAAAGGCAAGGGCGGCAGGGCTGGACACCTTGCTGCGGGTGGCCGACGACGATGTATGACAGCGCGGACCGGCTTGCGGTGATGTTCGCACGCCGCCTACGCGCCGAGGACATGGCCGTTCCCACCGGCTCGGTCGCGCTCTTCGTGTCGGCCCTGAGCGAGCTTGACCCGGCCGATCGTGACAGCCTGTACTGGGCGGGGCGTGCCGTTCTGGTCAAGCGGCCGGAGGACATCGACACCTTCGATCGCGTATTCCGTTCGGTCTGGCTCCACCAACCGCCGGATGCCCGTCTCGCCGCGATAGCCACAGAGGAGAGGGTCGACGACGACCCAGAGCCGGAAACCGAAGACGACGCTGAGCACCCGAGCCGAGCACCCACGACCGTCGTTCGCTATAGCCCGGTAGAGGTTCTGCGCAGCAAGGACTTTGGCGAATACACAGCAGCAGACTTCGCCGATGCGCAGCGGTTGATGGCCGATCTTCGTGCGACAGCGGCGATGCGACGCAGCAGGCGGCGGCGGCCCGCCAAGCGGCAGAGGCACCCAAGGCATCCGCAGCCTGACATCCGTGCCACTGTGCGCGGTGCCTTGCGCACCGGTGGAGAGCCCATCCGCCGAGCCTGGTACGCGCCGACCCTGCAACCCCGCAGGCTTGTTTTGCTGTGTGATGTCAGCGGCTCGATGGACCCGTACTCCCGGGCGCTACTGCGGTTCATGCACGCGGCGGTGGCCGGCCGCGGGCGCGTGGAGGCCTTCACCATGGGAACACGCCTGACCCGGCTGACGCGGGAGCTGTTGTCCCGTGACCCCGATCAAGCATTGCGTCGCGCGGGCGCTGTGGTGCCCGACTGGTCTGGGGGCACTCGACTTGGGGACAGTTTGCGCGACTACAACGATGCGTGGGGGATGCGGGGCATGTCTCGTGGCGCCGTCGTAGTCATCCTCTCTGATGGCTGGGAGCGGGGCGACCCGAGCGTAATCGCCGATCAAATGGCGCGGCTGTCGCGCGTGGCTCACAAGGTGGTGTGGGTCAACCCACTCAAGGCGTCGCCTGGTTACGCCCCCCTGGCCCGGGGTATGGCCGCAGCTCTGCCGCACATCGACGAATTCATCGAGGGTCACAACCTGAACGCATTGAACGATCTGATCGAGGTCATCTCGGGTCGGTGCGCTCGGGGATGACGCCTGCGAGCTCGAGGATCCTGGTCGGCGGCAGGTGCTGTTCGGTGATCCGGACGCCGAGGTCGGCGAGGGCATCCTCCACCGCGTTGGTGATCGCCGCCGGTGCGCCGATCATGCCCCCTTCACCGACGCCTCGATAGTTGTAGGCGATGTCCGTCGGCGTCTCGATGTGGTGGATTTCGATCTCGGGGATCTCCATCGTGGTCGGGATCAGGTAGTCCATGAACGTCCCCG
>NZ_DATJYB010000497.1:0-7025 GCF_035499775.1 Mycobacterium sp. | reverse complement strand
CCAAACCCGGGATCATCCCACTGCGACCATTGGGCCTCAGCGACATCTTCAATGGAGCCGTCGGCTACATCCGGGCCAATCCGAAGGCGACGCTCGGACTGACGGCCGCGGTGGTGTTGGTCATGCAGATCATCACCACCGCCGCCACACTGGGACCGTTGGCGGCCGCCACCCGGATGGGCTCCGATCCGAAGACGGCACTTTCCGCGGCCACCGCGGGCAGCGTGATGCTGGGTCTCGTCGCCCGTCTTCTGGTCGTCTGGCTGGGCAGCATGCTGTTGTCCGGCATGCTGACCGTCATCATCGGGCGGGCGGTGTTCGGGTCGCCGATCACCATTGGTGAAGCGTGGGCCAGGATTCGTGGCCGGCTGCTGGCCTTGCTCGGCCTGTCGCTGCTGGAAGGGGCCGCTGTGGCGGCTCTTGGCGGGCTGGTGGTGGTGATCATCGCCGGCGTGGTCGCCATCGGCAATGTAGCGGTGTCCATCCTGGTGATTCTCGCGCTGTTCTTCATCGTGATCGCACTGTTGATCTACCTGTACATCGCGCTGTTGTTCGCTCCGGTGCTGATCGTGCTGGAGAGGCTTCCCGTCTTCGATGCCATCAGCAGGTCCTTCGCGCTGATCCGAAACAGCTTCTGGCGAGTGTTCGGGATCTGGCTGCTGACCTATCTGGTGACGAGCATTATCGCCGGGGCGGTCGGGGCACCGTTCGCCTTCGCTGGCCAGATAATGCTGATCAAGCCATCGTCGATCGGCATGGTGATCCTCGCCACCACCATCTCGTCCATCGGCACGGCGTTGGGCCAGATCGTCACCTCGCCGTTCAGCGCGGGAGTCACCGTGCTGCTCTACACCGACCGCCGGATGCGCGCGGAGGCGTTCGACCTGGTGCTGCAGAGCGGGGCCGCGGGCGGGCCCACCCCCGGCGAGTCCACCGACAACCTGTGGCTGACCCGGCCGGTTTGAGGAACTGACTGACCATGCCTTCGATCGACATCGACCGCGATGGTGCACATCAGCTCGCGCAGGACGAGCTCAACAAACCGATCTACCCGCACCCATCGTTGGGCGAAAAGGTGGGCCATTGGATCAACCACATCTTGTACCGGATGTTGGAGGCGAGTTCGCACGTACCAGGCGGCTGGTTCACCACCACGGTGTTGCTCATCCTGCTGGCGGTCGCCGTGGTGATCGCCGTACACGTCGCGCGGAAGACACTGCGCACCAACCGCCGCGGCGACTCCCAGTTGTTCGAAGCCACCCAGCTCACCGCGGCCCAGCATCGTGCCACCGCTGAAGGCTATGCGGCGGAAGGGAATTGGGCCGCAGCGATTCGGCACCGGCTGCGCGCGGTGGCCCGCGAGCTGGAAGAGGCCGGCGTGCTCAACCCGACCCCGGGCCGCACCGCCAACGAGCTGGCCCGCGACGCCGGCGTCGCGCTGCCGCACCTGGCGGACGAATTATCGCAAGCGGCAACGGCGTTCAACGACGTCACCTACGGCGAGCAGCCCGGAACCCCGGCCGCCTACCAGATGATCGCCGATCTCGACGACCACCTTCGGTCGCGATCGACTGTCGCCTCACCGGCGGCCGCGCACCATGCCCCGGCCGACTCATGGGCGCAGATCCGGTGACGGCAACCGCTTCGGGACCACCTCCCGCACCCGCGACCGGTACGGCCAAGCGGCGCTGGCGGTTGTGGCGCACGGTGTTGCTCATTGTCGTCCTCTTCGCGGTGGTGGGCGCGATCGGCGCCTATTTGACCGCACCGCGGCCCGGCGGCCGGATGGATGCCGAATCCACCAGCCCCAACGGCGCCCACGCGCTGGTGACACTGTTGCGTGACGGCGGCGTCGAGGTCATCGTGGCCCACCGCGTCGGCGACGTCGAACGGGCGGCGCGCCCTGACACGCTGATCCTGGTCGCGCAGAGCCAGTACTTGGCCGACCGCACGCTGCTGGAACGGCTGGCGAGCCTGCCCGGCGACCGGCTCCTGGTGGAGCCGACCTCGCGAACCCGCGAGGCGCTGTCGCCGGGTCTACACCTGGCGCCCGGCACCGAATTCAACAGCGACCCGAATTGCACTCTGCGGGAGGCGGTTCGGGCCGGTTCAGTACAATTCGGAGCAAGCACCGCCTACCGGTTCAAAGACGGCCGCGAAGTGACCCGCTGCTACGGCGGGATGTTGGTCCGCTATCGCGACGGTGACCACACCACCACCGTGGTGGGCAGCTCCGACTTCATGACCAACGAGAACCTGTTGCAGGAGGGAAACGCCGCGCTGGCGATGAACCTCGCGGGCGCCCGGGCCCGGCTCATCTGGTTCGCGCCGGACCAGGTCGAGGGTGAAAGGTCCTCCCCCACATCACTTTCCGACTTGATTCCGGACAATGTGAGCTGGATGATCTGGCAACTGTGGCTGGTGGTGCTCCTGGTCGCCCTGTGGAAGGGCCGCCGGATCGGTCCCCTGGTGGCCGAGGAGTTGCCCGTCGTGGTGCGCGCATCGGAGACCGTCGAGGGCCGCGGCCGGTTGTACAGATCGCGCCGGGCGCGCGATCGAGCCGCCGAGGCGTTGCGCACCGCGACACTGCAGCGGCTGCTGCCCCGAATCGGCCTGGGCCCCAATGCGCCGGCGCCCGCTGTGGTGTCGGCCGTCGCCGCGCGTAGCGGAGCCGACGAGCGATACGTCTCTTACCAACTGTTCGGCCCCGTCCCGGCAACCGACCACGACCTGCTACAACTTGCCCGTGCGCTCGACGAGATCGAAAGGCAGGTCACTCACTCGTGACACAGTATTCTTCCGCGCCCCAAGCCTCCTCCACGCCCCAAGCCCAGGCCCCGCTGGCTGAATCGGCGCGCGGCGCACTCATGGCGCTTCGCGCCGAGATCGCCAAGGCCGTCGTCGGCCAGGACGGGGTGATCAGTGGTTTGGTGATCGCGCTGCTGTGTCGCGGTCACGTGCTGCTGGAAGGTGTTCCGGGAGTGGCCAAAACACTGCTGGTGCGGTCGCTGTCCGCGGCGCTGCAGCTGGAATTCAAGCGCGTGCAGTTCACCCCCGACCTGATGCCCGGCGATGTCACCGGTTCGCTGGTCTACGACACGCGCACCGCCGCCTTCACCTTCCGGCCGGGTCCGGTGTTCACCAATCTGCTGCTGGCCGACGAGATCAACCGCACCCCGCCGAAAACCCAGGCGGCACTGCTCGAGGCGATGGAGGAGCGTCAGGTCAGCGTGGACGGCGAGCCCAGACCGCTGCCCGATCCGTTCATCGTCGCCGCCACCCAGAACCCGATCGAATACGAAGGCACCTACCAGCTGCCCGAAGCCCAACTCGACCGCTTTTTACTCAAGCTGAATGTGACGCTGCCGCCACGGGACGCCGAAATCGCCATCCTCAACCGGCACGCGCACGGATTCGATCCCCGCGATCTGTCCGCGATCAGAGCGGTGGCCGGGCCGGCCGAGCTGGCGGCGGCCCGGGAGGCGGTACGCCAGGTCCTGGTCGCCGATGAGGTGCTGGGCTACATCGTCGATATCGTCGGGGCCACCCGTTCCTCCCCCGCGCTGCAGCTGGGGGTGTCGCCGCGTGGGGCCACCGCGCTGCTCGGCACCGCCCGGTCCTGGGCGTGGTTGTCCGGCCGCAACTACATCACTCCCGACGACGTGAAGGCGATGGCCCGCCCGACGCTACGACACCGGGTGATGTTGCGCCCCGAAGCCGAACTGGAGGGCGCCACACCCGACGGTGTGCTGGAGGGAATTTTGGCGTCGGTCCCGGTGCCCCGCTAGTGATCCTGACCGGGCGCACCGGGTTGGTGGCGCTGATCTGTGTCCTGCCGATCACGCTGTCACCCTGGCCGGCAAAGGCTTTCGTCACGCTGCTGGTGGCGCTGGCGATACTGGTGGCCGTCGATGTCGGATTGGCGGCGAGCACCCGCAGACTGCGCTATACCCGCTCGCCGGACAGCTCGGTGCGACTGGCCCAGCCGGTGACCGTCGGCCTGCTGGTCCACAACGACGGGCGCCGTCGTTTCCGCGGCCAGATCCGCGATGCCTGGCCGCCCAGCACCCGCGCCGAGCCGCGCACCCACGCCGTCGTCATCCCCGCCGGGCAGCGCGAGCACGTCGACACCAGGCTGCGGCCGATCCGTCGCGGCGACCAGCGCGCCGCCGCGGTCACCGCCCGATCGATCGGGCCGTTGGGGTTGGCGGGACGGCAGCGTTCGCAACAGGTGCCCGGTCAGGTCCGCGTGCTGCCGCCGTTCCTGTCCCGCAAGCACCTGCCGTCGCGGCTCGCCAAGCTGCAGCAGATCGAAGGGCTGCTGCCGACGCTGATACGCGGTCAGGGCACCGAATTCGATTCGCTGCGCGAGTACGTCGTCGGCGACGACGTGCGCTCGATCGACTGGCGGGCAAGCGCGCGCCGAGCCGACGTCCTGGTCCGTACCTGGCGACCCGAACGCGACCGGCGGGTGGTGATCGTGGTCGATACCGGCCGCATGGCGGCGGGCCGCGTCGGCGTCGACCCGACTGCGGCCGACCCGGCGGGATGGCCGCGACTGGACTGGTCGATGGACGCCGCGCTGCTGCTGGCCGCCCTCGCGTCGCGGGCCGGCGACAACGTCGACTTCCTCGCGCACGACCGGTTGACCCGGGCCGGCGTATTTGGCGCGTCACGCACCGAACTGCTCGCCCAGCTGGTCAATGCCATGGCCCCGCTGCAACCCGCGCTTGTCGAATCTGATTGGCGCGCAATGGTGGCCGCGATTTCGCGGCGCACCCGGCGACGGTCGCTGGTGGTGCTGTTGACCGACCTGAACGCGACCGCTCTCGACGAGGGCCTGCTGCCCGTTCTGCCGCAGTTGTCGGGCAAACACCACGTGTTGATCGCGGCGGTCGCCGACCCGCGGGTCGACGAGATGGCGGTCGCGCGTACGGATCCGGCCGCGGTGTACGACGCGGCGGCCGCGGAACGGTCCCGCAACGACCGCCGTGCGATCGCCTCGCGACTGCGCCGCAGCGGGGTGGAAGTCGTCGACGCACCTCCCACCGATATCGCGCCCGCGCTCGCCGACCGCTATCTGGCGATGAAAGCCACCGGGCGGCTTTAGCTCGGCGACGATGCAGGGCGCGCAGCGGCCTGAGGAGGAGACGAGCAATCTGCTTTAGCGGGTCGGGACTACGTCGGGCGCGTCATCGATATCGCCGGTCTCCCCGGCCTTGACCGCGCGCCGGCCGAAGTACACGACGTACCACAAGAACGCCACCTCGACGGCGACTCCGATACCCACCCGAAGGAATGTCGGCAACGGCGACGGTGTCACCATCGCTTCGATCAACCCGGCGACCAGTAACACGGCCACCAACCCGACAGCGACCGACACCACCCCACGGCCCTGCTCGGCGAGGACCTGTCCGCGCGGCCGGTCGCCCGGCGATATCACCGACCACCCCAGCCGCATCCCGACCGCCGCGGCCAGGAACACCGCCGTCAGCTCCAGCAGTCCATGCGGAAGGAGCAGGCCCAGCAGCAGGCCGCCCTTGCCGGCCTGGAACATCAGGCCGGCGATGACGCCCACGTTGGCGGCGTTGTTGAACAGCAGCAACGGGATCGGCAGTCCCAGGACAACCGCGAACGCGATGCACCTGGCGGCCACCCACGAGTTGTTCAGCCAGACGTGCAGCGCGAACGCCGCGGCGGGGTGCTCGCTGTAGTACGACTCGACGTCGTGGTTGACCAATTCGTCGATTTCGCTTGGCGTTCCGACGGCGGCCTGCACCTCGGGATTACCGGCTACCCAGAAACCGATCACCGTCACGACGGCGAAGAACACCACCGCCGTCGCCAGCCACCAGCGCCACGAGCGGTAGGCCACCACGGGGAATGACACCGTCCAGAAACGGGTGAACGTGCTGGTCAGCGGCGCGTGTGCGCCGGTGACCGCGGCGCGTGCGCGCGCGACCAGGCTGGACAGCCGCCCGACGAGCAACGAGTCGGACGACGCCGACCGCAGCATCGACAGATGCGTGGACACCCGCTGATAGAGCTCGACGAGTTCGTCGACTTCGGCGCCGTTCAGCGACCGACGTCTCTTGATCAACTGGTCGAGCCGCTCCCAGGTACTGCGGTGAGTCAGCACAAATGCGTCGACATCCACCCTGCGCAGCCTACTCAAGCACCCAGCCTCACCATGTACCGTTCGGTGTTATGTCGGAGGTGGTGACCGGCGATGCCGTGGTGCTGGACGTGCAGATCGCCCAGTTGCCGGTACGAGTCGTGAGCGCGGTGATCGATCTGTTGGCGATGGTCGTCGCCTACATCATCGGCGCGGTGCTGTGGGCGCTCACCCTGACTCAGTTCGACAGCGCGTGGGCTGCCGCCATCCTGCTCATCTTCACGGTGCTGGTGATGGTCGGATATCCGTTGGGGATGGAGACCGCTACGCGTGGCCGGTCGTTGGGCAAGATGGCGATGGGGCTGCGGGTGGTGTCCGACGACGGCGGCCCAGAACGCTTCCGGCAGGCGCTGTTTCGAGCGTTGGCGTCGGTGGTGGAGATATGGATGCTGGTCGGCAGCCCCGCGGTGATCTGCAGCATGCTCTCGCCGAAGGCCAAGCGCATCGGGGATATCTTCGCGGGCACCATCGTGGTCAACGAGCGCGGACCCCGGATGGCGCCGCCGCCGATGATGCCACCGCAGCTGGCGTGGTGGGCCTCGTCGCTGCAGCTGTCCGGCCTGAGCCCCGGCCAGGCCGAGGTGGCACGCCAATTCCTTTCCCGGGCAGCAGAACTCGATCCCAGGCTGCGAGACCAGATGGCCTACCGGATCGCCGGCGACGTGGTCTCCCACATCGCCCCGCCGCCGCCACCCGGTACCCCACCGCAGTTGGTGCTTGCCGCCGTGCTCGCCGAACGCCACCGTCGCGAGTTGGCACGGCTGCATTCGATGAGGCCCGCGCCACCAGCGGCACCCGCGCCATTTCCGCCTCCCGGGCCGGCACCCCTGCCACCTCCCGGCGCCTGGCC
>NZ_DATJYB010000496.1:0-11519 GCF_035499775.1 Mycobacterium sp. | reverse complement strand
AAGTCGATGGCAGCCGAAGGGACAACTCTACGATCCTTGATGCGGCCCAGTATGCTTCCGCGTCCGAAATACATCGGATAGTCGGCCATAACTCAATGATGTTGCCATCAAAGATGGCTCACGCCCAGCGGTCGCGTTGGGTTCAAGCTTCGCGATGGCGCCGCAATTCGATGCCCTGGATGAGCTTCGCGCGTTTCTCCGAGATGACCACCGTTCGTGGTGCATGCTTGCACGTGCATGCTTGCACGGCTGGTCACGAGATCCCGATTAGTTGCCCCGGATCGGCGGCTTTAGCAGCGGATGAAGCGTGTGACGAGCGGTGTTGGAGCGCTAGTTATTCCAGCGCTTGTCCCGATTCTGGCGCTCGCGCGCGGTATGACCGTCATGCAATGCCCACGCGAGAGACAGCAACGCGAACACCGCTAGCAGTGGCGTTAGCATTAGCCCCACCTTCCTTCTAAGAGTGCGACTTTCATCATCTGAGCATGGCCGGTCGAAATGTCTTCCATGCTGGCGTCTGTTTCGTGGTTGCGGCTACCTTCAGTAGCTGCAGTCAGTTCAGGGGAAACTGTTGACCTTTGATTGTTGTGCGCAGCACGCGCCGGTAGCGTGACCCCACCGGCACATACAAGCCCAGCTCTCTGCGTGCGGCCTGTACCACGTCTCGGCGATTGACCGTCACGTCCTCGTATTTCTGCAGCGCGGCCCGTTGTTCTTCGGGCATGCTGTCTAACCATCTCTGGATTCGGTCTGTCAAGCCCTCTTCGGACTCGACTTGTCTGACCCATTCTCCTAATTGAACCGACTGTTGGTAGGTGTAAGCGATCACAAGATCAGCGGTTTGGTAATTGCCGGTAAGGGCCAGCTCGCTGATCACCCTATCGATAGCCTCCGCTTTGTCAGTCAGTACTTGCGCGCGGAATTCCGGCGGAAGAGCCTTGAGCACCTCCAGGTCCCGGCCCACGCTCAATGCCTGAGCGTAAAGCGTTTTCATCTCATCGTAGTGGAAACGCTTCTGCTGAGACCTGCGGTCGAGCCCACCCGTGCCGAACGCGATGATGCCCGCGAGGACGACGAATGCGCCGCCCAGGAGTGTGCCCTGTCCGGGGGTCAGGTTGTGCCAGAACTCCATCCAAAAGCTCATCTTCACCTGCCTAGCGCGTTCGTGCGCTGCGAGGTGCGCTGCGACTCAAGAGCTTCCGTCACTTACAGGTCGGCGAGCGCGATGCCGGTGAGCCCCATGCCGAGGTGCACCATTTCCGTGTCGACACCGGTGTCGAGGTTGACGTAACGGATGCTGCCGCCGAGATCGCCTACGTAGAACTCGGATTCGGAGACGGCGGCCACGCCGATCGCCTCATGGTATCCGCGAGAGAGGATCTCGGGTGTGTCGACGCTCGGCTGCACCATCGCACGGTTGAGCGTGTTGCCCTCAGGCTCGGCGCCCCGATCGGTCCACACCAGCGTCGCGCAGGCGAATAGGTGCAGATCGATGGGCTCAGGCAGGTCCTTCCACAGCAGCTCTATGTCGTCGCGGTGCTGGGCGCTGGTGCCCGGCCGCAGATCAAGGGGGGCACGAAAGATCCTGCCCTCGCCGGCTTTTGGTGCACCTTTCTGCGTCCAGTACAGCAAGCGCCGATCCAGATCCACGGCGATGCCGACACAGTGATTGCTGGCCGCCTGCGCGGCCTCGTCACCGGCCGCCGGCACCACCAGTGGACGCAGCTCACTACCGTCAAGGTTGCACGACAGCACCTGCATGCCCTCGCGATCGCACCAGTACAGCACGCCCGCCTCGAAGTCAGCGGCGAGCTGCTTGCCGGTCGTGAAGGTCCCGCGCGGCACGATCGTGACGCGATTGCTCCCGTCGAGATCGGCACGCTCCAGTGACCCGTTGCGGGCGTAGGCCTCTTCCGAACGTGGGCCGCTCCCGGGGTCAGGAGCGCCCATGTTCGTCCAATACACGTGGCCCCGCACCTGGTCGACGACGATGCCGTCGGCCCTCTCGTCGATTCCCGTGATCAGGGTCCGCACCCGAGTGCCGTCCAAAGACACCGCCTGCATTTCCTGCTTGCCGTCGTTGAGTACCAGCAGCTCGGTCATCGGCGGTCGCCTTCACCTTCGGCGCCCTGACCGACCGAGAAGGACGGCATGGCATCGCACAGCGCCTGAACGTCCTTGCCCGCCTGCATGACCGCGCCGTCGGGTCGCACGATGGCGGCGCTCGCTCGGCCTCCCCGCAGCCAGCGACCAAGCTGGCTTTCCGGACTGACGGAGACCACGAACGCACCGCGGCTGCTGAGCTGCTTCTCTTGCGATGCGGTCGGGGGTGAGGAAGTAACCAGCGCAAACCGGTTCCCTACCACCTGATCGAAGTGCAGGCCATCGCGCAAAACAGGGTTCGGGCTCAGGCTACCGGCCAACTGCCCCGGCCTGCGGGACTTGACCACCAGTGCCGACCGGTGCAGCCCTGGCGCTACGCCGTCGGCGGCGCTGGTGCGCGTGCCTGGCAGGCGCACATGCGCCAGCCGCGGGAACACCACCTTGCGGACCACGTCGCCGAGCCGGCCGCCGCCGGTCATCGCGGCTCCGACCGACACGGCCATCAGAATCATTGCGGCCGCATGGGCTTTGCGCTCCTGCTCGTAGGTGTCCAGCACGCTTTCGGGCAACGACTTGCCGAGCACCCCGGCCACTTTCCAGGTCAGGTTGAGCGCGTCACGCAAGCCCGCCGCCATGCCCTGGCCGACGAAGGGTGGGGTGAGGTGGGCGGCGTCGCCGAGGACGAACACATTGCGCTCGCGCCAACTACTGGCCACCTTCGCGCGGAAGGTGTAGGCGGTGACACGTACCAGCCGCAATTGCTCGGTGGGTGTGTCGCCCAGCCACGGCTTGATCAACGGCTCGATGTGGCTGATTTTTTGGTAATCCGCCGCGGTCTCACCGTCTTTCAGCTGGAATTCCCAGCGGTATCGGGTAGGCCCGACCCGCATGTAGGTGCCGGCGCGCTCGGTACTGCAGAGTTGGTGGCAGCCCTCCCACTGGTTGAGTTCGGCGTCGGTGTCCACGTCGATGACCAACCAGTCCTGCTGGAACGACAGTCCATACATGTGCGAGCCCATCGACGCGCGCACCAAGCTGTTGGCGCCATCGCAGCCCAGCACGTAGCTGGCCTCGATGGATTGCTCGCCACCGCGCACGCGATCGAGGAAGCTCACCCGCACCCGACCGGGCTTGTTTTGCGTCACGCTGGTGACCTCGACGTCGCCCCGTAAGATGACGTGCGGATACCTCTTGAGGTTGGTGCGCATGAGCGTTTCCAGCTCGGGCTGGTCGAACATGTTCATCTGCGGGTAGCCGTTGGCGCTGGGCTCCGCGCTGCGCTTTAACTCCGCGAGCACCTTGAAGTCTTTGTCCAGCAATCGAAGACCGTGCGCGGACCGCCGGTGGGCGGCGAACTCGTCGCCGACACCGAGGCGAGCCAGGATGCGGTAGATCTCGTCGTCCGCGTGCACCGCGCGGGGCAACGGGTAGACGGTTTCGTGCCGGTCGAGCACCACCGTCGGAATGCCGTATTGGCCCAGCAGCGTGGCCGCGGTGATGCCGGTCGGGCCGGCGCCGACGATGATTACCGGCACGAAGTCCGGCAGTGAAGCCGGGGCGCCGTGAGATTGTGTGTTCATGCTTGCGTTCATCGGAAGACCACCTTGTTGCGCTGGGTGCCGAGGTCGATGAAGCCGTCGTCGGTGGCCACCGTGGCCTCCACGACATCACCGTGATGCAGGTAATTGGGGTTCTTTGCCTGAGCGGCAAGGAATGTCGCCATGTCAATCTGGTGCGGGTTCTCGATTCCTCGCGCGGTGATCGCCGTGCCGACCGGGGTGCCGGTGAGCACGATATCGCCGGCCTCGAGCTTCTGGAATTTCGCCAGCGTCTGCAGTGCCTGAACAGGCGAGTAGAGCATGTCGCCCTCGACCACCATGTTCTGGCGCACCTCGCCATTGACCTTCAGTAGCACCCGCAGGTCACCGAATCGCTTGAGCTCATCGCCATCGATTAGCACCAGCGCCGGGCCGATCGGGGTGAAGGTCGGGTACGACTTCGATTCGTAGAACTGCGCTTTGGTCATCTGGACATCGCGCGCCGACACGTCGTTGGTCACCAGCAGCCCGTGCACGAATTCGGCCAGGTTGGCCTCGGTCACCTCGGTGCCCACCGGCACGTCACGGCCCATCAGCAGCCCGATCTCCACCTCGTAGTCGAGCAGCTGCACGTGCGGGGGCTTGACGATGTCGTCGAACGGACCAGCGACGCTACCGGAGGCCTTGCGGAAGAAGGTCAGCGGCGTCTTGGCGGGGTCGCGGCCGACGTCTCGCACATGGGAGGCGTAGTTGGTGGCCTGAGCCACCACGCGGCACGGCGTGGTGACGGGCGACAGCAGCTGAAGGCTTTCCACCGGCACGGTGTCGGTGGAGTGCGCGGCGGCATCGATGGCCCCGCGGTCGGCCAGCACCTCGGCGGTGCTGGCCGCCTCGGTGCGGATGCGGGCGGCGCCATTCGGCGTCTGCACCCACCATGCGTCGGCGGTGCGCAGGATCGAGACGGACATTTGCGAATCCTTACTTTCTAGGTTGGTTGGTTGACGTTAGGAATTTGCTACGTTGAACAGCCCGCGCAGGGCGGACAAGTCGAACTCGTTGTCGTGGCGTAAGGCATCGAGCATCAAGGCAACTTCGCGCGTGGTCTCACCCGCTGTGCCCACGCCCAGGAAGTCCTTGCTCGGCGGGGGACCCCACTGAGACAGACCCGAGGAGGTCAACGGGGCCCAGCCGGGCTCCAGGGTGTTGTCGAACATGTCACCGTCGGCGTAGTGCTCGACCAGGAACCCGCCCTCCGGGTCGCGCCAGTAATCGAATATCTGGCTGCCCTGGATGTGACGCCCGATGCCCCAGGAGCGGAAATACCCTTGCTCGCGCAGGTATTCGCCACCGGCGGCCAGCGCGTCCAAGTCGGCGACCTGGTAGGCCGAATGCACGTAGCGGTGGGTCGGGCCCAGCGCCATCGCCAGCGTGTGGTGGTCGGCGGGGACGGAGCCGCGGTCACAGCGGATGAAACTCATGATTGGTCCGCGCTCACGCTGGCCTGGGTAGAAGCAGAAGTCGCTGACAATCAATCCCAAGTGGTCCAGGTACCAGTTCAGCGCCTCTATGTATTTCGGCGTCTGCAGGACGATGTGCCCGAGCCGCTGCACGCGCGCGGGCACCCGCGGTGGACGCTGGGTGGCGTTTGCCCGGACGGTGTCGTGACTGGGGCCGAAGTTGAACACGTGGGGTTTCTGCGAGGGCAGCTCGGGCAGCTCGTGGACGCCCGACACGACCCGCAGGGAGATTCCGCTGGGGTCGACCAGGTCAACCGTGACTCCACCCAGGTTTTCGGGCAGTGCGCGCACGGTGGCCCCGGTCGCGTCGGCCAACCGCAGCAGGTCGGACTGCTCGGAGGCGACGAAAGCCGGCCCGATGAAACGAGAACGCGCGCCGCGGCGGATCAGCACACAGGGCGCGCCGGCGTCGCTGCCACGCAGCTGCAGCTCGTCATCGGTACGTAGCACGACGCTGTACCCGAACGCCAGCGCGAACGCCTCGGCCTTCTTGAGGTCGGGCTTCTCGAACTCCAGCCAGATGACGTCGTGGACCTTGATCACGGGGTTGGCCGAGCGTCCCGGGTGCTCGCCGGGCAGGCCGCCCTCTTCGCTGTGCAGGCCATTGTGGGCGTTGTGGGCGTCGATGAGTTGGTCAGTCATTGCTCGCTCCCATGATGCTTCCTTCCTTGAAAGGCGTTTATTGCCAGGGCTTCAGCGGGACACGCGGAGGCGCACCGCATTCGTGACTAAGCATGCCGCGACCGGGTGCGTATGTCGTTGCCGCTGACGGCAATCGGCATACCCTGCTAGCAGGTATTCACGGTCTGACGAATCGTCAGAACTGGATTGACTGACAAAGTGTTTGAAGGCGCAGCAAAGCGTGCCGAGGGTTAGCTTCGTCGAGCGGTGCTTTCGAAAGCTGGAATGCGCGGCGATCCCGATGTCCACTCGTTATCCAGGGGAGGCCAGCGCATCGGAATCATGGCTGCTGACGGTAGTCCTGGATGAGCCGATCGCCGGATTCGAGCAGCCGGCTTCTCACAGCGTCGAGGTCTGCGTCAATCAGGGAGTAGTCGCGTTTGCGCCATCTGCCCCCAATCATCACCGATTCGATGTTGGCGACATTGGCATAGAGGGCGGCGGCGACTGAATCTTGCGCCGGCCAGAGGTTCAGCGCCCGCGCATCGATGACGACGAGGTCGGCTTGCATACCCGGTTGGATGCGGCCCACGCGGTGGGCCAGCCCGAGGGCGCGTGCTCCTTCGACGGTCGCCCACGACAGCGCCTGCTTGCTGGTGGCCGACTGCGTCAAGGACATGAAGCCGGTTGCCTGCCGGTGATGTTCGTGGTCTAGACCGCGTTGCTGGGCTAGCGCGATCCTCGCTGCGGTAAGGATTTCGCCGGACACGGCCGTTTCTGTGTCGGTGCCCAACGACGGTGCCGCACCATGCGTCAGCAGGCGTCCGGTGATTGGGACGCCGTGGCCGTGACTGAGCTCGTTTTCCGGGGTGGCGGTAAAGCTGACGCCCGCAGCGATCAGCCTAACGATCCACTCTTCGGTCAGGCCGGCGCCGTGCACGATGTTGGTGTGCGGGCCCAACAACTCTGCGCCGCATGCGGCTTCCCATGCGGCCGCGGGTTGGCCGCCGCTTTGGTGCATCGAAACGATGAGGTCGCGCTCGGCGGCGGCACGCATATCGGCCACCGCGACACGTGGTGTCGAGTACTGCGGCCCGCCGATCGCCATCCCGACGGTGAGCAACTCATGTGCTCTGGCCGGGCCGTCAAGCAGTCGGTCCACCTCAGCCACCGGATGAGCGACATCGGGTGCCCGGTTCGGTGTGCCGTGCAGGAAAACGGCACGAATGCCGGATTTCTGCAGTCCTTCGACGGCGGCATCGGTGTGCTCGGACGTGGGATTGTTATGGCACCAGTCTCCGAGTGTCGTTGTGCCACAGTTGATTTGATTCAGAGCGCCGGCCAGATTCCCGATGTAGAGATCGGCAGGCGTGTAATGCCCTGCCAGGCGCCCATGCATGCGGTGCAGATATTCCGGCAATGTCCAGTCGGCGCCCGCTAGGCGCAGCGCACTTTGCCAGGTATGTAGATGCGCGTTGACAAGCCCAGGGATGATGATGCGCCCGGACAGATCGACGGCTTCGGCGCCGGGACTGTCGAGCCGGTTGCCGATGTCGGCGATGCAGTCTCCGTCGACGAGGATGTCGATGCTTTCTGCGTCGGGCCGGTCCGGAGACATGGTGACCACCTGCGCTCCGCGCAGCACGGTGTGCCTCATATGCACGCGTACTCAGGCCGGGCCTGACGCATCCCACGGCACCGTGCCCGAAAGCCAATGGGTGACGCGCTCTTCGTGGTCATTGCGGTGAAGGTGCCGCGGCGGCTGGGCGAACGTCGCGTAGGGCGGCAACCAACGACCATGCGATTCTCTTCGACGCGCATGGCCTCGATAAGCGGCCGAGATTCCTCGCGGAGCGACTCGCCCGACATTCTGCCGCCGACGGCCATCATCACGTCGCACCGTGGGTACGATCAATGGGTTCCTTGGCGAGTGGTAGCAGCATGACAAGTCGTCCTTCCAGTCTGAATTGGAGTCGATGCCAGCGGTGAGCAGCGCCGGGCTGGATATTATGGATACAGTGTTGCCGTTATTGCGCTGCTTGTCAAGACGCCCGATACTGGGCGCGTGACCGCGCGCAGCGAGCTAACCCAAGAAGACCCCCCGGTCGCCGCTCCCGCGGACGGCCGCCCGTCCCGCCAGAACGGATCGTCGACATGGCGCTGCAGATAGTCGATGACGAGGGCGCTGAAGCGCTTTCGATGAGGACCCTCGCTCAGCGACTGGAGTCGGGAACGGCCAAGCTGTATCGCCATTTCGCCAACCGCGGCGAGGTGATCGCCCACGTTGTAGACCGAGTGTTCGGCGAGGTCGAGTTCAGCACAAAAGAGCTAGCCAAAATGGGATGGCAGCGGGCATGCGAGTCATACGGACGATCCATGTTTGAGGTGTTGGGCCGGCATCACAACGTGGCTCCGCTACTCGTCGAGCATGTGCCCATCGGCCCGAACGCGATGGCCCAACGCGATGTTTCCCGCCACCCACGCTGTGGCCGGCTACCTGCCTGTGCCGTTGAAGGAGCAATTCGCGCTCGGACTCCGGGTTGATCATCAATGGTCTGGCTGGGATGAGCGGTCGCGCAACATGATTGGCTTGGCTCCGCTCATCGACCGTAGGTGCTGTGGGGAATCACGATGTCCAGGGTCGTCCCACGTCCCGGTGGACTTGCGACGCGCATCCGCCCGCCTAGCACCTCAATGCGGTCGTTGAGCCCGATTAGCCCGGAACCCTTAGCCGAGTCGGCGCCGCCGATGCCGTCGTCGGAGATGATCAAGTTCAAGTTTTCGTCGTGGATGTGCGCCCGAACCGTCACCTCGGAGGCCTGAGCGTGCTTGGCGGCGTTGGCCAGTGCCTCCGCCACCACGTAGTAAGCGGCGACCTCAACGGAGTCTGGCAATCGTTGCCCGATCGCGACGTCGAGCGTGACAGGCACCGCCGAGCGACGGGCCAAGGTTTTGAGCGCCGCCTGTAGCCCTCCGGTTGACAGGATCGCCGGATGAATGCCCCGGGAAATTTCCTGCAACTCCGTGAACACGTCGTTCAAACCCGAAACCGCTTCGGAAAGATCATGTTTCAGGCCGTCGGACTCGGGTGGCACCGACTCCTCGGCCAGCCGCAGTTTCAGTCCCAGCGATACGATCCGTTGCTGGGCCCCGTCGTGGATATCGCGCTCGAGGCGGCGGCGGGCGTCATCGGCAGCGGCCACAATCCTGGCGCGCGAAGCGATCAGCTCCGCGCGGGTGGTGGCGGCAGCGATCGCGGTCGCTACCAGCTCGGCGAACTCGGCGATGCGTCCCTCGGTATCGGGGGGCAGGGGGTCGGATGCGGTGGTGCCTACGACGGCTATTCCCCACACCCGTTCGTCGACCACGATCGGGGCCCCGACGCGCGACCGGAGACCCAACTCGCGAAAGCGGTCGGCAATCGAGCCGGCGGCGCCCTCCCAGTCGTCCATCCGCACCGCCTGACGGGAGCGCAACACCATTGCCGAGACATTGTCGCCCTCGGTGCTCAGCCGTTCCCCCACCTCCAAGTGCGGCACGCCGAGCGTCGCGTAGGAGGCGACCACGACGATCGCCGCGCCGTCGTCCTCGTACCGAAGCACCTCGGCGCTACCCACATTCAGACAATCGGCCATCTCCTCGGCCACAGCCGAAAAAACCTCCGACTGGCTCACACCCCGGGCGACCGATGTCGCGACTCGCCGCAACGCGGCTTGCTGCCTGGCCAGCACGCTGAGGTTGTCGGCCAGTGCGCGGAGGCTGTCGCGGCTAGCCTGGAGTTGAGACCTGGTGGCGGCGTTGACAATTGAGGTGGCGACCAGATCCGCATAGTCGGCCATGCGAGTTTCGGTGTCGGCCGGCAGGGGCCCCGTCGTGGACGCCACAGCAACCGCGCCCCAGACCTGTCCTCCGACAAGTACGGGAACAGCGACCATGGACTGAATGCCGAGCTCGCGAATGAACGCGGCCGTCGGGCCGGCCGCGTCCTCGTGACTGTCGATGCGGGCGGCCCGGCCGGTTCGCTGAACCATCGGGGCGACGTGGTCTCCCTTCAGCGAAAAGCGCTGACCAACCGTCGGCGCGTTGGCGTTCAACTCCTCGGCGCGCCCGACAGCTTCCATGACGAGGCAATCACCGTCGAAGCGGATCACAGTCGTGTTGTAGGCATCCAGACATTCCCCCAGCTCCTCGGCCACCGCATGAAATACCTCTGCGGGCTCTGCCTCCCGCGCCACCAGTTCGGCCACCCGACGCAGCGCCGTCTGCTGTCTCGCGAGCACCTGCAGGCTGTCGCGGCTGGTCTGCAGTTCAAACCTGGTGGCGGCGTTAGCAATGGAAGTGCCCACTAAGTCGGCGAAGTCCGCTATGCGCCCCTCTGTTTCCGCGGGCAATGGACCGGTACGCGACAGTACGACAACCACGCCCCACAGGTGTGTGCCGACCAGGATAGGGACGCCGACCGCGGATTGCGCACCGACCTCGCGCGCACGGGCAGTCGCCCAACCCGTCGCGTCATCGAAGGTGTCCATCCGAGCCGGACGGCCGGTGCGTCGAACCATCCCGACAACGTGGTTGCCTTCCATGGGAAACCGCTCCCCGATCGCTGGCTTGTTCGGCATGTCCGGGTCCAGTCGAGCAACCGCCTCGATGGCCATCGCATCACCTTCGTAGCGGAGAACCAGCGCGTTGAAGATGTCCAAGCAGTCTGCCATCTCTTCGGCCACGGCGTTGAACACGTCCCCCGGCTCCGCTTCGCGCGCAACGAGTTCCGCAACACGGCGCAACGCCGTCTGGTGCCGGGCGAGCTCGCGCAAGCTGTCGCGGCTGGAACTCAGCTGTTCGCGCGCCGCCGCATTGGCGATCGCGGTCGCGACGAGGTCGGCGAAGTCGGCGATGCCCACCTCGGTGTCGGCCGGCAGCGGGTCGCCCCGCGAGGCTACGGCAGCCACGCCCCACAGCTGTTCCCCGACCATGATCGGGACGGCGACCATGGATTCCACGCCCATCTCGCGGATGCGTGCGGCCGAAGCACCCGCCGCGTACTCGTGGCTGTCGATCCGAGCGGGCCGTCCGGTGCGCCGAACCGTCACGGCGACGTGGTCGCCGTCCAGCGGGAACCGCTCACCCACCGCCGGTGGATTTGGCAGGTCGACCTCCGGACGCCCAAGCGCTGCAATAACGATGTAATCGCCTTCGTAGCGACCCACTGTCGCGTTGTGGACGTTCAGAATATTGGCCAGTTCCTCGGCTACCGCGTTGAACACCGCCGCAGGCTCCGCCTCGCGGGCGACCAGTTCTGCCACCCGGCGCAGCGCCGTCTGATGCCGGGCGAGCTGACGCAGGCGATCGCGGCTAGCACGCAGGCGCTCCTGGCTGGCATCCAGTTGATCGCGCGTCGCGGTATTGGCGACCGCGATAGCCACCAGCTCGGCGAAGTCTGCGATGCGCGCCTCGGAATCGGACGAAAGCCGTTCCCGCTCCGCCGAACTCGCCGAAAGCACCCCCCAAACCCGGCCATCGACGATGACCGGAACACCTATTGCGGTGCAGATGGCGGCTCCTTGTCTGGCAGGATGCCCAGTGCTGAACACCTTCGACAGCAGCTCGTCGTCCGCCACTGTCAGGCGGGTACCGCTCGAGAGGTTCTGCATCCCTGGCTCATGCCGGGCGGTGAGGATGGTGGCCGTCTTGTCGTCGTCGTAGCAAGACAGCCGAGCCTCCGTCACGTGCATGCATCGCG
>NZ_DATJYB010000495.1:0-2543 GCF_035499775.1 Mycobacterium sp. | reverse complement strand
AATCGACACCGACACCCCCACCGACCCCGCCAACACCCCCCAATTCCCCACCCGCACCAACCACGCACGCTCATCACCCTCGAGCACATCGATCGACGACAACCGCCGCCCCGGATCACCCGACATCGCCACCAACACCCGGCGCAACCGCTCAACCAACGCCTCGATCGCGGCCGCATCGAACACGTCGGTGTCGTATTCGACGCGCAGCCCGAGTTCGTCGCCCGGCTGGGCTTGCACCGTCAACGGGTAGTGGTTGTATTCGCGGATGCTGGCCTCGGTGATGGCCAACTCGTGGTCGCCGGACAGCGCGCCGGTGTCGATCGGATAGTTCTCGTAGGCGAACAGGGTGTCGAACAGCTTGTCCTGCCCGGTGATCCGGTGCATTTCGCTGAGCGCCAAGTGCTGGTGATCAAGGGTGTCGTTGTGTGCGCTTTGCAGTTGGTCCAGCAGATCCGCGGTGGCGGTTTCCGCGGTGATGCGCGCCCGTACCGGCACCGTGTTGATCAACAGGCCCACCATCGATTCCGCACCCGCCAACTCGGCCGGCCTACCCGAGACCGTGGTGCCGAACGCGACATCGTGGTGGCCGGTCAGCCAGCACAGCAGTTGCGCCCAGGCGGACTGCAGCACGATGTTGACGGTGGTGTGACGCGAGCGGGCCAGTTCGCCAAGGGCGCGCGTGATCTCGGCGGACACCCGGAACGATTGGACGCCGCGGGTCCCCAGCCCCAACCTTTGCCGCGGGCTGACCAGCGTGGGGGTGTCAAAGCCGGCGAACACCGCACGCCAGGCGGCACGGGCGGCATCCAGGTCTCGATCGGCCAGCCAGGTAAGGAATGTCCGGTACGAGACCGACGGCGCGGGCAGTTGGTGACCGTTGAAGCTGGCGAATATCTCCGCCAGCAGGATCGGCAGCGACCAGCCGTCGAGCACGATGTGGTGGATTGTCAGCACCAACCGGTGCCGGCCCGGTGCGGTGCGGGTCAAAGCCACCCGGAAAGCCGGCTGCTCGGCGAGGTCGTAGACGGCGGCGCGTTCGACGGCGCACAGCCGCCGGATCCGCTCATCCGGATCGCCGTCGAGTTGGAGGTAGCGCCACGCCATCTCCGGATCGGCCGGGATGATCTGCACCGGTTCGTCGAACTGTTGGCAGAACCGGGCCACCAGGTTGGGATGGCGGGCGACCACCGTCTGCATCGCATCGCGCAGGCGGTGTGGATCGAGGGCGCCGGTCACGGTGAAGTCCAGCTGCACCGCATAGACGTCGTCGTCGCCGGCTGCGGTGCTGGCGTGAAAGAGCAGGCCCTGCTGCAGGGGGGTCAGCGGCAACACGTCAGCGATCCGGTGTTGCCGATGCAGTTCATCGATCTGCTGTTGGCTAAGGCGCGCCGGCGCGATATCGGACGGCGTCAGCCCGCCCCCGCCGGATCGGACATGGGCGCAAATGCCGGTCAGGGCCTCGAACCACAACCGGCTCAGCCTGCTGATCTGTGCCTCGTCGACGGCTGAAAGCGCCCAGGTCCAGTCGGCGTGCAGGTGCGGGCCGGCCCCGGTGTCGACGGTGCCGGCGTTGAGTTCCACGGTGTGCATCAGCGGCATCGGTACCGCCGTGGCCGCAGCGGTGACCGACGCGCCGTCGGGGCAGATCTGCCAGCCTTCGAAGGATGCGTCGGTCGCGCCGCTCAGCCGCCCGAAATAGTTGAACCCGATCGGCGGGTCGGACCCGTTCAGGTCGACGTCGTCGTTCAGATATCGCAGCGCACCATAGGTCAGGCCGTCGGGCAGCGCCCGCAACTGCTCTTTGGCGTCCTTGAGCACCGTGCCCAGCGCGGCGTCGCCGCCGACCACCTGCGCCCAGGACAGCCCACCCACCGCCAAGGAAACCGGGTATTTGGTGGTAAACCAGCCGACCGTGTGGGACAGGTCGATGTCGGGGCCCAGCTCCTCGTTACGTCCGTGGCCTTCGACGTCGATGCCGATCGGCGCGGCGCCGTTACCCAAGGTGCCGAAGAACTCTGCCCACGCCAGCCCGAACGCGATCAACAGGATTTCGTGTATCCCGGCGTGGAATGCGGCGGGCACCTCACCCAAAAGCGTCCGGGTGATGTCGCCCTCATCGAGCGACACCGACAGATGCCCGGCCCGCGCATAGGTGTCGAGGTCCGGCCGCACCGCGGGCAGCGCCGCGGGGGTCGCCGCGACCTGTTGCCAAAGTTGTTGCTGTGCAACGACTTCAGCGGTGCTGGCGTGCTCGGTTAGCCGCTCCGCCCAGCGTTGGAACGACGTCCCGGTCGCCGGCAGCTGCACCGACTGCCCGGCGCAATGCTGGACCCAGGCGATGTTGAGGTCCGCCAACAAGATCAACCAGGACACCGCATCGACGGCCAGGTGGTGAATGATCAGCGCCAGCCGGCCGGTCTCGGCAGCCCAGAGCGCGCTCAGCATCACCCCGGCGGCCGGGTTCAGTCGCGACCGCGCCGCGAGGACCGCGTCGTCGGACAACGCGTCGACGGACTGCAGGCAGTCGCGCGCGTCGACGG
>NZ_DATJYB010000494.1:0-39881 GCF_035499775.1 Mycobacterium sp. | reverse complement strand
CCACGGCCTCGTTGATGTTGTTCGCGAGCCTTCCCAGCTTGTTGTTCAGGTCGCCGGAGGTGTCGTTCCACCTGCTCATGATTCCGTTGAACGCCTCCGAACCGCTACCGCCCCAGACATTTCCGAGCCGGGCGAGGGATTGCTTCCCCTGCTCGATCAGGTTTTCCACCGTCTGGTAGTTCTGGGTAATTACTCCGGCACCCTGCTCAATTTGGCCGAAATTCCATTTCTGTGACATTACGTTTGCTCCGTTTTCCGTCGGTGTTTAAGTGTGATGTGGCGGGTTCTCAGAAACCCTGCTGCAGCGCTGCGGCCTGGTCGGAGTCCATGCCTGAGTAGTCCTTGCCAGTGATGCCGAGGTCGCCCTGCAGGTCGTTCAGCATCTTCTCCTGGGTGCGAGCGGCCTCGTGGAAGTCGCCAAGGCCCGCGAGGGCGGCGCGGGCGGCTTCGCCCTCCCAGTTGGCGCGCAGTTCTTCGCCGGTGCTCTCGACCTGCTTGATCGCCTGGGACAGGTCCGCACAGATTTGACCGAAATGATCCGACTCTGCGGCGAGGGCAGCACTGTCAGTTGTTAACTCAGCCATGCTGGGCTACTTTCTCTCTTTCTTTCTTTGTCCTCGCCAAGGAGTTGGCAAGTCTTCCGGCCAGGTTGGCCGGGAAGTCTGTTGACCGGGGCGGTTACCAATCTTCCCCGTCGTCCCAGTCGTCTACGTCGTTTTCGTTCAATTCCCGGGCAAGCGGTGAAGGTGCCACCAGCCCTTGCCGCGAGCTGCTGCCGGCGAATTGGGTTCCTTGACCCATCGCGCCCAGCGGGGCGCTGCCACCCGCCGCCGATGTTCCGGCGGTCGCGCCGGGCGCGACGGCGGCCGGCATCACCGAGGCGGTTGGCTTGTCGATCAATCCGGCCATCAGCGGTGTGCGGGCCGGGGCTCCACCCAGACCGGGCATCGACTCGCCGCGCAGCAGACCGGAGCCCATGCTGGCGCCCGACCCACCGGCCAGGGGATGGTTCGACAGCGGGTTGGCCCCGATCAGGCCCATCTGCGCGGCCTCGTGGTCAGCCGCGAGTGTGCCGCTTCCCGGGCCGCCGGAGCCACCCATGCTGCCCATCTGGCTGAACAGCGACGTGACCTGCTGCAACGGTTGGGTCAGCTGCTGCATGGGGCCGCTCAGCTGCGCGACCTGCCCGACTGTCGCCTGCAGCACCTCGGACGACGGCATGGCGGAGCTCACGCCGGAGGCCACCCCTTGGAGCTGGGTCACCCCGGACTGCATCGCTTCGGTCATCGTCGAGGGATCGAGGATCGACATCATCGGCTCGATCTTGTCGAACAGCGTGTTGAGGGTCGTTTCCGCCTCGTAGACGTCCATGGCCAAGGCAGCCTGGGTCCACATCGTGACGAAGTATTCGATTTCGTTGAAGCCGATCGGCATCGTGTTGATGCCCAGGAAGTTGGTCGCCGTAAGCACGGCGTGGGTGATGTGGTTGACCGCGATCTCGATCAACGTGGGCATCGACGCGATCGCCGTGGTGTGCAACCCGGCCTGCGTCGTGGCCCGCAGCCCGCGCTCGGTCGCCTGCATCGCCGCCGTCTGCAACCAGGCCACCATCGGTGTGGCGGCGGCGATCGCACGGTCGCTGCTGCTGCCGGTCCAGGCTTCGGCCAGGGAAGACAGGCGCGCCGCCAGCTCTGCGGCTTGGGCCTCCATCGACGCCGCCAGCGCTTGCCAGGACGCTGCGGCGGCGAGCATCGGACCCGGCCCCGCGCCGGCCAGCAGCCGCGCGATGTTCAGCTCCGGTGGCATAGCGTGCCACGTGATGGGGGCCATGCTTCCACCTCCTCCTGGTCCTGTGATTGCCTATGTACTGCTTCGGTTGAACTGTTTATGACTGTTATGCAAAATTGTCGATAACCATTTATATACGTGCCCTATGTATTTGTCTGTGTTTGTCCGACGCATACGGTTGGGTTATTTAGATAAACGGTCCAGCAGCCATTGCTCGTGCCCGCTCGATCTTGGTCTTCGGTCCCGTCTCGCTGCGGCTGAAATAATCCTAACCGGGGTTTGGGGGTGCTTCGAACACTTCTTCTGGAGGGTCGATGTAGGGGGCCTGGATGACTTCTTTTCCGTCGGCTGCCACCAGAAATGCCTGGCCAGGGGGCCGTCGTTTGACCTTGAACTCGCTGGACGGGTAGTCCGACTTGTCGCCGGAAAGGAACATGGTCGGCGCTCCCGCCCCGAATGCGGAGCCGACGAACTTGTCCATGGTGGCTTTGTACGCCTGGCTCATCAGGCACGTGACAATGATGTGCAACCCAATATCCGGGGCCGCCGGCATTAACGGGAACAGCGGCGCCATTGGTGGCATCCCGGAGGCGGCTCCCACGATCATGTGCCAGTCGTCGACCACCAGCACGAGATCGAATCCGGTCCACCAAGACCGCGACCGCAATTGTGCGGTTTTCAGGTCGGCCGGTGGCAGGCGCTTTTGCAGGTTGATCGCCAATGCCTTGATCGACCCTTCCAGGGTGGCACTGTTCCGGTTGATTGCGCCGGCGGCGAGTAGATGGCTTTCCGGCACCGCGTCCAGCAGGGTCGACCGGTAGTCGGCGAACATGAAACGCACCTGCTGCGGACTGTTCCGGGCGCAGATGGCCTGGCAGATCGCATGGGCGATGCGTGTCTTGCCGGACTGGGCGTTGCCGAAGATCAACAGGTGCGGGTTGGCGTACATGTGTGCGTGGGCCACCGACATGTCGGTCTCGCGCAGGCCGATCGGGATCTCCCACCGGGTGCGGTAGTCGCTTTCCGGGCCGGGTGGGTTCGGGTCGAGTTCGTGGAGGTAGATGCGCTCCGGCAGCACCCTGACCCGGGGGGCCTCGACGGTGTGCTGCGCCGCGATTTGTGCCACCCCGGCGGTTATCGCCTGAACGATGCCCTCGGTGCTGTGCACGCCGTCGAACCTGGGCGTTCCCATCATCAGGTGATGCTTCTCCACCGAGATGGCCCGGCCCGGACGATTGGCCGGGATGTCCCGGGCCATGCGGTCGATCTGCGTGTCGTTGACGTCACCGAGCCGGAACTCGATCTTGGTGCCGAGGTAGTCGCGGATGCGCGACTTCAGTTCCGTCCAGCGCGGGGTGGTGACCACGACGTGGACGCCGAACGACAGCCCCTGCGCCGCCAGATCCTGGACCATTTGTTCGAGGTCGGGAAACTCGCCGGTGAAAGTCGGCCACCCATCGATGACCAAGAACACGTCGCCGAACGGATCGGCGGCGGCGGGCTGATTCGGGTCGGCGCGCATCTCCCGGTAAGCGGCCATCGAACCCACGCGGTGCTCTTTGAACGCCGCTTCTCGCTGCCGTACCACGGCCCGCACTTCGGCGACGACACGGTTCACCTTGTCGGGCTCTGACCGGCCCGCCACCCCGCCGACATGTGGCAGGTTTTCGAGATAGATCAGGCCGCCACCGCCGAGGTCGACGCAGTAGAACTGGACGTCTCGCGGCGAGTGCGTCGCCGCCGCCGCCAGCACCATCGTCTGCAGAAGTGTCGTCTTCCCGGTCTGCGGCGCGCCGCCGATGGCGATGTTGCCGCCGGCCGCGGAGACGTCGACGCCCCACACCTCCTGGCGGTGCTGGCGTGGCTCGTCCATGATTCCCATCGCGAACCGCAACGGTCTGCGCTGGTCGCGCTCGACGAGTTCGTTCAGCGGCGTCGGGTCCGACAGCGGTGGCAGCCACATCTTGTACGCCCGCGATGGGGCGGTGAGTTGGTCGATCACCACCTCGCGCAGCGCGCGTACATCGGTTTCTGAACTCATGACGTCGGCTCCGGTTCGAGGATGGGCGATGCGGTGAACTTGTGGATGAGCGTCTTGCGTGGGCCGCCGCGCTGGCCGTTGCCGCTGGCGTCGCCATTGGTGTCGGCAGCCGTGGGCGGGATGTATGGACCACCGATGTACAAGGTGCTGAACTTGACCGGGTCTTCCATGCCGACGCGCAGGAACCCGACACCGCTTTCCTTGTTGGTGATGTATTGGGCTTCCGGCGTTCCGATCACCGACTTGGATTCGTGAGAGCTGGTGGTGCGCAGCGCGATCCGGTAGGTCAGGTTGGGCTCCAGCTTGTCGATGCGGGCCCCGCCCGTCTGCAGCGACTGGGTGGCCAGCAGCAAGTGCACGCGCAGTGACCGGCCCACCCGGCAGATCCGGTCGAACAGCTGAATGAAGTCCGGGTGGCTTTGCAGTAGCTCGGCGAACTCGTCGACCACGACGAAAAGCGTTGGCAGCGGCGCCAGGTCGGCACCACGCTCCCGGTACTTCTCGTATTCGGCCACGCCGGACAGCGCGCCGGCCGCGCCGACTTGCATTCCGGCCTGGCGCAGGATGCCCTGCCGGCGGTCGAGTTCGCCGGTCAACACCTCACCCATTCGGCTGACGAGTTCGGCTTCCTCCGCCATGTTGGTGACGACTGCGGCGGTGTGCGGCAGTTTCTCCATCCCGAGGAACGTTGAGCCGCCCTTGAAGTCGGTGAGCAGCAGATTCACCTGATCGGGATGCGTCATGGCCACCAGCGACAAGATGAGGGTGCGCAGGAACTCCGACTTCCCGGACCCCGTGGTCCCGATCAGCATGCCGTGCGGTCCACCGCCGAATTCCGCGCCCTCTTTGATGTCGAGGTACATGATGTTGCCGGTCTTGAGTTCGTGTCCGAACGGGATCTTGAGACGGTCACGGTCGGTGTCGGTGTACATCCGCCACCGCGCCGGCGATATGTCCTCGACGCTTTGAGCACCAACCAGCTGGTGAAACTCGGTGGCCACTTTCTTCTGCACGCGTTGGGTTTTGTCGAGGATGGTGCCGGTGATCGACCAGCCCGCCAGCTTCCTGGCGAGGCGGGTGGCGTCTTTCGGCGACATGCGGTCGGTTATCGATGTCACCTGGCGGAACTGCTGTCCGGGCAGTCGGTCGTCGGCGGTTCCGCTCGCGTCCACCCGGATCCGATACGCCGAGCCGCGGTGGTTGCCGAGCGTGATCACGGTGACTCCGGCCCGGCCGTCGGGCGGGAACCCGGCCTTGCCACCGGTCAGATCCACCACCACGACGTAGGGACCACCGGGGAGCTGATCGGGAGTGTGCGGACCGCGGGCGGCCAGCTCGCCGAGACCGTCCGGGCGCGTGTAGATCATCCGGATCGCGCCGGCGGCGTCGGTCTCTGTCTTGTGCTGAACGTGCGGGAGCCATTTCAGCCACGACCAGTCCGGATCCTCCGGATCTTCGGTGAGGACCCGGATCTCCAGCAGGTCCGGCGGATGGAATACGGCCAGGTGGCAGACCATCGCGGTCAGCAACCCGGCGGCTCCTTCCGGGTCACCGCCGATCGCGATCGTCGGAAAGCTGCGTAGCTGCACCAATTTCGGACAATCGTGGATCAGCCCGTGGGTGCGCAGGAACTTGACCACCCACATATTGCTGACCGGCTCCAGAAACGGCTGGGGTGCCGCGGTGGAGGCCGCCAGTTCGCCGCCGACGGACGGCTTCAACAGGCGGTCCACCGCCGGCTGGTCGCCGATCCCGATACGGGTGGCCGCGTAGAAGTCGGCGTTGGCCGGGCGGGACCACTGCCGCGGTGTGCCCACGAGCGACGGCAGATCGTCGGGATGCGGCGCGTGGTAGCTGAAAAACGCCACCTGCGAACTCGCCGAGGACGTCACTCGGGTGCGCAGTCCGGCCAGATAACGCAGGTACTCCATGCGGTCGGCGTTGATCTCGGGCACTTTCTTGGTACCGCCGCCGCTGCCGCCGGCCATGCCACCGACCATCATCATGACCATCATCAGCGGCATCATCAGCATGTACGGCGACAGCTGCTTGGTGCCGCCGACCAGCATGATCGCGATCATGCCGACCATGCAGGCACCCATCACGTAGGGAAGGATCTTCTGGACACCCGACGCCGGGATGTTGAGACCGAGGTCCTCGGGCGGGGTGACGTTGATCTCGCCGGGGGTCAACCGCGGGCCACGGGTGATGGTGGGGGTGAATTTCTTAGTAGTCATCAGGAAGCTCCGGGGGTTCCGGCTGGCGCCTTTCGCGGACTTGGGTCGGCGGGCAGAGTGTCGTGCTCCAGCAGGGCCGCGTCTCTCGACAAGACCGGACCTTCGACCAGCAGACGAACGACCTCCCAGGGCGCGGTTTTGGGCGACGACAAACCGAGCGCCTTGGCCGTCTCCGCGTCTGGCACACCGTAGCGAACGCCCTGCGGATCGACGTAGTAAAGGGATTCGCCGTAGCGGGGATCCGGGGACTGCAGCGACAGATACTTTCCGCCGTCGATGAAAACCGTTGCGGTGCCACGAATCTGCTTGATGCCCGAGTTCATGAGCGACGGCGGTATCGGCAGATGCCGACCGCTGAGTACCTGGGTCTTCGGCGTCTGATCGCCGGCTCGGCGTTCCCACGACCAACACACCGTCGGTTCGTCGGGCCGGGACAGGATCTGCAGTGCTTCTTCAGGCAGGGGCGAGATGTAGGAGCGTTCGGGGATCTTGACGACCTCGCTGGAAAGGACCGCGGGAGGCGCTATCAGTCCGTGGGACTGCGTAGCGCGCAACGCGGCGGCGGTGGTGGTATTGACCAGCGCGATCCCGTCCTGCAGCACGACGTAGTAGTGAGGTCCCCTGACGCTGTGCACCTGGAATACCGACCCGACGACAAGTTCCGGGGGCAGCCCCAGGGTGTTGGGACTGCCCGCGCCCGGGATCGGCGGCAGCTGCCAAAGCCCGAGGTCGGCCAGCGCGTTGAACATGCCCTCGGAGATGGGGGTTGGCTTGGCCGCCGCGGGAATTCCCATGGCCGAGGTCAGTGGCCGGTCGGCGAGATCGATCAGGTGCCGCCCCTTTGGCGTCAGGATCCACGATTTGCCCTTGAAGGACGCCAGCATCGCCTCGTTGGCCTTGAGCGGGTCGGTCGCGGCATCGATCACGACAGGCATCGCGATTATCGCCGTCTGGACGCCGGGATTGCTGGTGTTGGCCCTCGTGACGGTGTCGCACAGGCTCCAGTTCGACGAGGTGTCTCCGGAAACGGGGGTTGCGTACGGGGCGCCGGGGATGCCGATGGTCTGACCCATCGGCAGCTTGCTCAGTTCGGAGCCCTTCACCGCGGCGGGATTGGCCGCGCTCCCCAGCACCAGCCGCGCCGAGGTGAGGTTGTAGACCGGATGCAACTGCCCGGAGATGAGCACGTAAAGCTGGTTGGTCGCCCGGTCGGTCAGCAGGTTGCCGCCGCCGAGCTTGCCAGCCGGTTTGAAGAACGCCAGCAACCCCGCGCCGACCAGGATCAGGACCGCGATGACGATGCCAAGCGTGACCGAGCGGCTGTAGAACTGCAATGGGTCGTCGAACATCCGGGTGTCCCGCCGCACGATCGCATGCTCGACACGGCGAAGCAGGAAACGCCACCCGCTAACCTGAACCTTGGTGGTCAGGCGAAGGCCCATTGTTCACTCTCTCATGTTGAGGTGCGCATGCACCGTGGTGATCGCTTCGGCCATGTCCTCGCCGCTGATCTCACGCAGTCGATCCATGTCGAGGTCTTCGATGTTGAGGCTCTGCGCCAGGCGCATGTCGCGGCACTGCTCGCCGGCTTCCACCAGCTGGCGCGCGTAACGGCCGTTACCGGCGACGTCGAGTGCCGGTCTGCCGCGCAGTGACCGCTGGTACAACTGCTTGGCCGCTTCCAGCAGGTTCTCGGCCGCTTCCACACTCAACGCCGAATCATTGGCGGCTGCAATGACTTTCGAGATGTCGAGCAGCTCCTCCGGAGAATAGGTGTCGAATTCGATCCGGGTGGCGAAGCGCGACCGCAGGCCTTCGTTGGTCTCCAGCAGCCGATCGATGTCGGAGCTGTAGCCGGCGATGATCACCACCAGCCGGTCGCGGTCGTTCTCCATCCGCGCCAGCAGGGTGTCCATCGCTTCCTGGCCGAAGGGGTCGGTGCGGCCGTCGCGTTCCTGCACCAGCGCGTAGGCCTCGTCGATGAACAGCACGCCGCCGAGCGCTTGGTCGATCGTCTTGGCGGTCTTGACCGCTGACTGCCCCTCGTATTCGGCGACGAAATCCTTGCGGGACGTCTCGATGAGCTTCGGTTCTGAGATGACGCCCAGGCCGGCCAGGATGTTGGCCACCACCCGCGCGATCGTGGTCTTACCCGTGCCGGGCGGACCGGTGAAGATCATGTGCTTGCTGGGCTGGGCGACCTTCATGCCTTTGGCGGCGCGAACCCGGGCCATCATGGTTGCGGCGCGGTAGCGCTCGATCTGGGTCTTGACCCTGGTGAGACCGATCTGCCGGTCCAGCTCGGCCTGCGCCTCGGCGAGCAGCTTCTCCCGGCCGGAGTTGTCGGTCACCACACTGCCCGAATCCCAGGGGTCCGCGCGTGCCGCGATCTGTTCGGCTGTGGTCGTCACCAGGCGGTACGACGGATCTTTAAGCGCCGCAGACACTTTGGGCTCCGGGTGGGTGGTCTGCAACCATTCCAGCAGCGCCACGGCGGCGTCTTCGTTGCCCTGGCTGCGCCGCGCCATGGCCAGATACCACGCGATCGCGGTGGCACACGCCTCACCCGCCGGTGAGTCGTTCGACTCGGTGAGCCGGCGCTCGGCTTCGGTGAACAGGCCGAGGTTCGCCGCGGCAACTCCGTGCGCCACACTCGCTGCGGCAGATAGGAATTTGTCGGGCCATTTCGCGGCGCCCTTGATTTGGTCGATCACGTCCGTCCAACGCCCGGCTGCGCCGTACACCACCGCCTTGAGCCACGCCACCAGGTGCTCGGCGCCGGTGGACGGGGTGTCTTCCAAAGCCTCCATGGCGTCGGCGCAGTTCCCTTGCTCAGCTTCGCTCGCGGCAAAACCCATGGTGATCGCGAGCGGCGAGGTGACCGGATAGGTGATGTCGCCGTACAGACCACCGATCGGGACCCGGGCGCCCACCGTGCTCATCGAGAGTTGGGCGCCCCCCGCCAAGTGTCCGAAGTTGCGGCGCGAATACCAGGCGCGGAACAGGGTGACCCGGTCGGTGTCGCCGCAGCGGATGCGGCCGATCCATGCGTCACAAGCCGACTCGTCGTAGTTGGTGATCTCGGTGAATATGTCCATGGCCCGTGCCTCAGACACCGGCAACATGCTGACGGCACTTTCGAACAGGCCGGCCAGGCGATCAGTCACCGTACTTCTCGATGTGGTAACGAGAGGCGAACAGTTCTGCTTCTGCCGCGGCGGCTTCCTCCGGCGTTGGCAGGTTCAGCGCAGTGCCGACGAGTTCGCTCAACAGATAGCTGGTTTCCTGGTCTTCGCTCTCGGCTTCGATCTGGGCCATATTCGCCGCCACCATCTCCTGCTGACCGGCTCGCGCCTTTTGCCGGGCCAGGTCGGCCAGCACGAAGATCTCTTCCGCGAGGTCCGATTCCGTCATGCTCTCGACCTTGTCGGTCAGCTCGACCCGCTGGATTCTGCCGTCCAGCAGCGTCGTCACCGTCACGCTCTGCTGCGGATTGGTCACGGTGAACATCGGGCCGAAGTCGACCTCCTCGTCCGCTGGTTCGGTCAGCGTGTTGAGGACCTCCAGTTCGTCCTCGGCCTCCTCGGGTTCGGCCGGCGGCGCGTAATCGTGCAACGCATCCATGGAGGAACCATGGTCTCCATCGTCGCCGCCGTAGCCGCCGGAGAAATCCAGGCTCGAGAGGTCATCGTGGTCTTCGTTCCCGGGCAGGTCGACCATGGCGTCCCTTTCTGAGTTTGTAACGGGGGAATGGGCTTCAGCCTGGATAGGAGGCTTGGGCGTGATCTGCGGAGTGATCAAACCAAGAGCCCGCTGGGAGGAGCTCGAGGAGACTATCTATTGCGCGCTGCAGGTTTTCCTGGCTGCCGGGGAGAAAGCTGCCGTACAGTTCCCCGCCGATACGACGGGGAAGCGACACCAACCTGCCGTGCGCCGAGTCGAGAACACCGGCGGCCGCATTGGCCTGCGTCGTGGTGCCGCCGGGGTGGCGTTGGGTGGCGACGATCTCCACCCAGCTACTGGGATTGGCGACGACCTCGGCGTAGATGCGGGCGGAGGTCGGGTCGAGACCACGTGACGCCAGCTGGGCGGCGGTCTTGCAGTCGGCGAGTTCGGATGCGACTCCGGTCAGCGGTTCGACCTTCGCGGGTTCTGCTCGACCGAGTACGACTGTCATCATGTCGGCCAGACTGAGTTTCGAAGCGAGTAGCTGCAGCACCAGCATCTCGTCGTCGCGCGCCGCAACCACATGGCGATCGCCCTTGCGGCACACGACGAAACGCACCATGACGTCGCCGACATCGCGTCGCCACCACCGCCCTTCGAGGGTGCGGTCCGGCCTGGACAGAGTGTCGACCATGGCGGCGACCGTCGGATGCGGCCGGCCGTGGGGATCCAGCACACCCTGCGTGGTGAGGTCACGTGCGACCTGATCCCAGACGACCTCGCGCAGGTCCTCCTGCGGGATGTTGAGCCGAATCCCAAGTGCAGGAGGGAAATCGACCAAGTTCAACCGGTCGGCGATGACCAACATTCCATCGATCGTCACCTCGACGCCGACGACGTCGTCGACGAGGCCCGCACGACCGGCACCGAGCGGACCGGACATGATCAAATGCTAACCCGCGGTCTTAGCTGCCGAATATCTTTTTCAGGATGTCGGCGCCCATCGAATCGGTCGTGAGGTAACTGGTAACGGCCGAAATGAGGTTCTGGGCCAACTGGGTGGCGACATCTGCGATGCCGTTGCCGGCCTGCGAGCGCGTGCTGATGAAGCTGTCCAGGGCATCGTTGAAATCGTTGGTGTACGTGCCGTGGGTAGTGCGCACCGTGGTGTTGAGTCCGTTGGCCTCCGCGGTCGCAGCCTTTATCTGGCCCACGGTTTTGTCGTGTCCGCCGGCCAGGGTCTCCAGCGTCGACGTTACGACTTCGAGCACTCCGCCCATGGGTTCGCCTCCTGTAAGTTTGAAGTTCTTCGTTGGTTATGACGTTATTAGAGCGTTGTTAGACAACAGCTTTCGGGCTTTCGGGCCTCCGCCTTTGCGGCCGTGTCGGCTAAAGGACGCGGCCCTGCGTCCCAGCCCCAGTTCCGGAGCCGCCGCCGGTGACCTCGATGGGAGCGCGTTCCCCGCCGCTGGTGCCTGCGCCGGCGCCGTCCTCCTCGTCGTCCTTCTTGACGCTGCTGACCAGGGTGGCGCCCTGCGACCCACCCCCGGCAGCTCCGGCCATCGAGCTGAGCGAGCCGGCCTGGCCGCCGACGGCGCTGAGAAGCTGGCTCCCGCCGCCCATTCCGCTGGTCAGCTGTGTCAGCTGACCCAACGAGGAGCTCAGCGCATTGATCGAGGGCAGGTTGGCAACGCTGAGCAGGTCCTTGAAGCTCAGGGTGGGCAGGCCCTTGAAGCCGGCCAAGAAGTCGGGCAGGTTCGGCAGGTCGGTCCACTGCGGCAACCGGCCCAGGAAGCCGCCGAACAAATCCTTGAGGCCGGGCAGCCCGCCGATCAAGTCGGGCAGCTTCGGCAAGCCGGGGAACAAGTCGGGCAGCTTTGGCAAGCCGGGCAACAAGTTCGAGAAGTCCGGCGGGAACTTGAAATCGGGGAAGCCCGGGAAATTGGGGAAGTCGGGCCACTTGAAGTCGGGCAGTTTGATGTCCGGCCATTTTATGTCAGGAAACTTGATCTCCGGCGGCCATTTGAGCTCCGGCGGGAACTTGATGTCCGGCAGCCAGGGCAGCAGGTCCTTCAATTTGGGCATAGTCGTGATCATTTCGAGCAGCCTGCCGAGGAGCCCTTTCAGGTTCATCGTGTTTTGCAGCGTCATGATGGTCAGATAGAGCATGGCGCCAGTGGTGACGGCTATTGAAATACCGCACGCCACACCCGCGGCGACATAGGAAATGCCTTCGCCGATGATCCACCACTTTTCGGCTTCGATGCAGAACTTCAGGCAGCCTTCCATCATGTTCTTCATCGCGTTGATGACGTTGCGCGTGTTTTTGACGTAGCCGGCTTGATTCGAGATGAAGCCACCGCTCAACTTGTCGAGCTCAGACATCACGTTCGCGCGAAGTTGTTGGGCGACGTTCTGTTTGCCGTAGTTGGTCGATGCTTCGCCCGTCCAGTCGCCGCCCGGGAGCAGCTTTCCGATGGTTTCGCCGATCTTCCCGAACTTGCCTGCGGTGTCCTGCAGGACCTCGCCCATCGCGGGCTTGTCGCCGAGCATGGCCAACAACCGGTTAAGCGTTGTGAGTTGGTTTCGGCACATATCTGATCCGGACATAACCGTTCTTCCTTACGCTCGCTGAGCCCATGCATTGAGTGAAGTTTTTGTGTGCTTCTCCGCACCGCAGGTCGAGCTTAGCAGCGCCCCCAGGGGGTCTGATGCACGAATTTTTGGAATAGTCGAAGTTTTTCGGACGCACCGTGACGGAGCGATCGAAGACCGTGCGCGACTAAGGCGAGCGCGTGAAAACCGTTGGACCCGAATGGGATCGCGCGGTGACCAACCTCAATTGATCTGGCTGATAAGCGTTTCGAGCGCAGCGGTGATATCGGAGGGCAAAGTCTCTTCGGCTTCGGCGCGGACGATCACGTCTTCGGTCACGCCGGCGGCCTGTGCGGTCTCCGAGGTGGACAGGTTCGCCTGCCGTCGGGCGGCGTACAAGCGTTGCGCCAAGGTGGCGCCCGGGGCGCTCGCGCCGAGCTTCATCAGTCGGTCGTGATAGCGGCGCACCGCACTGAGCGCTTTGATCAGTTCCGGGGTGATCCGGCTGATCTGGATTGCCCGGACGGCGATGGCTTCGAGTTGGCGTAGATCGGCGAGGATCGGCGCGGCCCGCTCGTTGAATTCGGGATCGTCGACCGACGGCAGTGCCGCGATGGCCAGGCTGCACCCGTCCACTGCCGCGACGACAGCTTGTGCGATCAACGACGCCGGTCCGTCCGACCCGGGTCCGGCCGACGGCGGCCCGTCGGCGACCCGGCCGACCGACGGCGGGGCGGCGACGGGTCCTGCACTCGCGGACGGCTGTCCGCGCCGGATCCGCAGAATGGTGCCGGCCGGCCACTGCAGCACCTCTTCGAGCTTGGCGCGGGTTCTCTCGCGCGGCCAGCTGCGACCCTTTTCGAACGCAATGAGTGCGCCGGCGTTGATGATTCCGTCCGCCGCAAGGCTGCGCTGGCTGATGTCGAGTTCGCGACGCCGCGCGGCGGCGGCGGCGCCGGCGCGAACCAGCCCCGGGTCCGGCTCGTTGGTCTGCGAGTTGCTCATTTGATCGTCCAACTCGTCCGCCTGCTGCTGTTCACCGGATGGCTGTTCGTCGGAGCCCGACGGCCTGATGACTTCGAACGTCAACGCTTTGCCTCCAACGGGATCGCCGAACCGGACCATCGTCCTGTCGGTGACCGGCACCGAGGATTTTCGCAATCCGTCCACGAACATGCCGGTCGGGCTGCTGTCGACGATCCGCCATTGTCCACTGGTGGATTCCGCCCGTAGATGCGCCTGGGAGATACCGGGATCGTCGATCTGCACGCCGGCCTGGGGCTCGCCGCCTATGGTCACGACGCCGCGACCGGGCTCGATCGCGTGTGACGTATCGCCGTTGTGCACGACCAGTAACGCCGGCCCGGTAGTCAACTCGGCGTTGGGCATCTGCGTTGATTCCTCGCTCGCGGACAGGGGCTCCGAACAGGGCCAGTGGGCTGACGCTCCACTATCACGATTCTAACCGTTGCACCGCTCTAGCGCTACGGCTTCGCTACAGTTCTCTATCACAATCCGGTGCTCTAGCCCACGATGCGGAACACGTTGCGATTAACCTACCGCTACGGTTAGCAGAACAGTAGAGCGGGCTGCCAGTTGGCTGTGAGTCTGCTGTCGGCGAAGCGGTCCGTAGCACCCGTTGACGCGCAATTTAGAATCGCTGAGCTGCGCATATGTACTGCAAGGTGCGTGTGCCGAGGCCAGTACCGCAGCGCGCAATGGTTCTCTAAGCGAATTTTCAGCATTAGAACTGTTGCACCGCAATGGTTACTGCTATACCGTACTGACGGGTACGACACAGATTTGCAACGCTTTCAGGAGGAACGTAGCGATATGACCGCAACAACTCTGTACAACGTCTCGCTGCTCACCGCTTGCGCGGAGGACCCCGACCGCTGGACGACCCGTCCTGACGACGAGGCCAAGGCGCTGTGCCGGGCTTGCCCGCGGCGCTGGATGTGCGCCCGGGAGGCGGTCGAGTCGTCGGGTGCCGAGGGGCTGTGGGCCGGTGTCGTGATCCCGGAAGCGGGCCGGGCGCGCGCGTTCGCGTTGGGCCAGCTGCGGTCCTTGGCCGAGCGCAACGGTTTCCCCCTGCGCGAGACCGCACGATCGGCTTGATCCGCCGGCACCCGGCCACTGCTTTGAGGGGTCAGCGGGCGGGTGCAGCGGAAACCTTTGCAGGGCTTGATCTTTGAGCCCGTACCCGGCGTAAACACAGCGCGAGAAATCGGTCAGATTTCCCGCGCTGTTTACGTTTTGCGGCTACCAGCCCGCTGCGGCTGCCATGGGATCGAAGCGGAAGACCGCGACCCGCCCGGCCAGCGCCTCGAATTCGTCGGAGGTTCCGTCGCGGACCATCCCCGAACGCTTCGCGAACGCGACACCGACCGGCACTTCGGTCGGAAAGACCCGCAGCACCGGGCGCGCTTCCTCGGCGGTGAGCTCGATGATCCTGACCTGCCGGGCCCGGCGTCCTCTGGCCAGGGTGCCGACGCCGGCGGCCCGCGCGTTGGCCGCCCAGTCCGCTCCCGGGTAGCCGGCCACCACATAGAGGCCCCCCTGGAATTCGAACGGCGTCATCGGGGTGCTGCGCGGCTGACCCGACTTGCGGCCGGGCACGGTCAATACCATGGCCGGGCCGGTCGGGATGCCCAGCTTCTGCACCGCCATCATGAATTTGTTCATCGGCTTGAGGTATCGCGGTGGACGTGGTTCAGACACGGGAGTGCCTCCTTAAGGCTCAGTTGGTGAACAGGTCGCGACGCTGCGACACAAAATCGGCGAAGGTGCGGGCCGGGCGCCCCAGAATCTTTTCCACGTCGTGGGTGACCAGGGCGGGTTTGTCGAGCGTCTCGGCGAGCATGGCGAGGTAGGCGTCGGCGAATTCGGGGGTGAAGCCCAGCCCGACGAAGCGTTGCCGTACCGCGTCGGCGGGAACTTCGAGGTATTGCAGCGGGCGGTCCAGCACCGCGCCGATCACCCCTACCAGCTCGGAGTTGGTTAAGGATTGCGGACCGGTCAGCGGAATCCGCTCACCGACGAACTCGTCGGTGAGCAGCGCCCGGGCCGCCACCGCCGAAGTGTCGCTCTCGACGATCGGCGCACTCGACGCCAGGGCGTACGGCCCGGCCACCACATCCCCGGCCCGGATCTGTGCCGACCACGTGCCGGCGAAATTCGTCGCGAAAACCGAGGGCCGCAGGCTGACCCAGTCCAGGCCGGAGTCGACGGCGACCTGTTCGACCTCTTTATTTCGGTCCCCGCGAAAGCGCGACGGCTGCCGGGAGAAGTCGTCGTCGGCGTTGATGGCCGACAGGGCCACCAGTTTGGTGACCCCGGCCGCCACGGATCGGGCCACCACGTCGGCCAGATTGGGCATCAGAGCGCGGGAGTTGAGAAACACCGCCGACGCTCCTGCGAGCGCGTCTTCCACCGAGCCGACCACCTCGACGGCGGCGGGAAAGTCGGCGCCGGCCGGGGTGCGGGTCACGGCCCGTACCCGGGCGCCCGCGGCGGCGAGTTCTCCGACGAGGGGGCGGCCGACATTGCCGGTCGCTCCGGTTACCACGATCGTCATGGGTGGCTCCTTATATGTGATGAGCCGGTTCTGTTGCCGGGCTCTTCACCAAGGACGGGCCGCCGGCGGGGAAAGTTACAGTCGAAATCGGTAACTTTTTCCCGCACCAGATCGTCGATGATTCATGACCGGATCAAAGTCAGCGAGTGACCAGATCACTGACGCCTGGCGGCGTCACCGCGCGTATCTGGTCAATCTCGGCTACCAAATCATCGGAGACGTCGGTGATGCTGAAGACATTGCCCAGGAAGCATTTCTGCGCCTGTCCCGCGCCGACCCGGACCAGATCGACGATATCCGTGGCTGGCTCACCGTGGTCACGAGCCGGCTGTGCCTCGATCACCTGCGGTCGGCACGAGCCCGCTATGAACGCCCAAGTGGTGAGTTTCAGCACGGCCGCGAGTTCCTGGTCGACGAATCACGGCGGGCCGACCCGGCGGACCGGGTCACCCTCGACGACCAGGTCAGCGCCGCGTTGTTGGAAGTCCTGCGCAGGCTCACGCCCGGTGAGCGGGTCGCCTTCGTGCTGCACGACGTGTTCGGACTTCCGTTCGACGCGATCGCGGAAACCGTCGGCCGTCCCGTCGGCACCTGCCGTCAGCTGGCGCGCCGTGCCCGGGCCAAATTCGCTGAGACACAACAGCCCAAGGCACAACAACCCCGGTCGACTGAGGTGGCCGCCACCGATCACCAGCTCGTCACCGAGAGGTTCATCACGGCGTGCGCCAACGGCGACCTCACCGCGCTGACCGCGGTGCTGGACCCGACGGTCTGGGGCGTGGGGACCGTCCTCGCGCACCCTGCGCCGCCGCCCCAGGTCAACCACGGTCCGCACGCCGTGGCCACCAACCTGCTGCGTTATCTGTGGCCGGGGGTGACGCTGGTCAACGGTCCCGCCGGTCAGCCGGTGGTGCTGGCGTTCGCCGAGCGGCGGCTTTTCGCCGTCGTCGTGCTGACCGTCTGCGATGGGCTCGTCGTCAAGATCGAGGCGATCGCCGACCCCGAGGCTCGGCTGGGAGCCTGAAGCCCGCCTACCTTCCGCCCGGGCGGGGCGAGCGGTCTCGCGTGACGGCCGGCCGGGACGCGAAGTACCCCGTGATCGTCGCCGTGACCTCGAGAAACTTGTGCCGCGTCGCGGCAGCCATTTCGTTGCGTACATCGATGACGCCGCCGGGTCGAAGGTGAGGATCGAAGGGCACCTCGACCACCGGCTGTCCGTGATCGACAAACTCGCGGGCCAGCAGGGCCCGGGTGCGCTTGTCGGCGTGTCCGTCGGAATCGTTGAGCACCACGATGGTGTTGCGCAGCAGGCGCTCCAGGCCGTGATCTGCCAGCCATTCCATGGTCTTCGCGGCAGCCGAGGCGCCATCCGCCCACGGCGAGGACACCACGATCAGTGCATCCAGATCGCGCAGAACCTCCTGAGTGACCGGTGAATCCATGGTGGAGCCGCAGTCGATGATCGAGATCGCGAAATGCCGATCCAGCCGCAACGCCGCTTCCCGGTAGATCGCCGGATCGAGCACCCGCCGAGGACCCGCCGCCGGTTCGCCACCGAGCACATACAGGCCGACGGGATTGCGGCCGACGCGCGCAATCACGTCGCTGAACGACTGCAGATTCTTGTCCGCGGTCAATTCCCAGAACGAGCCCCGCACATGCGGGTCGATTCGGCTGCTCAGCCGGCCGAAGGCGGTGTCGGCGTCGACGGCCACGACCCGGTCCTGCTGACGGAACTCGGCGAGGATCGATCCGACGCTGGCGGCCACCGACGTCTTCCCCACGCCGCCCTTGCCCAGCACGCCGAGCTTGTGGTTGCCGTGCAGGGCGGCCTGGATGGCCGCGCGGAATTGCGCCTCTTCCCGTTGCGCCGCCGACGGACCCGGGTTGACCAGGCCGAAGGTGAGCGTCCGGACCAGTCGCCGCCAGCCCTGGTCGGGGAGCAGCGGATCTGTGACGCGAAGCGATCCGATGGCGGAGTCGGCCCAAGGACTCCGCGGTGGGGAATCGGGCGGGGAATCGGGCGGGGAACGGGGCGGGGAAGGGGGCGGGGAAGGGTGATGTAGAGGTTCGCGCGGCGGTGCGGGCCGGTGCTGCTGCGGCGGCCCCGGAGGCGCGGGGTGGCGCGGCGGAGCCGGTGTACCCGGCGGCGGACTTGGTTGGCGGGGCGGGGCGGGTCTGGGCGGAACCGGCGGCGCAGCCGGGTGCACAACCGGGGGATGGCCGGACGGATCCGGTAACTGCGCAGCGCGCGGATTAGGGTCGGGGACGCCGGGCCCCAGACGGTCACGCAAGAACTCGTCGCGCTCGTTCATGGGCTCCTCGGGTGCCAAGCGATCCGACCGTCTCGGCGGACGCTGACCAGTATGTGACCAGTATCTGTCACCGGCCCGCCGCGCGAGCGGAATGCGGGCGTGCAGGGCGGCTCTTAGACTCCTATTAGTATTGTGCAAACTCTGCGCTGGTGCGCCGTGCGTCGGACAACAGAGATGGTGGACCTTCGCGGGGGTTTCTCCGCGATCACAGCAAACCTGTCTAAGCGGTTGGTGTGGGTTGCGGTGAAATCGGGGTCAGGCGAGAAACGGCTCCTGGCGCGGTTGCCCGTCACCGGCTTCGCTGCAGGTCACGCGCGGCGGCCCGGCAGGTTAGTATTAGGGAAGTTGGCATGTCAGGCGGGTTTTGTCATATCGTTTTACGACTTGTCGAGACCGGTTATCGGGCTACCGTTCAGCGCTGCACGGACGAATCCCGGACCGATCATCTCCGTTTGACGGACAGCCTATCGACAAGACCGAAGGGGTCTAGCCCGCAATCTCAGGGTGCGGCCCCGTCGGAGCCGCTGATGAAGGCCGCGCAGAAAGTCTGGTGAAGGGGCAGGTGGGAATGACGCCCAAGCGCGTCGGGCTCTATAACTCCGCGTTCGAACATGATTCGTGCGGGGTGGCCATGGTCGTCGATATGCACGGCCGGCGTAGCCGCGACATTGTGGACAAGGCGATCACGGCGCTGCTCAATCTTGAACATCGCGGTGCGCAGGGCGCCGAGCCGCGCAGCGGTGACGGCGCGGGGATCCTGATTCAGGTCCCGGACGCATTCCTTCGGGAGGTCGTCGATTTCGAGCTGCCCGAACCGGGTAGCTACGCCACCGGCATCGCGTTCCTGCCGCAGTCGTCCCGGGACGCCGCGGCGGCCTGCGCCGCGGTGGAGAAGATCGCCGAAGCCGAGGGGCTGCACGTCGTCGGCTGGCGCAACGTCCCCACCGACGACTCGTCGCTGGGCGCGTTGTCCCGCGACGCGATGCCCACCTTCCGGCAGGTGTTCATCGAGGGCGCCTCCGGCATGGACCTGGAACGGCGCTGTTACATCGTCCGCAAGCGGGCCGAGCATGAGCTGGGCACCAAAGGCCCGGGCCAGGACGGTCCGGGTCGCGAAACCGTGTATTTCCCGAGCCTGTCCGGCCAGACGTTCGTCTACAAGGGCATGCTGACCACCCCGCAGCTGAAGGCCTTCTACCTTGACCTGCAGGACGATCGGCTCACCAGCGCGCTGGGCATCGTGCACTCCAGGTTCTCGACGAACACCTTCCCGTCCTGGCCGCTGGCGCATCCGTTCCGCCGCATCGCCCACAACGGGGAGATCAACACCGTCACCGGCAACGAGAACTGGATGCGGGCCCGTGAGGCGTTGATCAAGACCGACATCTTCGGGTCGGAAGACGACCTGGAGAAGCTGTTCCCGATCTGCACCCCGGGCGCCTCTGACACCGCGCGGTTCGACGAGGCGCTCGAGCTGCTGCACCTGGGTGGACGCACCCTGGCGCACGCGGTGCTGATGATGATCCCCGAGGCTTGGGAACGTAACGAGAGTATGGACGCGCGTAGACGGGCCTTTTATCAGTATCACGCCTCTTTGATGGAGCCGTGGGACGGCCCGGCATCCATAACGTTCACCGACGGCACCATCGTGGGCGCCGTGCTGGACCGTAACGGCCTGCGGCCGTCCCGGATCTGGGTGACCGACGACGGCCTGGTGGTGATGGCGTCGGAGGCCGGGGTGCTGGATCTGGACCCGTCGAAGGTGATCCGCCGCATGCGGCTGCAGCCGGGCCGGATGTTCCTGGTGGACACCACGCAGGGCCGCATCGTCGCCGATGAGGAGATCAAGGCAGAGCTGGCCGCCGAGCACCCCTACCAGGAGTGGCTGGACAACGGGCTGGTTCCGCTCGAGAAGCTGCCCGCGGGCAAATACGTGCGGATGCCCCACGATCGACTTGTCATGCGCCAGTTGGCTTTCGGCTACACCTACGAGGAACTCAACCTGCTGGTGGCGCCGATGGTCCGCACCGGTGCCGAGCCGATCGGATCGATGGGCACCGACACCCCAATCGCAGTGCTGTCGGAGCGCCCTCGCATGCTCTACGACTACTTCCAGCAACTGTTCGCGCAGGTGACCAACCCGCCGCTGGATGCCATCCGTGAGGAGGTGGTGACCAGCCTGCAGGGCACCACCGGCGGGGAGCGCGACCTACTCAGCCCGGACGAGACGTCGTGCCACCAGATCGTGCTGTCCCAGCCGATTCTGCGTAATTACGAGCTGGCCAAGCTGATCAACCTCAACCCCGACGACGAGGTCGACGGCCGCCCGCATGGCATGCGGTCCGAGGTGATTCACTGCCTGTACCCGGTCGCCGAAGGTGGCGCCGGGCTGGCCGCGGCGCTGGAGGAGGTGCGCGCGCAGGCGTCGGCGGCGATCGCCGACGGCGCCCGGCTCATCATCCTGTCCGACCGCAACTCCGACGCGCAGATGGCCCCGATACCGTCGCTGCTCGCCGTGGCGGGCGTGCACCACCATCTGGTGCGCGATCGAACCCGCACCCATGTGGGTCTGGTGGTTGAATCCGGTGACGCCCGCGAGGTGCACCACATGGCGATGTTGGTCGGGTGCGGGGCGGCGGCGGTCAACCCTTACCTGGTGTTCGAGTCGATCGAGGACATGCTCGACCGCGGCGTGATCGACGGAATCGACCGCAATAAGGCGCTGAACAACTACGTTAAGGCCGCCGGCAAGGGTGTGCTGAAAGTGATGTCCAAGATGGGCATCTCGACTCTGGCGTCCTACACCGGTGCGCAGCTGTTCCAGGCCGTCGGCATCTCCGAGGACGTGCTCGACGAATACTTCGCCGGGCTGGCCTGTCCGACCGGCGGCATCACCCTCGACGACATCGCAGCCGACGTCGCGGCCCGGCACGCGCTGGCCTACTTGGACCGTCCCGATGAACGTGCGCACCGTGAGCTCGAAGTGGGCGGGGAGTACCAGTGGCGCCGTGAGGGCGAGTACCACCTGTTCAACCCGGAGACCGTTTTCAAGCTGCAGCACGCCACGCGCACCGGCCAGTACAAGGTCTTCAAGGAGTACACCCGGCTGGTCGACGACCAGAGTGAGCGGATGGCGTCGCTGCGCGGTCTGCTGAAATTCCGTGCGGACGTGCGCCCGCCGATTCCGCTGGGGGAGGTCGAGCCCGCCAGCGAGATCGTCAAGCGGTTCTCGACAGGCGCGATGAGCTACGGCTCGATCTCCGCCGAGGCGCACGAGACCCTGGCCATCGCGATGAACCGGCTGGGCGGGCGGTCGAACTGCGGTGAGGGCGGCGAGGACGTCAAGCGTTTCGACCACGATTCCAACGGTGACTGGCGGCGCAGCGCGATCAAGCAGGTCGCCTCGGCCCGGTTCGGCGTCACTTCGCACTATCTGACCAACTGCACCGACATCCAGATCAAGATGGCTCAGGGGGCGAAACCCGGTGAGGGTGGCCAGCTTCCGGGGCACAAGGTGTACCCCTGGGTCGCCAAGGTCCGGCACTCCACGCCGGGTGTGGGGCTGATCTCGCCGCCGCCGCACCACGACATCTACTCCATCGAGGATCTGGCGCAGCTGATCCACGACCTGAAGAACGCCAACCCATCCGCGCGGGTGCACGTCAAGCTGGTCTCCGAGAACGGGGTAGGCACGGTCGCGGCTGGAGTTTCCAAGGCGCACGCCGACGTGGTGCTGATCTCGGGACACGACGGCGGCACCGGCGCGACGCCCCTGACCTCGCAGAAGCACGCGGGCGCGCCGTGGGAGTTGGGGCTGGCCGAAACCCAGCAGACGTTGCTGCTCAACGGGTTACGCGACCGGATCGTGGTTCAGGTGGACGGTCAGCTCAAGACCGGCCGCGACGTGATGATCGCCACCCTGCTGGGCGCCGAGGAATTCGGGTTCGCCACGGCGCCGTTGGTGGTGGCCGGCTGCATCATGATGCGGGTGTGCCAGCTGGACACCTGCCCGGTCGGTGTCGCCACTCAGAACCCGGTACTGCGGGAGCGGTTCGCCGGCAAGCCCGAGTTCGTCGAAAACTTCTTCATGTTCATCGCAGAAGAAGTCCGGGAATTCTTGGCGCAGTTGGGCTTCCGTACTATCAACGAGGCCGTCGGCCAGGCCGGTGCGCTGGACACGACGCTGGCGCGCGCACACTGGAAGGCGCACCGGTTGGATCTGACTCCGGTGCTGCACGAGCCCGAATCGGCGTTCATGAACCAGGATCTGTATTGCAGTTCGCGGCAGGACCACGGCCTGGACAAGGCGCTCGACCAGCAGTTGATCGTGATGAGCCGGGAGGCACTGGATTCGCAGAAGCCGGTCCGTTTTTCTACTACCATCAGCAACGTCAACCGCACGGTGGGCACGATGCTCGGTCACGAAGTGACGAAAGCCTATGGTGGCCAGGGCTTGCCGGACGGCACCATCGACATCACGTTCGACGGGTCCGCGGGTAACAGCTTCGGGGCCTTTGTGCCCAAGGGGATTACATTGCGTATCTACGGCGACGCCAACGACTACGTTGGTAAGGGTCTGTCCGGCGGGCGGATCGTGGTGCGACCGCCGGACAATGCACCCGAAGACTATGTCGCCGAGGACAACATTATCGGGGGCAACGTGATTCTATTCGGTGCCACCAGCGGCGAGGTCTACCTGCGCGGCGTGGTCGGCGAGCGGTTTGCCGTCCGTAACTCCGGCGCGCACGCGGTGGTCGAGGGTGTGGGCGACCACGGTTGCGAATACATGACCGGTGGCCGGGTGGTGATTTTGGGCCGCACCGGACGCAACTTCGCCGCCGGTATGTCGGGTGGTGTGGCCTACGTCTACGACCCCGACGAGGAATTGCCCGACAACCTCAACACCGAGATGGTCGACGTCGAGACCCTCGACGAGGACGATGCGGAGTTCCTGCACGGCATCATCCAGGCCCACGTCGACGGCACCGATTCCGCTGTGGGCCAACGCATTCTGGCCGATTGGCGGGGGCAGCGACGGCACTTCGTCAAGGTGATGCCCCGGGACTACAAGAAGGTGCTGCAAGCGATCGCCGAAGCCGAGCGCGACGGGACCGATGTCGACAAGGCGATCATGGCGGCCGCGCATGGCTGATCCGAGCGGCTTCCTGAAATACACTCGTCGGGAATTGCCGGAGCGCCGCCCTGTGCCGCTGCGGCTGCGTGACTGGAACGAGGTGTACCAGGAATTCGACGGCGAGACCTTGCGTCATCAGGCGACGCGTTGCATGGACTGCGGTATTCCGTTCTGTCACAACGGGTGTCCGTTGGGCAATTTGATCCCGGAGTGGAACGACCTGGTGCGCCGGGACCGCTTCCGCGACGCGATCGAGCGGCTGCACGCCACCAACAATTTTCCCGACTTCACCGGTAGGTTGTGTCCGGCGCCGTGCGAACCGGCATGCGTACTGGGAATCAACCAGGAGCCGGTGACGATCAAGCAGATCGAGCTGGAGATCATCGACAGGGCCTTCGAGGAAGGCTGGGTAGAGCCGCTGCCCCCGACGAAGCTGACCGGAAAGACGGTGGCCGTGGTCGGTTCGGGTCCGGCCGGTCTGGCCGCCGCGCAGCAATTGACCCGCGCCGGCCACAGCGTCACCGTCTTCGAACGGGCCGACCGCATCGGCGGGCTGCTGCGGTACGGCATCCCGGAGTTCAAGATGGAAAAGCGCGTCCTGGACCGGCGACTGGACCAGATGCGGGCGGAGGGAACCGAATTCCGCGCCGGCGTCAACGTCGGCGTCGACATCACCGCCGAGCAGCTGCGCACCGATTTCGACGCCGTCGTGCTGGCCGGCGGCGCCACCGATTGGCGCGATCTGCCCATCCCCGGCCGCGATCTGGACGGCGTGCACCAGGCGATGGAGTACCTGCCATGGGGCAACCACCAAGCGTTGGGCGAGTTGGCCGAGGCCGACCGGGACGACGACGGGGAGCCGCCGATCACGGCCAAAGGCAAGAAGGTCGTCATCATCGGCGGCGGTGACACCGGCGCCGACTGCCTGGGCACCGTGCACCGGCAAGGCGCGATCGCCGTGCACCAGTTCGAGATCATGCCGCGTCCGCCGGACTCGCGCGCCGCGTCCACCCCGTGGCCGACCTACCCACTGATGTACCGGGTGTCGGCGGCGCACGAAGAAGGTGGCGAGCGGGTCTTCTCGGTCAATACCGAGGAGTTCGTCGGACACGGCGGGCATGTCACTGCGCTCAAGGTGCACGAAGTGACCATGCAGGACGGCAAGTTCGTCAAGATCGAGGGTTCCGACTTCGAGCTCGAGGCCGACCTGGTGTTGCTGGCGATGGGATTCGTCGGTCCGGAGAAGCCGGGCCTGCTCACCGACCTCGGGGTGAAGCTCACCGACCGCGGGAACGTGGCACGCGGCGCCGATTTCGACACCTCGGTGCCCGGTATTTTCGTTGCCGGCGACATGGGTCGTGGCCAGTCATTGATCGTTTGGGCGATAGCTGAGGGCAGGGCCGCGGCCGCGGGTGTGGACCGGTATCTGATGGGTTCGACCGCGTTGCCGGCACCCGTCAAGCCAACTGCCGTACCGCTTCAGTAATCACACCAGTCACATCAGAAACATGCGTGCAATTGCCCGGCGCGCCTCCCGCTGTTTGCCAGGGGCCGGGTGTCTAATTCTCAACTGTGGGCTCGATCACACATGGAGTCCCGGTTGAGTTGGCCGATCGCAGGAGTACCGCTGTGCGTAGCAACCCAGGACCCCGGTCACGGATGGGGCGTATTGCCTTGTCATGGTTTCGCCATCCAGTAAGAAGCCACGAATTCCCCGCCAAGAGCGAGCGCTTGGTTACCGCTCAGGAACTGGTGCTGTTCGGGGCGTAACCACTCCCGCTGGTATGCCCGCCGGCACCCGAGACGTTTGCTCGGCTTTGCTGGCCGTCGAGGGGGCCGCGAGCGCGCGCAAATGTACTGAATCCGGCGAATCGTGTGCATTTGGGGACCCTCGCGGCGGAAGGTTAGGTGCCGGAACCGTTCCACAGCCCCGAGTCGCGGATCGCCTCCGCCAGCGGTTCCAGCACGGCCGGGTCGTGCGGCGGCGGCAGATACACGATGCCGAGGTCCAGGCCCTCGGCCGCCAGCGCGGCCCCGTCCTCGATGACTTTGTCGTAGTTCAGGTCCGGGTCCAGGCGAAGGTGAGCCGACATCGTGATCTCCTTCGGGTCGCGCCCGATGTCGGCGCAGCGCGCGGCCAGCACGTCGCGCTTCTGGACGAACTGCTCGGGGGTGCCGCCGGCGAAGTTCCAGTGCTGCGCATAGCGCGCGGTGAGCGGCAGCGTGCGCTTCTCGCCGCTGCCGCCGATGCAGATCGGCGGGTGCGGGCGCTGCAGGCCCTTCGGCTCATTGCGGGCGTCCTTGAGCTGGTAGAACTTCCCGTCGAAGTTGGTGGTCTCCTGGCTGAGCAGGCTGATCAGCACCTGGCAGGCCTCTTCGAACCGGTCGAATCGTTCCCTGATGCTGCCCAGCTCGATGCCGTAGGCGCCCGACTCCTCCTCGTTCCAGCCGGCGCCGATCCCGAGTTCGAGCCGGCCGTTGGAGAGGATGTCGAGCGCGGCGGCCATGTTGGCCAGCACCGCGGGGTGGCGGTAGTGGATTCCGGTGACCAGAGTGCCCAAGCGCAGCCGCTGGGTGGCCTGGGCCAGCGCGGTCAGCGTCGTCCAGCCTTCCAGGCAGGGGCCGGTGGAGTCGCTGAAGATCGGGTAGAAGTGGTCGAACGTCCAGCCGGATTCATACACGTCGATGTCGTCGGCGGCCTGCCAGACGGCCAGCATGTCGGTCCAGGTGGTGTTCTGCGGTGAGGTTTTGAACGCGAATCGCATAAATCCAACCGTAGTCCGGTAATTAGACTCGGTCAGACGATGACCCTCGGAGTCGATACCAAGATCACCCTGTTGGCGGCCGGCCTGATCTTTCTGCTGGCGCTCGCCCTCGGGGTGTGGAAGTACCGGCAGATCATGGTCGCCGACGATCACCGGGCGCATCCCTACGTCGACATCGCGCACCGCGCCGCGCTGCTCTATGCGTTCGCCACGCTGCTGATCGCGGTCTTCGTCGAGCTCAGTGCCTGGCGGGCGTGGGTGAACCTGACCGCGGCGATGAGCGCCGTGCTCTTCTTCGTCCTGGCCATCGGCACCTACATGCTGCACGGTGCGCGGCGCGACACCGAGAACCAGTTCGCCCACCCGGTACGCGGGACCAGGGTATTCATGGCTTTGCTCATCCTTGGCGAAATAGGTGGCTTCGCAGTGGTTTTCGCCGGATTCATCGTGAGGCAGTTCGTGTGGACCCGGTAACCGCGCTGCGGCAGATCGCCTATTACAAGGATCGCGACCGCCAGGATCCCCGACGCGTGATGGCGTACCGCAACGCCGCCGACATCATCGAGCGTCTTGAAGATGCCGCCCGAGAGCGGCATGGCCAGGCCAACAGCTGGCAGTCGATTCCGGGCATCGGGCCCAAGACCGCCAAGGTCATCGCGCAGGCCTGGGCCGGCCGTGAACCCGACCAGCTGGCTGAATTACGCTCTGCTGCTGGGGATCTCGGTGGGGGAGAGGTGCGGGCCGCGTTGCGTGGAGATCTGCACCTGCATTCGAACTGGTCGGACGGGTCAGCGCCGATCGAGGAGATGATGGCCACCGCTGCGGCATTGGGCCACGAGTACTGTGCGCTGACCGATCACTCGCCACGGCTGACGATCGCCAACGGGCTGTCGCCGGAGCGGTTGCGCAAGCAGCTGGACGTGATCGACGGGCTGCGCGACCAGTTCGCGCCGATGCGCATTCTCACCGGGATCGAGGTCGACATTCTCGACGACGGCAGCCTGGACCAGGAGCCCGAGCTACTGGACCGCCTCGACGTCGTGGTGGCCAGCGTGCACTCGAAGCTGTCGATGGATTCGGCCGCGATGACCCGGCGGATGATCCGTGCCGTCTGTAACGGCCACGCCGACGTGCTCGGCCATTGCACGGGCCGGCTGGTGGCCGGCAACCGCGGCATCCGGCCCGAGTCGAAGTTCGACGCCGAGAAGGTGTTCACCGCCTGCCGTGACCACGGCACCGCGGTAGAGATCAACTCCCGCCCCGAGCGCCGCGACCCGCCGACCCGGCTGCTGAACCTCGCCCGTGATATCGGCTGCGTGTTCAGCATTGACACCGACGCGCACGCACCCGGCCAGCTGGACTTCCTCGGCTACGGCGCTCAGCGGGCGCTGGACGCGGAGATTCCGGTCGAGCGGATCGTCAACACCTGGCCGGCCAAACGGCTGCTGCAGTGGACGGCCTCTTGACGGCAGTACCCGGCAACATGATCTAAACAGGTTGTGCTACAACGATTTCCGCTGGATTCGCTATCGGCGCCACCCAAGTCGAGACCTACCGATGCCGCGCGGCGTCTCGTAGGTCTGTCGTCTGTCAGGAGGCGAAACGCAATCACCGTTTGTTACAAAGGCGTATGCGGGTTCCTGATTTCGTCGCTGAGCTCCGCCGGCATATCGGGCATGCGCCGTTGTGGCTGCCCAGCGTGACGGCTGTGGTGATTCGGGGTCGCCAGGTACTTCTCGTCAAACGTTCCGACGACGGCGCTTGGACTCCGGTCACTGGCATTGTCGAACCTGGCGAGAACCCTGTGGACTGCGCTGTGCGAGCGGTGCGTGAGGAGACCGGCGTGCGGGCGACTGCTCGACGGTTGGCCTGGGTGCGCGTGACGCCCCCGATAGTTCATGCCAACGGCGATCACGCTCAATACCTCGACCACGTGTTCGAAATGAACTGGGCCGCCGGGGACACCCCAGTTCCCGCAGCCCACGAAAGTCTTTCCGCACGGTTTTTTGATCTCGACATGCTACCGGCTCTGTCCCGCTATGTGCGCGATAGCATCCGGATAACGGTTGACCTGGATGCTGCGGCTGCAACGGTTTTTGACAGCACCGACCACGCAGGAAGCTGAGACTTGCCGCTGCGATCGGGTCGACTGTCGAGCCACCCCGGGCTGCCGGTGTCATCGCCGGGTGCCGGCCCTGTTTTCGTCGTAGATCGGTCGGGTTCGACGGCAGTACCAGTTCTGCGGGATTGCGGGAACTTCAATCCGGTAGGTGCGGCATCTCGAAACCCGGATCGCGGCCGACGAGCACCGCGCGGGTAAGCGCGGATTTGCCGTAGCGACGGTGTATTTCATCGATGGCCGCGTCCACCGCAAGTGTTTCCCCAGTGAACGGCAGCATCAACTGCTGGGCGCCGGTGCGATCGATCCCGGACACCGCGAAGCCGACCAGCGTCAAGCCCTTTTCCGCGACCAACGGTGTGGCTGAGGCAACCAGTCGCCGCGCGGCGGCCAGGATCGGCTGCGTCGACGAGGTCGCCCACGGCATGGTGTGTGATCGCGTCGCCCGGCTGAAGTCGTCGAATCTCAGCCGCAACGTCACCGTTCGTCCGGTGCGACCCGCGGCGCGCATCCGGCCGGTGATTCGGTCGATCAGGTTGACCACCACCGCATCGATCTCGGCGGGCGACATGGTGTTGCCGGCCCGGCCGAGCGCTCGCTGGGCGCCCACCGAGCGGCGGCGGACGCCAGTGGTCACCCGGCGCCGGTCGATGTTGCGGGACAGCGCATACAGCTGCCGGCCCATCGCGCCACCCACCAGCGACGCCAGCGTCGACTCGGACAGTTCGGCGACCTCGGCGACGGTCCTGATGCCGTGTCCGTGCAGCTTCTCGGCGGTCACCGCGCCCACGCCCCACAACCGGCGCACCGGCAGCGGGTGCAAGAAGGCCAGCTCGCCATCCGGCGGAACCAGCAGCAGCCCGTCGGGCTTGGCCTCCTGGCTGGCGACTTTGGCAAGGAACTTCGTCCGAGCAACGCCCACGGTGATGGGCAGGCCGACCTGGTCGCGCACGTCGGCGCGCAGCCGGGCCGCGATCTGGACCGGCGTTCCCGAGACCCGGCGCAGCCCGCCGACGTCCAGGAACGCCTCGTCGACCGACAACGGTTCCACCATCGGTGTGGTGTTGCGGAACACCTCGAAGACGTCGTCGCTGGCCTGCGAGTAGGCGCTCATGCGTGGGTGCACCACCACGGCGTCCGGGCACAGCCGTCGTGCCTGCCGCCCGCCCATCGCGGTACGCACGCCGTAGGCCTTGGCCTCATAGCTGGCCGCCAGCACCACCCCGCCACCGACGATCACCGGACGACCACGCAAGGTCGGGTCGTCGCGCTGTTCGACGGACGCGTAGAACGAATCCAGGTCCGCGTGCAGGATGGACGCTTCACACCGCACGAACATATGTTCGCATGGGCGGGTGACAGCCGGCGCGCGACGCAGGGTGACTTAGGGCGTGACGCCCTCACCGTAGATGCTGCTGACCCAGATGTGGGTGAGAGTGTCGACCACGCGTTCCTGGTCGATCCCCGGTGTCTCGCCGGCCAGCGCGGCCATCATCGTCCGCTCGTTCATCTGGTTCAGCGAGGTTGACAGGTCTGCGGCCGGAATGGTCTCCGGTGCGGCTCCGCGCGCCCGTTCCGCCTCGATCATGGCCGCCGTCTGGTCACTCCACTTCTGCATGAACCCTGCCCAGATGGCCCGCACCTCCGCACTGGTAGCCAGCGCCTCCCGGGCGGCGCGGCTCAGCGCAGGGTGCGAAGCGAATGCCGTGAAAAACGCGTTGATGCCGTGGCGCCATCCCCGCAGCGGGTCCGCGGGTAGTCGCTGAATCGCGTCGGCGATCTCGGCGTCGGCACTCGCGATCACCGGCTCGATCAGCGACAGCAGCACCGCTTCCTTGGACTTGAAATAGAAGTAAAACGTCGGGCGCGAAAGGCCGGCGCCTTTGGCCAGGTCGTCGACCGAGATATCGGCGAAGGACCGCTCATTCAGCAGGCGCTCGGCGGTCGCCAGGATTGCCTGCTCGCGATCGTCACCGGAGGGGCGCGTAGCGCGGCGGCCGCGACGAGCGCGCGTCTGTCCGGTGGTGGTCACGCCAGGTTACTTTACACAATGTTGAGAAACTCAACACCCTGTTGACTACATCGACACAGCGTTGATAGCGTGGCGCCATGACTGAGCACCTCGACGTTGTCATCGTGGGCGCCGGCATCTCGGGGGTAAGCGCGGCCTGGCATCTGCAGGATCGCTGCCCGACGAAGAGCTACGCCATCCTGGAAAAACGGGAAGCCATGGGGGGCACCTGGGATCTGTTCCGCTACCCCGGCATCCGCTCCGACTCCGACATGTACACGCTGGGCTTCCGCTTCCGCCCGTGGACCGAGCGCCAGGCCATCGCCGACGGCGGGCCGATCCTCGACTACGTCAAGAGCACGGCTGCCATGTACGGCATCGACCAGCACATCCGGCTCAACCAGAAGGTCGTCAGCGCGGACTGGTCCAGCGCGGAGGATCGCTGGACCCTGCGTATCCAGAGCAATGGCACCACGAGCACGCTGTCCTGCTCGTTCCTGTTTCTGTGCAGCGGCTACTACAACTACGAGCAGGGCTATGCGCCGGAGTTCGCCGGTGCCGAGGATTTCACCGGCCCGATCGTCCATCCGCAGCTGTGGCCGGAAGACCTCGACTACGCCGACAAGAACGTCGTCGTGATCGGCAGCGGCGCCACCGCCGTCACTCTCGTTCCGGCGCTGGCGAATTCGGGCGCCAAGCGCGTCACCATGCTGCAACGCTCACCGACATACATTGTGTCGCAGCCGGAAAAGGACGGCATCGCCGAAAAGCTGAACCGTTATCTGCCGGAGAACGCGGCCTACACCGCGATTCGGTGGAAGAACGTGGTGCGCCAGGCGGCGCTGTACGGCTTCTGCCGCAAGTGGCCGCAGAAGATGCGAAACGTCTTGATGGGCTACGCGCAGCGCCAGCTCCCCGAGGGCTACGACGTGGAAAAGCACTTCGGTCCGCACTACAACCCGTGGGACCAGCGGCTGTGCCTGGTACCCAACGGCGACCTGTTCCGCGCCATCCGGCACGACAAGGCCGACGTGGTCACCGACACCATCGATCGATTCACCCCCACCGGTATCCGGCTCAACTCGGGCCGCGAACTTCCCGCCGACATCATCATCACCGCAACGGGATTGAACCTGCAGCTGTTCGGTGGGGCGACGGTCACCGTCGACGGACGATCGGTGGACCTCACCAAGTCGATGGCCTACAAGGGCATGATGCTCTCCGGCCTGCCCAACATGGCTTACACGGTTGGCTACACCAACGCGTCCTGGACGCTGAAGGCCGACCTGGTCTCGGAGTACGTCTGCCGTGTGCTGAACTACATGGACGCCAACGCATTTGACACCGTGGAGGTGGAGCACCCGGGTTCGTCCGTCGAGGAGCGGCCGTTCATGGAGTTCACCCCCGGCTATGTGCTGCGCGCACTGGACGAGCTGCCCAAGCAGGGTTCGCGCACCCCGTGGCGACTGAACCAGAACTATCTGCTCGACATCCTGCTGATCCGGCGCGGCAAGATCGCCGGCGAGGGACTGCGGTTCGCCAAGAAGAAGCAGGCCTCTGTAGCTGCCTAAACCTAAAGGCCGTCTGCGGCGACGACGACAATGCCGTCGTCGTCGCTGTGGGCGACGTCGCCGGGTACGAACGTCACTGAGCCCAAAGTGATTTCGACGTCGCGCTCGCCCGCGCCGGTCTTAGTGCTCTTGCGGGGATTGGTGCCCAGCGCCTTGATGCCGATGTCGATGCCGCGCAGCGTCGCCGCGTCACGCACCGCGCCGTGCACGACCAGGCCGGCCCAGCCGTTGGACCGGGCCAATTCGGCGATGACGTCGCCGACCAGCGCGGTGTGCAGCGAGCCGGCTCCGTCGATGACCAGCACCCCGCCGGAACCCGGCTGCGAGAGCACCGATTTCAGCAACGCGTTGTCCTGGAAACACCGCACGGTAGTTATCCGGCCGGCGAATTGCGTGCGGCCGCCGAACTGGCGGAACTGGACGTCACAGCTGCGCACGTCGGGCCCGATGTCGTCGACGAGGTCGGCAGTGGGCCGAAAGGACACGGTCACCTGGTTAGCGACGGCGCAACTGGCGGATCAGCAGGATGGCCAACAGGCTCAATGCCAGCGCTACCGCCAGCGGCAGCGGTGAGCTGCTCGGCGGCGCCACCGCGGGCTCGCTGCTTACCGGGTTATTGGCGTCTTCCACAGTTGACTTCGCTTGCGCCGCAGCATCTTTGGCGGCAGCCGCGAGGTCACCGTTGGTTTCGACGCGCTGCTGCAGTCCGAGTGGCTGCTCGGCGGGTTTTGGTGGCGCCGGTGCCGGGCTTTGAGCTTTGGCGGGCGCCTTCTTGGCCGGCGCCTTCTTGGCCGGCGCTTTCTTAGCCGGAGCCTTTTTGGCAGGTGCCTTCTTGGCGGGCGGGTTTGCGGCTTTCTTCGCAGCCTTGGCGGGGGGTTTCTTGGCCGGCGGCGTCGATTTGCCGTCGGGTCCGCTGTCGGGTTGATCCTGCGGGTCTGCCATGCGGCCGCTCCTTTACAGCTTTCTCACGTCTTCTGGGTTACGTACCGGTTCTGTCGGGTCCCATCATGCCAGGACGCGTTCAGCTGCCGCGCTGACCAGGGCCGGTCACGGCTTGCGACGCACCGCCCACCACGCGGCCGCGCCGACGATCGCCACGGTGATCAGTACAAACGGCCAGATCGGAGCTTGGTCGCCGCTGTCGCCGGTATCGCTCGGCGCGGCCGCCGGTCCGGGCGTGCCGGTCCCGGGCACGGTCAGACGGAATGCCCATGAACCGGACACCGGGTGGCCGTCCGCGGAGGTGACCCGGTAGTACACCGTGTAGCTGCCGACCGGCCCGAGCGGTCGCATGCTGACGCTCACGACGGCGCCCTGCACGGTCGGCTCGCCGGTCGACCACAGGTGGGCATCCGGGCCGACGACCGTCATGGCCGCGAAATTGGTCTGCAGTCGCTCGTTGAAGGTCGCGCTCACCCGGTCCGGGCCTCCGGAAAGCACGGCGCCGTCCGCCGGCTCGGCGGACACGCGCGCAGCGTGCGCGGACGCGACTTGTGCGGTCAGGACCGCAGCCAGCGTCAGGGCGGCCAGCAGCAGGCCCACCTTCGCGATCGTGACGAGGCGTTTCATGCCCGCCTGCGGATCAACACGAGGCAGATGCCGAGCGCGGCTACCGCCAAAGCCGCGCCACCCAGCAGCCGGGCGGCATTGTCGGGCGGAGTTTTTGCCGCGGCGGACGTCGGGTGGTGGTGGTCGGCCGGTCCCGCGATCAGACTCAGCATGGGTGCCGGATACTCCGGCTCAGCACCACCGGGCAGCGGCTGCTGGTCCCACTTCACCACCGACCCGTCGGCGTAGGTCTGGGTGGCGGGAAAGCTGACGGTCTCGGTATCGGGCAGCTGCATCGATATCCGGAACAACCCGAACTGATCTGCTCCGATGCCGCCGTTGGGCACTGCCGTCCAGGTCACCGACCGGACGCCGCCGGACGCCGCGTCGCGGTCGAGCTTGGCCGACCATCCGGCCATGGATTCGGTGCGCACCGATGTGACGTTGGGCAGGCTGACGCTGAGCGCGTTGGTGGCGGCACCGCTGTTGGACTCGTTGGGCACCTGGAAGGTGACGATCGCCATGCCGCCTCGCACGCTGTTATCGCTGCTGGCGTGGACGTGTGCCCAGGCTGACGGGATACCTGCGGTCGCGCCGAGACACAGCACGACCAGGGCGCCCAGGGTGATCAGGACGCGCGGAATCCACCTGTGCGCAAGGGGCATGTCAGCTCAGTCCGAGCCGGGCCATCAGGTCAGCCTCGATACCGTCGAGTTGCGACGAGATCGCCGTGTGCGCCGCGCGGCGCCGCGCTGCCGGCATGTGCTCGGCGGCGGTGACAGCCGCCGACAGATCGGTCAGCCGTTCGGTGACGGCACCCGCGAACTGCTTGGTCTCGGCGTCCTTGGGTTTCTTCTCCTGGACCGTCTGCAGGGACTGCTCCGACCCGGCGATCCGGGCCGACAGCCGCGCTCCGTGTCCGGAGAACTGGCCGATCTGAGCCAACGGAATCCCGAGCTGGTCGGCGCGGCGCTGGTCGATCAGCCCCCGGGCCGCCATGGCCCCCCGATAGATCAGGGGCGTCAGGATCGGGGCGAGCAGTCGAGATACCGTCAGCATCCGGCGGATCCGGGTCGGTGACAGCAACTTGCCCTCGCGTGCGGCCTTGAGCTGGGCCTCGGCGACTTTGAGCGCTGCCTTGTCGCTGTCCTGCTGGGCTTTGATCTGGGCCTTGAGGGCTTTGTCGCCGGCCCGTCGAGCGCCCTTGATGCGACGTCTCTCGTTCTTGGCGCCAAGCTTGGCCTCGAGCTTGGCACGGGCCTTGATCGCGCGGGCTTCGGCGCGACGCGTCGCGCGGCTCTTTCGCTTGCGGAACAGGCCCATGCCCGGACGCCTCCCGGTATGTCGTGGACTAACGCGGTGCGGGTGCGCGATCGCTCAGCCAACACTAAACGGAGCGGGCTGCGGGCGGCCCGTCAGGTCAGGGGTGGACCGGGCGGGCGGCGAGCGGACTCAAAACCTGGAGCCGGCGGGCTCAGACTTCCAGGTGCTCCGCACGGCGCAGCTCGTCGACGCGCTCCACCAGGTCATCCTGGGACTTGGGGGACAACCCGTAGCTCTTCAACGCGATGCGACGGACGCCGTCATCGCGCATCGTGGTCAGCCACGACAATTCCGAGTCGAGCTTTTCGTAGTACTCGTCGTCGGTGAAGTAGGTCGACTTGATGCGGAAGAAGTTCGCGAGGGCGGCCATCGTCGCCGTCGACGGGTTGGTGCGATTGCCGGAGCGTAGCTGCGAAAGGTACGGAGCCGACATCGTGACACCCTCAGCCTTGAGTGCCGCGATCACCTCTGCAGAGGTGTGCGGCCCGCGTCCGGGCGGATAGACGGTGTCGAACAGGCGGTTCAGACGGGAAGCGAATGTCGTGCTCATCGATATGACCTCCACCGGGGCTGAAGAGGGAACGGATAATCCATATGTATTTGCTGACCATCGTAGCGACAGTTGTGTCGACAACCAAGTGCAAACCTGACCAGTTTTGGTACAGGTGTGCCGAGCGGCAAGCAACACCGCCCCTGCAGAGCATGCAACCGACGCGGGCCGCTGTCCATAACGTCAACAGAATTCACAGGTTATCCGCAGAAATCTCGCTGCGAACTCACTCGGCGGGCCGTCCTGCGCCTTGTCGTAGGAGGGCGCGCGGAGGATGCTGCAGCGGGATACGGGTCACGCCCGGCAACCAGCGGACTGCAAAGATGCATTCAGAGTGTCCTTTGCTGCCTGGTTCCGCGCAGACGGCGCCAAACGGCCAGCTAGCGCGTGACCGCCCGCCGTCATCTTTGAGTTACATCTGAGAAACATTTGGGCGCGGTTGGGCGAGCCGGCCAAGGCTCAGGAAGCTGGGGTGATCCGCACCTCAGAGCACCGGTGGTGACGTTTCGACCGTCGCAGCCTCCTCCCGGCGCCGCCGAAAAGTTTGCGCCGTCCGCGCAGTCACGCCCGCGGTCAGCGCGGCCAGCGCCAATCCCGCGGTCACGCCGATGGCCACCGGCCGCCACCCCAGCGCGTTGTCGAACAACATCCAGAGCCCGAACAGGAGGAACAGCAGGCTGGCCGCGACGTGCAGCAGTCGCGCCGGAAGCCGCTGATGCAGGAGTCTGCCCGCCGCGATCGCCAGGCCGTCGGCCAAGACCATGCCAATGGTGGTGCCGATCCACACACCGACCCAGTCGTGGTCGCTGGCCAGCGTCACGGTCGCCAGCGTCGTCTTGTCGCTCATCTCGGCCAGCACAAACGACGACACCACCGTGAGGAACGCGAATCGGGGCTCGCGAGTGGCTGAGACGTCTTCGTCGCCCTCGTCGCTTTCGCGGCCTTCGCGCCAGGCCCACACCGCGAACGCCAGGAAAGCGATCGCAGATGCAAAGGCCATCGGCCGCACGGGCAGCGTGGTGCCCAGAAAGTGGCCGATCGTCACCGAGACCCCGTGCACCAGGAATGCCGCCAGCGCCACCCCGGCCAGCACCACCCACCATCGGTAGCGCAGTGCATACGTCAAGGTGATGAGCTGGGATCTGTCGCCGAGCTCGGCGAGGAAGACCACTCCGAGGCTCAGCATCGTGGCGGTGAGCATGGACTGCGACCTTTCGACACGTCGCCGGTGACTATGCGGTCACCGGACATCGGTCGAAGGTCTCGCCCACCGTCATGAGCAACGGTCCGCCGGCCGGGCTGTGCGCCAGTATGTCGACTCGACGATTCGGGGCTACTCCCCTTCGCTAACGTTCCAAGGCTAGCGGGCGTATAGGGCACCCGCCAGGCAACCGATGAAGTTCGGGGAGCCGTAAATTTGGATTCGAGTCCCGAATCAATTCGCCTGAATTGGCTTATGCCGCAAGCAGCATGGCCAGGATCGCGGTGTCGGGGTGGCTGATCGGGTCGACGCCGACGCGGCTCACCATCGAGGTGATGGTGCCGTCGGCTTCGGCTTCCACCCAAGCCGCCCGGTGCTCCAATCCCAGGTACGGCAATCCCGGCAGCAGTACGCATCCCGACGCCGCGCCGGTGCACTCCGGCAGCGACGGCGTGGTTTCCGACGGCGGATGCAGCATCAGCAGTGCGGGCGGCTGATGATCAGCGAAATACCCTGGCTGGATGGCTGATTCACCGAAAACCGTACCCTCGGCGAGCACCAGGCCGACGGTGTCCGGCTGGGGTTCGTCGGGCAACTCTTCGCGGGCACCGAACACCGTTGTGGTGGAGAGCAATCCGGGCAACGACGCGACCCGAACCGCGACCATGAGCAGCTGGGCCCATTCCTTTGTCGAATCCGGCCAACGCCCGGAAATGACAAAGCCTTTCAGGGCACCACGAGAATGGAACGGAGCGACCCCTATTGGCCGGTTTGACCCACTATCCATCTCGACCCTCCGCAAAGCCTCCAACCGAAATGGCCACAACTGGTAACGCGAATGATTAAGCATGCGCGCGGTTTCCGTGCCTGGCAACTCGACACGGCTACTAGTGTTGGCTTTCACAAAATGCCCGCGTAACGAGCCGGTTAAACGCAAGGGCGCCGCGCAAGCTGCGCGACGCCCAAGCGTTGAGCTAACTGAACTCAGGGGAATATCAGGCCCGAGGTTTTCGAGGTGGCGGCCGCGTATCGCGCCTGCACGTCCGCCCAGTTGACGACATTCCAGAACGCCTTGACGTAGTCGGCCTTGACGTTCTTGTACTGCAAGTAGAAGGCGTGCTCCCACATGTCGACTTGCAGCAGCGGAATGATGCCCAGCGGGACGTTGGCCTGCTGGTCGTAGAGCTGGAATGTGAGCAGCTTGTCGCCGAGAGTGTCATAGCCGAGCACCGCCCAACCCGACCCCTGCAAGCCGTTGGCGGCCGCGCTGAATTGGGCGCGGAATTTGTCGAACGACCCGAACTGGTCGTCAATGGCCGCGGCGAGATCGCCGGTCGGCTTGTCGCCGCCGCTCGGAGAGAGGTTCTTCCACCAGATGGAGTGATTGACGTGGCCGCCGAGATGGAAAGCCAGGTTCTTCTCGTTCAGGAAGATCGCGGCGTGGTCGTCCTTGGCACGTGCCTCTTCGAGCTTGGCGACCGCGTCATTGACGCCCTTGACGTAGGCGGCGTGGTGCTTCGTGTGGTGGATTTCGTTGATCTGACCAGAGATGTGCGGTTCCAGCGCTGCGTAGTCCCAGTCCAAATCGGGCAGGGTGTATTCAGCCACGGCATTCCTTCCTTCGATGATCGTTTGGTGATCGCCTGACGCGTCATTCGCACGGATTCCGCCACGCGGCGGTCTAACGTCATCAACCCTGCTCCATGACCGCGTGCGCCGCAAGGACGGCCCGGCCGGCAGGACCTCAATACAGAATGATGAGGGCGAGAATGGCCAGCAATGCCAGGGCGATCAGGCCGGCGCGCAACGCCGCTACACCGTAGCCGTGATTCCAGGCGGGGGAGCCCGAATACGAATTCGACGAAGCCGTCGAGCCCGGACCGAACGGATGCGTGGCCATCAAACGCCCCTCACCTGCACGTTCACTTCGCTCCGCAACATAGGGAGTGAGGTGAGTCACAATCGACTTTTGTGACCGCGATCATAACTCGTTGTAATGGGGTTGCGAAATATTTCCGGGAACGCGGGGATCGTGAGGCACACCGAGTCGTGGCGTAAGCGGGTTACGACACCCCTCACGGTGGGTGTCCATTGGCTGTCCTTGACATCCGTTAGCGTGACGATCCATTTCGCTCGAGTACCTGTTTGGGTTGTCGATGGGCAGGCATCAACCACACCGGGTTATCCACAGTCGCGGGCTCGGCTACCCGGTAGAGGCTGTGCCGATGGGCCTGAGTACCCGACTGCCCGCTGTGCATAAACCTGTGGAAACTGTGGATACCCACAAGTAGCTGTGCCGCACTGCGGCTGGGTACAGACGCACGGCGCTAGGCTGGTCCGGTGATCCAGGTGTGCTCCCAGTGCGGCACTCGATGGAACGTCCGGGAACGGCGCCGCGAGTGGTGTCCCCGCTGCCGGGGCGCCCTGATGGCGCCCCTGGCGGACGTACCGTCGGCCGACCCACGGTGGAGCACCCATCCCGGCCCGCCCACGGTCGCGACTCCGGTGGCTCGCAGGCCCGCCGGTTGGCAGCAGCGCACCCCGCCGCGACTGCAACCGGGATTCCGGTGGATAGCGGTGCGCCCCGGCGCGGCGCCCCCGGTGCGGCGCGGCCGGCGGCCCCTCGGGCCGACACCGCGGTACGCGGTCATACCGCGATGGGGGCTCGCGGACCGTGTCGAACAGGCACCCTTACCGGCGGAAGCCCCCGCCGCCGCCAGGGGCCCGTCGGCAGCGGCGGTGCGCACCACGCTGTTCGTCGGCGTGCTGACGCTGTGCACTGCCGCGCTGGTGTACGTGGTGCGGTATGTGCTGTTGATCATCAACCGGACCATCCTGCTGAATTCGCTGGTGGCCATCGCCGCGAACTGGATCGGCATCCTGGCCAGCGTGGCCGCGATCCTGGTGGTGATCCTGTGTGCCGTGGTGCTGACCCGATGGCTGATCGCGCGCCGGTCGGCAGCATTCATGCATCACGGGATGCCGGATCAGCGGTCTACCCGCGCGCTGTGGGCCGGCTGCCTGACACCACTGGTCAACCTGTTCTGGGCGCCGGTGTTCGTCATCGAGCTGGCAACTGTCGAAGACCACTACGACCGCCTGCAGAGACCGATCGTCCGATGGTGGGTCGTCTGGGTTTTCAGCACCGTGGTCTCGGTCTTCGCCGTCCTCACCAGGTTTGCCAAGGATGCCCAGGGCATCGCCAACAACACGGCCTTGATGGTGTTTGCCTATCTGTTCGCGGCCGCCGCGGTGGCCGCCCTCGCCAGGGTCTTCGAAGGGTTCGAGCGGAAGCCGATCCAACGACCGTCGCACCGCTGGGTCGTGGTGGGTTCGGATGGCGCCGTCCGACACAGTAAGCGCGGATCGACTGGCGCGGTTGAGTTGGACGGGCAGGAACCGGCAGCATAGGCATATGACGTGGGCCGGCGAAGTGCTCA
>NZ_DATJYB010000493.1:0-7506 GCF_035499775.1 Mycobacterium sp. | reverse complement strand
GTTTAGCGACGTCCGGTGGCCGCAGAGTTTCGACAGTCTGAGTCGCGAAATCGCTTTTGCGACAACATCTTACCGTCCTACAGGCAGGCGACCTGGTTCCAAACGCGATGGATCTCGCGGTGTGGTGACGGGCCCAGACCTTTGCGCAACAGCGTAAGTATCGGGTATCATTGGCAAATCGGCGATGAAGCTCGCCGCAAATGTCGCACCTGGCTGATGGCTTCTACACACACGAAACAACTCGCAGTAGAAGAGTGGGCGGGGTATGACGACATGGCGGGCATGTGATCCGGCGTCCGATGCAAACCATAGTGTCAGCCAGCCGCGGACTACCGGGCTGTCTTGGTTGGTCACGTTGAATGCCGTTGGGCCACATCGCTTCTATTGCGGAGTGCTTCTTGTTGCCACCACTTATTACCACGCAGGCGGGTTCCGCTATCACCATGCAGGCGGTTCCACCAGCTCGGCAACCGAGGGAGAGAGTCATGTCGTTTGTCACTACCCAACCAGAGGCGCTGGCCGCGGCGGCGGTCAACCTCGCCGGTCTCGGCTCGATGATGGATGCGGGGGCGGCTGCGGCCTGCGCTCCCACGACCGGGGTGACTCCGGCCGCGGCCGACGAGGTCTCCGCCTTGACCGCTGCGCAATTCACCGCGCATGCGCAGATATTTCAAGCGGTGGCAGCCGAAGCCGCAGAGATTCACCGGCAATTCGTGGCCACGTTGGGCATCAGCGCGAATTCCTACGCGGTCACTGAGGCGGCCAACGCAGCTGCGGCCACCTGACAGAAGCAGTCGATACTCCGACTCGCGGCGCTGATTCACGCTGGGCGGAACCGCCCCGGATTCTCAACTGGGATAAATGGCAACGCTATTCGGGGACACGCAGGCCACCGGCAGACGCCAAGCGCACGGCTAGTAGTCGTGGTTTGCCATCGGTGGTCCGCAGTTGCCGCCATCTGCGACGTCCGACACCAAAGCTGGGACCATTTCGCTCGTAACCAGTCCGCCGTCTCTGGTCAATTCATCAACTACACCGAAGGATTCGGCGATGTTGGCTGGGGTATCGATGATGACCACGAGTGTCGGGTCACGACGGCTTAGTGAGAAGACGCTGTCCCCGTGCGGTTGGTGATCGCCCTGAAAACCCCAGATCCCGCGGAGCGCGGTCGCACCGTCGGGCGCTTTGCGTTTCCCCAGCTCACGGATCAGGCCTCGGTGAATCGGGACACGGTTGCGGCGGGCTGATTCGGAGGTGTAGACCATCAATTTTTGGAACAACGGCAAGCCATTTTCGTCGTTTCCCGGCAAGGCGTCCGGGCGTTCAAGCAGTTGGCCGTCACGCTTGCAAACGCGAACTCGCTCGAGGGTGATCATTGGCCGGCGGAGCAGCCCGCGGAGTTCGGGTAACACCCGGCCGATCACCGCACCGGAGCCGATCGCAATGACCACCATTGGGACATCGGCATTGCCGCTGAAGAACTTGGCGCGTTGTCGGTATCCGTGAACGGTGCCGTCGACGCCGAGTAATACTGATGCTCCGGCAAGTCCGCGCCTATACATCAGATCGCAAATCGCGATGAACGCCGGCACGCCATAGACGCGCTCTTTACGGCCAACGTAGACGGTCAGTTTGACGGCCTCGTGCAATTCGTGCGCCAGTTCCAGTTGCGCGATGTCGCCGCGCAGCAACCGAGCGCGCTCGAGGGTGATCAAGCCTCGTTGTCTGATGCCCAGCACTGGATCGAGTAGTGGCTCGATCTTTGCTCGGGTGTCGACCGCTTCGAGCACCAGAGGAGGGTCTTCGGACAACGTTAGCGATTCATCGGTTCTGAGATGCCGGCCAGTCCCGTACCCACCGATTCCACGTAACACCACGCTGCTCGCGATCCGATGCTGTTCGTATAGGTTCAGCAATACATCTGAGACGAAGCCGCCCTCGGTACGCCGACGCTCGGCGACGTAGACGCTCAGTTTCACGCAGTCGTCATCCATGGCTGCGTCTAGGCGCTGCCGAACAAGAGTTTTCGCAGCTGATTGAAGCAAGGACCTCGTCAGCGATCGTCGACCAAAGCCGCCCGCGTGTTTGGTGTGCCGCACACAACACGTTCCCGCGGAACCGATTCGCGGCGAAGTCGTCGCTGTCCGGCCGGTTCAAACGTTGGGTACTAGTGGTGATATACGAGAAGGTAAGTGACCGTGCACTTCTTGTCGCTGTCTGCAATCAAATCCTCGATTCTGACTGCCTGATCGCACGTTTCGGGCGATTGGCAAGGCGGGCTATCAGGTTTGAGCCCACCCACCACAAAGCCACACGACGAACTGCGGGCGCCAGCCGAGTCGACTGAAAATCTGCTGTGCATCAACAATGCCGAGCTCACGCCCGATTAGGTGGCGACGTGGCACCGGCGTCGTGGCGCATCACCAAGGCTGCCGTCGAGCGACGGCCTGCTCCCCTCGCGAGCCCCGGCAGCTGTACAGAAAGATCACAGCAGCTGGCAACTTCCTGTCGGGTTCGCCGCTGACATTGTAGTTACCAACACAATTGGACTCTAATGGTAAGTAGAAATGGCGGTGGGGCTCGCCACAACTGCACGTTGCAGAAAGACGACGGCCAACGGTCCCTGCGAAACAGATCAGTATTCGATTGCCAGGTTTGTGCAGTCGACTGTAACGCGGAGGAACATGGAGTGGCCGTTCGGCATTTTTGCTGTCAACCCAGAGACTTTGGTCCCCATCCTGAGCGCCTTCGGCGTGCGCGGCAGCTGGTAGCGCCGGTGGTCGAGGTTGGTTCGGGCCCAGGCGCCGCCTCATTTGACGGTGAGCACGTTCCTGTCGGCGCCATACGCCCGACCGCCCAAGCGCGGATGCTTCAGCATCACTACAGCGGTGGTCATCGCTGTACATCCGAATTTGTTAGCCAGTCAAGCGAGTCGCGTGCCACACGTGCTGTCGCGATCCGACAAGTCGTACCTGACAACGGCGGGGAATAAAAGATGCTGGACTATGGGGCGCTACCACCAGAGATCAATTCAGCCAGAATGTATTCCGGTTCGGGCTCGGGTTCAATGATGGCCGCCGCGGCCGCATGGGACATTCTCGCCAATGGTTTGGAATCGGTCTCGCGAGGCTACGCGTCAGTGATTTCGGGACTGCTGGGTGAGTCTTGGACCGGATCCGCATCGCAAGCAATGGCCAGCGCAGCCGCGCCGTACATCGCGTGGGCCGCGTCCGCGAGCGCCGACGCCGAACGGGCAGCCGGACAGGCTCGCGCGGCGGCGGCGGCCTACGAAGCGGCTTTTGCCGCTACCGTTCCGCCGGCAATGGTCGCAACCAATCGCATCCTGCTGGCGAACTTGCTCGCCACCAACATTCTCGGGCAAAACGCCGCATTGATCGGGCAGACCGAATCCGCCTACGAGCAGATGTGGGCCCAAGATGCCGTGACGATGTACACCTATGCCGCATCGTCTTCGGTGGCGACCTCGCTGAAGCAATTTGACGCCCCGCCGCAAACCGTCAACGCCGCCGGAGAATCCGCCCAACTCGCGGCGATGGCCCAAGCGGCGGGCAGTTCAACGGCTGGTCAATCACAGTCGACGCTGGCCCAGCTGATTTCGGCCGTCCCGCAACAGTTGCAAGCCCTATCGGGAACCGCAGGATCCTCGAGCCCGTCATTGTCGACCAGTTTGGCGTCATTGGTGCCATCCCCGCTGCTGACGGCGTTCAGTGACTTCAACACCTTCACCGCGCCAATCAACCTCGGGGACGGCATAAGCCGCACACTCACGTCCGCGGGGAGCTTTCAGACCGGCCTTATCAGATCCAACCTCCAGGAGGCCGCACAAGCTGCCAAGGGATCCGCGGGTGCTGCCGGGGCGGCCAATGCCGCGGCGAGTTCCGCCGAGGTGGGTGGTCCGGTAGTTGCCAGTGCGGGTAGCGCAGTCACGGTGGGAAAATTGTCCGCTCCCCAGAGTTGGTCGTTGACAAATCCAGCGGCCAGCTCAGTCGCCGATGCGGTGTGGTTGCAGGATGCTGAGCTTGACGGTGGCCCGTCGTGGCACGAAGTGCCGGCCACGAATATGTGGAACGGAGTGCCACCGACTGGCACCGGAACCACCTCTGGCTTGTATTCGCGTCCCTCGGTCAGCAACCTGCTGCGAGTCGGGCCTCGCCGCTTCAGGATGCCCCGACCTTCCCTCGGCGGATAGCCCGACAGTCGAAGACGGCGGCGCATAGCAGGCCGCCCTGACTGTGTATTTGCGACGGCGATAGCCGACAACGAGGAAGGAATGCCGGTGCTTGATTTCGGGGCGTTGCCGCCCGAGATCAACTCGGCCAGAATGTATTCCGGTCCGGGCGCCGGGCCGATGCTGGTCGCGGCGGCAGCCTGGGATGCACTTGCCGCACAACTCGAGTTGTACGCGGTAGGTTACGCCGCGGTGCTTTCGGAGCTGACGGGCCAGAACTGGTCAGGAAGTGCATCCGTCGCAATGACGAGCGCGGCCACACCCTATGTGAAGTGGGCCATGACTATGGCGGAACAGGCTGAGCAATCCGCCGGCCAGGCCCGGATGGCGGCCGCCGCGTTCGAGAACGCCTTCGCTGCAACGGTGCCCCCACCTGTGGTTGCGGCCAACCGGATCCAGTTAGTGGTGCTCGTGGCGACCAACTTCTTCGGGCAGAACACGCCGGCAATCGCGGCGACCGAGGCCGCCTACGCCGAGATGTGGGCCCAGGATGCGGCGGCCATGTACACCTATGCCGCGTCCTCTTCGACGGCGGTCGCGCTCACACCTTTCACTGCGGCGCCACAGACTACCAATCTCGGCGGCCAGTCAGTCCAGGCAACCGCTGTGGCCCAATCCGTGACAACTTCTACGGGACAAGCTCAAGCAGTCTTGTCGGAGCTGATGTCTGCACTGCCGCAACAGCTGCAAATCCTCGCGTCGGCTCCAACCGCGAACCCCTCTCCTGCGTCGACGTTTTCCTCGATACTGACGGCCTTCAAAGACTTCGACACGCTGGTTGTCTATCCGGCGCAGCCATTTTGGTCGACGACCTACTCGGCATTTTCGGCAGGACAATTCGGGACCGGATTGAACTTGGCCGCCGGGCAGATGGCCAAGGCCGCGGCCAAAGCGGCTTCCGAGGCTGGCGCACTGGGTTCGGTGGGTGGTCGCGGCCCGGTCATTGCCACCGTGGGCAACGCGGCGCCGGTCGGAAAATTGTCGGTCCCACCGAGCTGGGTGTCACCGAATCCTGTCACCGGCCCCGCAGGTGGGTCACTTCCATTGCCAGGAAAAGACGTTCGGGTAGTGCCCGCGGCACAGGCAGTCCCAACGACGAGCACGTTGGGTGGAGTACCGACAGCGGGTAGGGAACGCCGGCCACCGGGCAACTTGGTATTGCGCAACGGACGGCGGATCTTCAAGATGCCCCGTCCCGTCTTCGGCGGCTAACGGTACAGCCCGGTCGAGGCCCAATTGTCGAAGACTCGGAAAGACCTCGCCCAATGGCGATTACGGCGACGCTCTGATTTCGGCCGCACGGTAAGTGCGCGCAGGCCGGCGGTCAGTGATGGTGAGCACGGGCCCGGTCAAAGGATCGCTTCACTTCAGCCTCTGCCGTTTCCCGATCGGCCCAGTCCGCCGCTTTGACGAACTTGCCAGGCTCCAAATCTTTGTAGTGCACAAAGAAGTGCTCGATGGGCCCTAGCACATGGGACGGCACATCGCTGACGTCGGTGATGTGGTCCCACCGTGAATCGCCGGCCGGGACACACAAAACCTTGTTGTCACCACCGGCCTCATCGACCATCTGGAACATGCCCACCGGCCGCGAGGCAATCAGAACACCCGGAAATACCGGTTCGGGCAACAGGACGAGAGCGTCGAGAGGGTCACCGTCGTCGCCGAGACTGTCTTCGATGAAGCCATAATCCGCGGGATATCCCATCGCGGTGTACAGATAGCGGTCTAGTCGGATGCGCCCGGTTTCATGGTCGCTCTGGTACTTATTGCGCTGTCCCTTGGGGATTTCGATGGTCACGTCAAATTTCATATTGCGGTTCCTTCATCTCGTAAGTAATTCGAATTCGTTGGACGAATACGATTTTTAGCGCCTACTGGACGATCGGGTGCTGAGATCAACTGTTAGACAGCTGAATTAGGCTGCAGCTCGTCACCCCGGGCGAGCCACAGATTGTGAACTGATCGGACACCAACCCACCACATCACGACGGGTGTAAGCCAAAAGGGCATGTTGCACCTACGACTCCGTTGTTCGCAGGGGCCATCAGCCGTAGTGGCGGTCCAAGGCGGGCTCCATCGCCGCCGCAAGTTAATCAACGGTGGTGCCGTTTGGTCAAGCACCATGCCCGACGCACCGAAGATCTGCATCCAGCACGGAGCACTGGAATACGGCTACCAATCCCGTTGGCCTGGACGAAAACACAGTGACACCGCAGAACATCTCGGGCATTTGGTCCGGACGGGCCGTGAGCCGGCCCTGCTCGTTGTCCCCACGATCGAATCATCGCCGCCGCGGTCCGGAACTCGGGGGAGGATCCGGCTGGACGCACCTTGAGGACAGCTGGACATCTCCTGTAGATCAACGGATCTGCATTGCCGGGCCCATAGTTCCGGGCTACTGTCAAGTAATCCGATCACGGATGTTTTAAGGGTTGCGTCGTTGCTTCGGCGCATCTGGCGGTGGGGCTCGCCATAACCGCACGTCATATCATCGACGGCCAACGGTCCCTGCGGAGCAGACTTGTGCTCGGCTGCACGCTTGTGCAGCCGACTGTGACGCGGAGGGCCGTACGTGACCGTTGTGTGTTTGCTGACTGCGAATGAGATCACTGATTTCCGCAGTTGGCGCGCCCCGATCGCGCCGGCAGTCCTGGCATATGCTCGACCCGCCCGCTCGGGTCGTGGTGCCCGAGATTCCTCCTCTAAGTGCGTGATCCATTCACTCGATGTCGAACGGGGAACCACCGGCCGCCGCCGGCAAGTCCCGCTGACGTGGCCACCGGATATGAACGCCGCCGGTGGCGTCAGGCCTCACATATTCGTGGCGCCGGCAGCCAATGGCACGAAGACGGTTGGCACCGAACGGAACTCCTGCGCGCGCGGCGTGGTCGGCAGAGCTCATCCAACAGGTTTTCAACAAGCCCAACACATCTCTCTCTATGGGTGCTCGGCAAAACATCATCATGGTCCGTGAAAGGTAAACCGCATGGTGCGTATGCGCATCGCCGATTGGAATCCAGAGGATCTCACGGCCTGGGTTGGTGGCAACGAAGCCATCGCCCGTCGCAACCTGATCTGGCAGGTCGTGAATGTGCATGTCTCGTTCTCGGTTTGGTACCTGTGGTCGGTGATGGTGCTGTTCATGCCACAGTCCATCTACGGTTTTTCGACCGGTGACAAGCTGTTGGTGGATGCGACCGCAGCCCTGGTTGGGGCGCTTGCTCGCATCCCCTATTCGATGGCTGCCAACTGGT
>NZ_DATJYB010000492.1:0-9356 GCF_035499775.1 Mycobacterium sp. | reverse complement strand
GGCACCCGGAACAGCAGGCATCGGCGGTAGCTCGGGTGCCTCCGGATCGACTCCCAGCCCGGCGTTGACCGATGCACGGCTCACCATCGACCTCTCAATGATCTTGTTCCACAACTCATCTCCCTTGAGGCCCTGGCCCTTATACTTCTCGACGACCTCGTCCCAGGTCATGTTCTTCTCGGTGGCTGCCAGCCGGGCCGCTTCAGCACGGTCGACCATCAAGTCGCGCGTCCATGTCCGCAGCGCGTTGCGGGTGGCGGAGAGCGTCTTGGCCCGCGTCTCAGGACTCAAGCCCTCGTCGATGAGTCGCTGGTTCAGCGCCTTCATCTGCTGCTCGCCGTACGTGTATACATTGCGGGCTTGCTCCGACGTCAGTGTTGCGTTGGGGTAGCCGGGAATCCCGAGTTCATTGGTCCTGGGGGCGGGGAACGCGCTCGATGTGTTCTGCAGAAACGAACGCACGGTGTTGGGATCGACCCCCGGAGGCAACGGGGTCTCGCGCAGCGACCGCTCGATACTTTCGTTGATCGCCTGTTTGCGACCCGCGGCGTCGCCGGTTACGACAGGTTCGGCGCCGTCGGCCGTATTGATCGCCCGCGACAACTCGACGTCAGCCGCGTTGGCCTCCACCAGGATCCGTTGCAGCCTGGCGCCCAAATTCACGAAGTGCACCGTCCAGTCCGGGGCGCCGATGTTTCTCGGGTCGAGGGTCGTGATCTCGCCGGTCGTACGGTTGATCGTGAATCCCCAGTTCTTCGCGTCTTCGTCAGCTTGCTTCAGGTCCCGTTTGACCTGTGTGATCATGTCGATCGCGTCATAGGCACGCATACTGACTGTCGCGGCCTGATCGGAATGTAGGAGCAGATCACCGCGGGTCTTGTCGATGGCGCCTTGCGCCGCGGCGGCCGCCTCGCCATGCCAGCTCAGGAATGCGGGGATACGCCCCAACCCCATGTGCACGTCGGCCGCGGCATCGGCCCGGTCCATGACGGCGTGGAACGCATCACGAATCAGGTCGGGGTCCCAGGTGTCGACATCATTAAGAGTGACCGCCATCGCAGATCACATCTGTCGACTAGGTTTCGAGGGTCTTGGCACTGCGCTCCTCGGCTTGCTGATACGCGTTGCCGGTCGATCGGAAATGTGCATGATGCTCGTCCAGCTTGGCGCACATCTGTTGCGTAAATGCTTGCCACTCAGCTACTTTCGCGCGCATCGCGACCGCCGAGGCGCCGGCCCAGCCGGACGACGTTGCGCCGATTCTGGCGTCGGCCCGGGCGTGGGCAGTGCGCAATTCCTCGTTGTGCATCGCCACCTGATCCGCCGACACCCACAGGTCAGGTGGGTAAGCGCGCAAGTGGTCGGCCATGCCACACCTCCCGATTCCATTGGCACGCGACGAATCAACGATAGGTGCCGACATTCCAGGGATGCGACGGCCAAAGTCCACGACTTTATGACGTCGGGCCGGCGCCCCAACCTCGCTCGACGGCTTTGACGACGGCGGTCAGGGTCGCGTTCACCGGCGCCTCGACTCCGACCCGTGCGCCCTGCCGTGGCACCGCGCCGTTGATGACGTCGATCTCGCTGACCCGACGCGCCTCGTGGTCGAGCAGCGCCGACGGCTTCGCGTCGGGGATCGCGGCCCCGAAGGCGCGCACGTGCGCGACGGGATCGGCTACGGCAATGGCGATTCCGGATGCTCGCGCGACGGCCCAGGCCTCCGTCGCCGCGGCCCGGCTGACCGGACCCATCTCCGGGTCGTCCATCACCTGCCCGACGGTCATCCCGGTCGCCGCGCACGGCCCGCTGTAGGCGACGTTGCAGATCAGCTTCTCCCACTGCATGGCCGCGATGTCGGTGACCGCGGCGGCGTCGAATCCGGCGTCGGTCCAGGCCGCCGCGATCGACTCGACGGTCGCGAACGGCAGCGACGAGTAAGCGCCGAAACGCATGGCCCGCATGGCGTTGTGGTGCACGTGCCCGGGCCCGACGAGCGATGCGCCGAACCCGCTTGCGATCCCGACCGCCACCCGGTGGTCGCCGACGATGTCCGCGACGGTCTGCGCAGACCCGAGACCGTTCTGGATCGTCAGTACCGGCGTGTCCGCACCCAGCATCGGAAGTGCTTGCTGCGCACCGGCTGTCACGTCGGCGGCCTTGACCGCGAGCACGATCAGGTCCATTGTCTCGGGCAGCGCCTCAGTGGCGGCCCGCAGCGACACGGTCCAGTCGTAGCCGGGGCCGGTGACCCGCAGCCCATGCTGGGCGATCTGATCGATGCTGGGCTGATAACTGTCGACGGCCAGCACGTCGTTGCCGACGGCCGCGAGCCTGGCGGCATAAATGGAACCCATTGCCCCGCAGCCGATTACCGCGACTTTCATAGCGACTCTCCTAGTTCGGTGACCAGCTCGGCCAAGCCGGCCTTCTGCTCCAGCCCGAAGCCCGGCGCGTCCGTCGGCGCGATCCGCCCTCCGGCCACTGGGCAGCCCTGCGGGTAGCCGCCGAAGGGCTGGAACACACCCGGGTAAGACTCGCAGCCACCGAGGCCCAGAGCGATCGCGATGTGCAGGTTGATCAGGTGGCCTCCGTGCGGGAAGGCGTAGCGGCGGTCGAAGCCGTGCGCCTCGAGCACCTCGAGCATCCGCACGTATTCGGTCAATCCGTAGCTCAGACCGGCGTCCATCTGGAAGACGTCGCGACCGGGCCGCATGCCGCCGTAGCGGACCAAGTTGGTCACGTCGGGTACCGAGAACAGGTTTTCGCCGGTGGCGACGGTGCCGGGGTAGCAGGCCGTCATAGCGCGGTTCAGCTCGAAATCCAATGGGTCGCCGGGCTCTTCGAACCAGCGCAGGCCATAGGCGGATAGCGGCGCGGCCCAGCGGGTGGCTTCGAACAGGTCGAACCTGCCGTTGGCGTCGACCGCGACTCGCGCCGCGTCCCCGACCACCTCGACGACGGTCTCGATTCGGGCCAGGTCTGCACGCAGGCCGGCGCCGCCGATCTTCATCTTGACCGCGTCGTAGCCCGAATCGAGGTAGCTGCGCATCTCGTCGCGCAAACCATGGCCACCGGGGTAGTAGTAACCGCCGGCGGCGTACACCGCGACCGTCCGCAGGGGCTCTCGCTTGAAGTGGCGCGCGATGGTGGCGTAGGCGGGTTCGTCGTCGAGCTTGGCGTTGAGGTCCCAGCACGCCAGCTCCAGCGCGGCGGCCGCCGCGGCGCGATCCCCGTGGCCGCCGGGCTTCTCGTCGCGCAGCGCGCAGGCCAGCACGGCGGCCGGGTCTAGACGCCCGCGGTCGTCCAGCAGCGCGTCCGGCGACGCCGCGAGGACTCGGGGGATCATCCGGTCGCGCAGGATCCCGCTCTGCGCGAATCGCCCGATCGAGTCGAAGGCCACCCCGATACCTACATCGGTGACGACCGCGACCAGCGAGACGGTGTGGCCGCTGAAGTCAACGACGGCGTTGGCGGCCGTGCCCCGCAGTCGGACGGCCCGCTCCAGGATCGCGGTGATCCGCATCACCCGGTCTTGGTGAAGAGCACCACCTGCTCCCACGGCAGCCGGGCGAAGACCGCGCGCCCGCGGGTCACATACGCCGCCGCGGTGTCCCGGCTGACCACGTGCGGGTCGGTGATGCCGATCGTCTTGCCCTGGCGGCGCATCTTGCCGCTGCCCGCCGCGTTGAGGTTCTTCAGCCAGTCGCGGTCGGGGCCGTACGCCAACGGGACCGCCACGCCGGCCTTGCCGTCCATGCTGGTGGTGAAGGCGTTCACCGGTGTGCGATAGGCCTTTCCGGAGCGGCGGCCGACGTGCTCGATGATTCCGTACGCCGGCAGCCAGCCGGCCCACAGCCGCTGAATGGGATTGGTCACGTACCGGTTGAACCGGGCGAGCCGTTGGGGAAATTGCATGCCTCCATCCAACCCGCTCAGCCGGTGATCGCGCGAGCGACATGGTCGGCGTGCAGTCCGGCGACCACAGTGGCGACGACGAACAAGACCAGCGAGACCGCTGCAACCACGAAGACGGCCCGGGGTGAGCGCCGCCTGACGGCGGCGACCACGTAGAAGAACATGCTCAAAACCAGGATGGGGCCGCCGGCGAACAGTAACCAGCTGAACCCCGCGCGCTGCGAGGCGTACCACGCGGGCAGGCTCGACCGTGTCGCCGCGTCCCGAAACCCGAATGACCCATTCGGGGCCAGCTGATCATGACTTGCCTGAAAGTAGCCGTAGACGAGGGGAAGCAGCAGGAGTGCGCCCATGACGAACGCCCCGGCCGCGACGAGCACCGTCAGCCAGCCGGAGTTGGAATCGACCGCTTTGGCCGGTTGCTCGTCCATGTTCGCCCCATTCCCGATGCGGCCGCGTCATAGCCGTTCGCCGTAGATTACGTGCGTGTCGCGGGCAGTAGCCGCCGGGCCAGCCGCGCGGCCCGGGTGGGTGTCGGGTGCCACGGCTGCTGGTCGTCGGGAGGCCATGCGTAACACGGGATCTCGTCGCACAGCAGACGTCCCAGGCCGGGCAGGGCCAGCTCGCGGGCAGACCAGTCGTAGAGGCTTCGCACTCGAGGCTGGATGACGCCGACGTCGAGGGCGTGCGCCAGTCCGTGTTCGGCCTTGATGTAGGGCTCGAGGTCGTGCCCGAGGGGATAGCGGTCGGGAAGCACCCGCGACAGCGACAGGAAGATGCCCGTCATGCCCAGGCGCGGATCCCCGAGTGGCCGGCCCACCGGGGCCAGCGGGCCCAGCGCCAGCCGCGGCGCGGCGACCAGGGCGTGGGCGTACAGGACGCGCATCAGGACCACGTTGAGGAAAAATCGTTCGACGCGCGATTCCTGCGACGCGAGCTCCTCGTGGTCGAGGTAGGCGCTGGCGACGCTGGCGTTGTGGGCGCGGTACCAGCTCCGCGCCGTCGGCTGATGAATGAAGTCCAGCCACACCGAGACCGAGGGGCAACTGGCCGGTCCTGGACTGCCGAACGCCAGGGCGCGTGCTTCGCAGACGTCGTAGAGGATGCGTTCGTTCATCGCCCGCCACCATCGGCTCCCCGGGTTGGGCGCATCGACCGGGTTGAGGAGTCCTCGCCGCAGTTGCCATCGCATGAACGCCGACGCGGCCCCGCGAAAGGGAAGGTAGCCGCGGTCCACGTGGGATGGGACCCGGTAGGAGCGCCGCATCATAGACAGTCGCGCGTCCGGATCGTCGCGGACCGCTTCGACCCTGGCCAGCGCGACCGCTGCGGCCGACTGCGGGGGCACCTGCTACTTCTACACCCTGTAGTTGAACCGAGTGCGGAGGCTGGGACACTGGTCGGCATGGGTAGCACCGACCAGGCGATCGCCAGCGTGCGCACCTCGGCGCAGTTGTTCGAGAACGCCTGCCAGGTCATCCCCGGTGGCGTGAACTCGCCGGTGCGGGCCTTCACCGCGGTGGGCGGCACCCCTCGCTTCATCACCGAGGCACACGGCTGCTGGCTCACCGACGCGGACGGCCACCGCTACGTCGACCTGGTCTGCTCGTGGGGTCCGATGATCCTCGGCCACGCGCACCCGGCCGTGGTCGACGCCGTCACCAAGGCCGCCGCCAACGGCCTGTCGTTCGGGGCGCCGACGCCGGCCGAGACCGAGTTGGCCGCCGAGATCATCGGCCGGGTGGCCCCCGTCGAGCGGATCCGGCTGGTGAACTCCGGCACCGAGGCCACCATGAGCGCCGTCCGGCTGGCGCGCGGCTTCACCGGGCGGGCCAAGATCGTCAAGTTCTCCGGCTGCTACCACGGTCACGTCGACGCGTTGCTCGCCGACGCGGGCTCGGGTGTGGCCACGCTGGGCCTGCCGTCCTCGCCCGGGGTCACCGGAGCCGCAGCGGCCGACACAATTGTGTTGCCCTACAACGACATCGACGTCCTGCGGGAGAGCTTTGCGCGGTACGGCGACCAGATCGCCGCGGTGATCACCGAAGCCAGCCCCGGCAACATGGGCGTCGTCCCGCCCGGGCCGGGCTACAACGCCGCGCTGCGTGAGGTCACCGCCGGGCACGGGGCGCTGCTGATCGTCGACGAGGTGATGACGGGCTTCCGGGTGAGCCGAAGTGGTTGGTACGGAATCGATCCCGTCGACGCGGACCTGTTCACGTTCGGCAAGGTGATGAGCGGCGGGTTGCCGGCCGCCGCATTCGGCGGGCGGGCCGAGGTGATGCAGCGACTGGCGCCGCTGGGGCCGGTGTACCAAGCCGGCACCCTGTCGGGCAACCCGGTGGCGATGGCCGCCGGGCTCGCCACGCTGCGCGCCGCCGACGACGCGGTGTACACCGCGCTGGACGACAACGCCGACCGCCTGGCCGGACTGCTGGCCGACGCGCTGAGGAAAGCCGGTGTGCCGCACCAGATTCCGCGTGCCGGCAACATGCTCAGCGTGTTCTTCGCCGACACGCCGGTGAGCGATTTCGCCGCCGCACGGGCCAGCCAGACCTGGCGCTATCCGGCGTTCTTTCACGCCCTGCTGGACGCGGGCGTCTACCCGCCGTGCAGTGCGTTCGAGGCGTGGTTCGTCTCGGCCGCCCTGGACGACGCCGCGTTCGAGCGGATCGCCGGCGCTCTGCCTGGCGCCGCCCGGGCGGCGGCTCGGGCGGCGGAGTCCTGATGGCCGAGCAAACCCGCGTCCACGTGATCCGGCACGGCGAGGTGCACAACCCCACCGGGATCCTGTACGGACGGCTGCCCGGATTCCAGCTGTCCGACAAGGGCCGCGCGCAGGCCGCCGCGGTCGCCGAGTTCCTGGCCGACCGCGACGTCGTGGCGGTGATCGCCTCCCCGCTGCAGCGGGCCCAGGAGACCGCCGCGCCCATCGCCGCCGCCCACGACCTGCCGGTGGACACCGACCCTGACCTGATCGAATCGGCCAACTACTTCGAGGGCCGAAAGGTCGGCCCGGGCGACGGCGCCTGGCGCGACCCGCGGTTCTGGTGGCAGCTGCGCAACCCGTTCACCCCGTCGTGGGGGGAGCCCTACGCCGAGATCGCGGCCCGGATGGCGACCGCGGTGGACAAGGCGCGCGCCCGCGGCGCCGGCCACGAGGTGGTGTGCGTCAGCCACCAGCTCCCGGTGTGGACGACACGGCTGCACCTGACCGGCAAGCGGCTCTGGCACGACCCGAGGCGACGGGAATGCGCGCTGGCGTCGGTGACCACGCTGGTCTACGACGGCGAGCGACTGGTCGACGTCGAATACTCCCAACCGGCGGGCCCTTGACCGCCCCGGCGAGGATGTGGCGGCCGGCGATCGCCGCGGCCCTGCTGGTGGCGCTGCTGGCGGGCTGTTCCGGGCGTGACGCCGTCGCACAGGGCGGCACCTTCGAGTTCGTCTCGCCCGGCGGCAAGACCGACATCTTCTACGACCCGCCCGCCGCCCGGGGGCGTCCGGGACCGCTGTCCGGGCCAGACCTGGCCGATCCGGCGCGCACCGTCTCGCTGGACGACTCCGCCCTTGCCGGCCGCGTCGTCGTCATCAACATCTGGGGACAGTGGTGCGGCCCCTGCCGGGCCGAGGTCACCCAGCTGCAAAAGGTGTATGACTCCACCCGCGACTCCGGGGTGTCTTTCCTGGGCATCGATGTGCGCGACAACAACCGCGAGTCGGCGCAGGACTTCGTCAACGACCGCCACGTCACGTTCCCGTCGATCTACGACCCGGCGATGCGCACCCTGATCGCCTTCGGCGGCAAGTACCCCACCACCGTCATCCCCTCCACGCTGGTGCTGGACCGCCAGCACCGCGTCGCGGCGGTGTTCCTGCGGGAACTGCTGGCCGAGGACCTGCAGCCGGTGGTGCAGCGGCTGGCCATGGAGAACTCAGAGAAATGACCGGGTTCGCCCACATCGCCGCCGCCGGCCCGTTGCTGGTGGCGCTGGGGGTGTGCCTGCTGGCGGGGCTGGTGTCGTTCGCCTCGCCGTGTGTGGTGCCGCTGGTGCCGGGCTACCTGTCGTATCTGGCGGCAGTGGTGGGCGTCTCGGATGAGCAGGCGCAGGGTGCTGTGAAGGCCCCGCCCGCCGCGCGGTGGCGGGTCGCGGGGTCCGCGGCGTTGTTCGTCGCCGGGTTCACCACGGTGTTCGTGCTCGGGACGGTGGCGGTGCTGGGGATGACCTCCACGCTGATCACCAACCAGCTGCTGCTGCAGCGGGTGGGCGGGGTGCTGACCATCGTGATGGGGCTGGTGTTCGTCGGCTTCATCCCGGCCTTGCAGCGACAGGCCCGGTTCAGTCCGCGGCAGCTGACGACGGTGGCGGGGGCGCCGCTGCTCGGCGCGGTGTTCGCGCTGGGCTGGACGCCGTGTCTGGGGCCGACGCTGACCGGGGTTATCACCGTCGCCTCGGCCACCGAAGGGGCCAACGTGGCTCGCGGCATCGTGCTGGTGATCGCCTACTGCCTGGGGCTGGGCATCCCGTTCGTGCTGCTGGCATTCGGTTCGGCGGGGGCCGTCGCGGGCCTGGGCTGGCTGCGCCGGCACACCCGGGCCATCCAGATCTTCGGCGGCGTGCTGCTGATCGCCGTCGGCACCGCGCTGGTCACCGGCGTGTGGAACGACTTCGTCGGGTGGCTGCGCGACGCCTTCGTGTCGGACGTGAGGCTGCCGATTTGACCGGCCCGGAGGTATCGCGAGCAGACGCAGAATCGCACGAAAGGCAGCGTTTCAGTGCCATTCTGCGTCTGCTCACGCCAAGAGTGCTGGCGCAAAAAACCCGCAACCTGTGGCGGTCGCTGACGTCGATGGGCACCGCGCTGGTGCTGCTGTTCCTGCTCGCGCTGGGCGCGATACCCGGCGCGTTGGTGCCGCAGCGCAGCCTCAACGCCGGCAAGGTCGACGAGTACCTGCGAGCCCACCCGGTGATCGGGCCCTGGCTCAACGAGCTGCAGGCCTTCGACGTCTTCTCCAGCTTCTGGTTCACCGCCATCTACGTGCTGCTGTTCGTGTCGCTGGTCGGCTGTCTCACCCCGCGGATGATCGAGCAGGCCCGCACCCTGCGCGCCAAACCGGTACCCGCCCCGCGCAACCTGGCCCGGCTGCCCAAGCACGCCAGCTCCCAGGCCGAGGGTGATCCCGACGAACTCGCCACCGCCGTCGCGGCCCGATTGCGCGGCTGGCGCACTACCATCCGGCACCAGGGCGACGCGGTGGAAGTGTCCGCCGAGAAGGGCTACCTGCGCGAATTCGGCAACCTGCTGTTCCACTTCTCGCTGCTGGGCCTGTTGGTCGCGGTGGCCGTCGGCAAGCTGTTCGGCTACGAGGGCACGGTGATCGTCATCGCCGACGGCGGTCCCGGCTTCTGCTCGGCGTCGCCGGCCGCGTTCGACTC
>NZ_DATJYB010000491.1:0-11658 GCF_035499775.1 Mycobacterium sp. | reverse complement strand
AAACCTGGCCCTGGTGACCGCCTGACGCGACGCGTTGTCATCCGATCACGCCACGGCGATGTACCGGTGCGCGGCCAGGCGGCTGCGGCGGTGGCGGCAGTAGCGGCTTGCGCTTGCGCACCGCGATGGTCGTCGGCGAATTCGTGTCCAGCGTGATTTCTTCGCCGGCGTGCCGGATGGTCAGATCGCTGCCCGGCCCGTCCCGCAGGGTGTAGGTCACGTCGGAGTGGTCGACGTCGACGGTCAGCCGGAATTCGCGCCACCGCAGCCGGAAGCACAGCCGCGAAATGCCTTCGGGCAGATGGGGATCGATGGACAGGATGCCCTCGTCGTCGCGCAGCCCGCCGAAGCCGTTGACCAGCGCCATCCAGGCGCCGGCAAGGGAGGCCATATGCAGCCCGTCGCGGGTGTTCTGGTGCAGATCGCGAAGGTCGATCAGCGCGGCCTCATAGGCATAGTCATGGGCCAGCTCCAAATGCCCGACCTCTGCGCACATCACGGCCTGACTGCACGCCGACAGCGACGAGTCGCGCACCATGCGCCGCTCGTAATAGTCGACGTTGCGCGCTTTCTGCTCCGGCGTGAATGCGTGGCTCTGCCACTGCATCGCCAGCACCAGGTCGGCCTGCTTGATCACCTGTGCGGGGTAGAGCCGCACGTAGGCCTCGTGCAAGAGCAGCGGGTAGGTGGTGTTGGCCTCGAAATCCCACTCCGCAAAGGTGGTGAAGCCTTCGCACTGCTGATGCACACCCAGCTCTTCGTCGTAGGGAATGTTGACGGCGGCGGCCGCGTCCCGCCAGGCGGCCATTTCCTCGGTCGTGACACCCATCCCCGCTGCTTCATCGGGATCGCGACCACACGCGTCGGCCGCGGTAATGAGGTTGTGGGCCGCCATCAAGTTCGTGAAAACGTTGTCGCGGACGATCGCCGTATATTCGTCGGGTCCGGTGACCCCGTCGAGGTGCCAGACGCCATGGCGGTCATGGTGCCCGATCGACATCCACAAGCGGGCCGTCTCGATCAGCACCTTCAGGCCGCACTCCTTCTCCAGCGAGTGGTCGCCGGTCACGATGCGGTAGCGGTCGAAAGCCATTGCGATGTCGGCGTTGATGTGCCAGGCCGCGGTGCCGGCCGGCCAGTACGCCGAGCATTCCTGCCCACGGATGGTGCGCCAGGGAAAGGCCGCGCCGTCGAGGCCCAATTCGGCTGCCCGCTCCTTGGCCATGTTCAGCGTCGCCGCCCGCCACCGCAGCGCGTCGGCGACCGCATGCGGGACCGTGTAGGTGAGCACCGGCAGCACGAAACCTTCGGTGTCCCAAAACGCGTGGCCGTCATAGCCGGTTCCGGTGAGCCCCTTGCTGGGGATCGCGCGGCGCTCGGCACGCACGCTTGCCTGCAGCAGGTGGAACAGCCCGAACCGCACCGCCTGCTGGCTTTCCGGGTCCCCTTCGACCTCGACGTCGGCGTTCTCCCAGAACTCGTCGAGGTATTCCCGTTGCGAGTCCAGCAGTCCCTGCCACCCGCTGTAGCGGGCGCCGTGCAGCGCGGCGGAGGCCTGGTCGCGCAGCGCGGGGCGGGAACGCATACTCGACCAGCCGTAGCCCAGGTATTTGACGACGCGCAGCTTCTGTCCGGCCCGCAGCCCGCAGATCACCGTCGTCCGGGCCAGATCGGCACGCGCGTCGGTGGTGATCTCGACCCGCCCCGGAACGTCGACCTCGTGGTCCATCGCGGCGGCCATCATCAGCGCGCTGGCCCGGGTGCGGTGCATGAGAAGTGCGCCGCAGTCCGTGTTTTCGTGGGCGACGGCCTCAAGCGGGTTGTCCAGGATGGCCGACACCCGCGGGTCGTCCGAGGTCTCCGGCTGGTCCTCATTGGTGACGAGTTCGGATTGCACGGTCACGCGGGCGAATTCGTTGAGCGCCTCGACCACGTACTCGATGGCCGCCACGCTGCGGTGCACCAGCGACACCAGCCGGGTGGACGTGACTTTGACTTCCTTGCCGGTGGGCGTGCGCCAGTGGGCACGACGGGTGAGCGTTCCCGTGCGCAGGTCGAGGACCCGTTCGTGGTCGATCAGTTTGCCGTAGCGGACGTCGAACGGCTCGTCGTCGACCATGAGCCGGATGATCTTGCCGTTGGTGACGTCGACGACGGTCTGGCCCGCCTCCGGGTAGCCGTATCCGGCTTCGGCGTACGGCAGCGGTCGAATTTCATAGAACGAATTCAAATAGGTGCCCGGCAGACCGTAGGGCTCACCTTCGTCGAGGTTGCCGCGTAATCCGATGTGTCCGTTGGACAAGGCGAACAACGACTCCGACTGGGCCAGCAGTTTCAGATTGAGCCGGGTCTCGCGGACCTGCCACGGCTCGACGGGGAAGGCTTCCTCGGAGATCATGAGTTCTCCTCGTCGTCGTGACCCAGCAATTCCGCGAGATCGGTCACGACAACGTCGGCGCCGTTGCGGCGCAAATCCTCGGCCTGGCCCACTCGATCGACACCCACCACGAACCCGAAGTTACCGTCCCGGCCGGCCTGCACGCCGGACAACGCGTCCTCGAACACGGCCGCGGTGTCGGGGGAGACGTCGAGCAACTGTGCTCCGCGCAGGTAGGAGTCGGGGGCCGGCTTGCCCGCGATGTGTTCTTCGCGCAGCGTGACGCCATCCACCCGCTGCTGGACGAACCGGTCCAGGCCGGTGATCTCGAGCACGTCTCGGGTGTTGGCGCTCGACGACACCACCGCGATGCCCAGACCCGCGGCCGACACAGCCTCGAGATAGCGCCGCGACCCGGCGAATACTTCGACGCCGTCCGTTTCCAGGACCTTCTGAAACCTGTCGTTCTTGCGGTTGCCCAGACCGTAAACCGTTTCCGCGTCACCGTGGTCGTCGGGACTGCCGTCGGGCAGTTGGATGCCCCGGCTGGCCAGAAACGATCGGACCCCGTCTTCGCGCTTCTTCCCGTCCACGTATTTTCGGTAATCCGCGGCCGGATCGAATGGGACGAACTTGTCTCCGGTGCGCTCGGCGCGCTGAGAAAGGTAGTCGTCGAACATCGCCTTCCATGCCTTGGTATGCACACTCGCGGTGTCGGTGAGCACACCGTCGAGATCGAACAGGCAGGCACGTACTTTCTCCGGTAGGCCCAGCGCAGAACTCACGGAAGCACCTCACTTTCTGAATTTGTTGGGCGACAACAGTCCACCATGCATTTTCGACCTAGATTACGACCACCGCACACACCGCATTAGTGAGACGGCCGTACACAACTGAAAGTCCTTGGCGCCGATGCGGAGTCGCTCCCCTCTTCCTCAGAAAAAAAATATCGCATTCTGCTTACGTAAGTCCTCGGAGAGTCATAAAGTCACTGCCATCGAGCAAGTCGCGACTCACAAGGTGGTGGTCGGGTGTTGTGGATATGTGCTCGCGACTTGATTGCGGCGACGGCGCCTCTCGGGCTGGCACTGTCATCGCGGCTGCCGTTGGGCAGCGGTGTTGATCTAGGCAAAGCCGGCTATGAGGGACACCTTTGATGAATTTCCAATTGTTGCCGCCGGCGATCACGTCCTTGCAGATGTATACCGGCGCGGGTTCGGTGCCGATGCTGGCTGCCGCGGCGAGCTGGGAAGGGCTGTGGGGTGAGCTGGGTTCGGCGGCGGAGTCGTTTTCGTCGCTGACTTCGGGCCTGCCCTGGCAGCAGGTGCTTCCGGCCGCGAAATCGCCCGGCGGGCTCGCCGGAGTCATCAGCCAGATACAGGCCAATAACCAGGCACAGATCGGCAACCTGAGTTCGATGAACTCGCGCCAGATCAGTGCCGCGGTAGATGTCACCAAGACGAACCTGGCGGCGGCGGGTGCTGCAGCGCTCAAGGGTGACGTTGTCACGGCCGGCAAGGATGTCGTTGACGCCGGACTAGTCGACGCCGGGACGGCGGTACGGCTCGGCGGCATAAATGCGCTGGCTCCGCTGAACATCGCTGGGCAGGACCTTGATATCGCCGGCGGCGGCGCCGGCCTCCTGCAGATGACCCCGACCGCGCCGAGCGCCCAAGTGGCGCCGTTGCTTTCCGGTGGGACCGGTACCACCCTGCAGCAGTTGCTGCAGTACGACCAGGCCCGGGTGCAAAGCGTCGCAAACCTCAACAGCGCCCAGGTGGCTGCCACGCAACAGTTGGCCCAGGCCGATTTGGCGTCGGCGCTGAAAGCCGGCAGCGCGGGTAATTTCGTCGCGGCCGCCACGTATGGGGAGGACGCGGCCCTCATCAACGCCGGCACGGGGATGCAGGTAACGGCTCGAAGCCTTCAGCTCGTTCCCGGGCTAATCGGCATCGACCTTCAGGCCCTCGGAGGTGCCGGCCCGATCAAAAGCACGTTCTAGTCCGCACGACAGCTGAACAAAGAAAGGAACGGTTCTGATGAGTTACCCATTGTCACCGCCTGAGATCACGTCCTTGCAGATGTATACCGGTCCCGGTTCAGGGCCGATGTTGGCTGCCGCGTCGAGCTGGCAAGGGTTGGCCAGCGAGCTGGGTTCGGCGGCGGCGTCGTTTTCGTCGGTGACCGGAGGCCTGGCGTGGCAGGGTGCGGCGGCACAGGCGATGACGTCGGTGGCCACCAAGTACGTTCAGTGGCTGGGTGCGGCGGCGACGCAGGCCGGTGGCGCGGCGTCGCAGGCCAACGCGACGGCCGGGATTTTTGAGGCGGCGAAGGCGGCGGTCACGCATCCGGCGGCGGTCGCGATCAACCGCCAGCAGTTGGTCCAGCTGGTCAAGACCAACCTGTTCGGCTTCAACTGCCCGTTGATCGCGGAGGTCGAGGGTATCTACGAAGGCATGTGGGCGAAGAACGTCGGCGCGCTGGCGGGATATCACAGTGCTGCTTCGGCGGTGGCCGCCCAGCTGACGCCGTGGGCCCAGGCGCTGCAATCTCTCCCCGCGGCAGCACAGAGCGCGGGCGGAGCGATAGTGGCAAACACCAAGGCCAACGTGGCTGACGCATCAGCTGCTAACGCCTCCGATCTTGCTCGTGGGTCGGCTCTGAGCAGCCGCAAGATCACGCAGGCTAAGCAAGTGCTGACGGGTCAAGAACGCGAGGCGGCCGCTGTTTCCCCCGCGCAACGCGTTGTGCAGGCGGGGCGGTTGGTCGCTGAAGCGGGCGCCATCGACGCCGGGACCGGGGTGCGAGTGGCCACTCGAATGGCTGCGGTTGCTCCGCTATCCGCCGCACAGGCCGGTGACATCGTCGGTGGCGCCGGGCCGTTGAAGAGCATCGAATATGAGGAATTTGCCCGGGCGGCGGCGGTGAACCCGCTGCTGCAAACGGGCGATGGCCCCGGGCAGACGGCGAGCGCCTACAACCAGGCCCAGCTGGCCGACACGAGTAGGTTGGCCGCCTACCAGACGGCTACTACCAAGCAACTGACCGCACAGCACCTCGAGAATGCGCGCGCGGCGCTGAGCGGTAGGCAGGCGGAGGCCGCCGGCATTCCCTCGATGGATGGCCTGCGAACGGCCACCCGCGAGGTCGCTGAAGCTGCCGCGCTCAACGTTGGTACGGGGGCGCAGGTAGGCCTGGAAAAGGCTTTCCTTGCTCCGACCCTGCTGGGTGCGGATCTTGACATCCTCGGCGGCGGCGACGAACTCCTGTACCCGGAGGAGTACTACTGACCGCAGGGCTGAGACCCGCTAGGCGGTGGCGCGGCGCCCGCTAAATCCCAAAGCGGCTGCGCCGCGCCGCAATTCACCCGCTATGCTGTCGTTGCAGCCCGAGTGGGGGCCGCGCGCCGTCACACTTGCAGTGCGTTAATCCATTTTTCGAGGCGTCGGGCTTCGCGGGCCATGATCTCTGGCTGCGCCAAAGCCTTGGTGAGGACCGCGCTGCCCTCGTAAGCGATGACAAGTTCGACCGCCAGGTCGCGGGCGTCGCGGCGACCCACGGCGTGGAATTGCTGTGCGGCCCAGTCCAGCAGGGTTTGCATCAATGGAGCCGTCAGGGAAGGTGATTGACCCGGTTGGTTCGCGAGCTCGGCGCACAGGGTTCCCAACGGACAGCCGTGGTCGGCGACCGTGTCGCGCGCGTCGGCCAACAGGCCCACGAGCGCCTTGAGCCGGGCCTTGGGGCTGCCGTGCCGGCGCTGCAGGGCCGCGGTCGCGGATCGGATTTCTTCGGTGCGGGCTTCGATGACGGCGGCGACGATGTCGTCTTTGGTCTTGAAGTAGTAGTACACGTTGCCAAGTTCGATGCCGCACAGCAGAACGCGGCCGCGATGGGGCAAGCGTTCGACGCGGCCAGAAACGACGATTCCTTCTACCTGCCGCCGGAAGCGTTCGACAACCCCGACTTCAAACGTGGCCTGGCGATGTTCCTCTCGCCCGATGGCAAGGCCGCCCGCTTCATCATCACCCATGACGGGGATCCCGCGACCCGCAAGGCATTTCGCACGTCGACGCGATCAAGAAGGCCGCGCGCCATGCCGTCAAGGGACTCCGCTGGAAGAGGCCCGGATCTATCTGGGTGGCACGGCGGCGACGTACAAGGATATGAGTGACGCGGCCGAATACAATCTGCTGATCGCGGGAACCGCCGCGGCCAGCCTGATCTTCGTCATCATGCTGATCATCACCCGCAGTGCGATCGCGGCCCTGGTCATCATCGGCACCGTGATGCTGTCGTTGGGCACCTCATTCGGACTGTCGGTGCTGGTGTGGCAAGACATCCTCGGTATTCGGTTGCACTGGCTGGTCATAGCGATGGCCGTCATCGTCCTGCTGGCCGTGGGATCGGACTACACGCGTTACCTCGCTCGATGCGCCCAGGCGATTGTGCTGGACGCAACACGACGGCCACCGACCCAGCATGTCGGTCGAGTTCCATCTGCTCCCTGACATCGAAGGAACCGTCGGCACGCTGCTAACCCTGAGTCGATCGGTGGAAGCCCCATGAGCGTGTTCAACCCAGCTACTAAGCTGACTGCCGTGGCTGAACCTACTGACTCCGATGTGACCGGACCGGGTAGCCGACCGGTGTTGGTGGTCGACTTCGGGGCGCAGTATGCGCAGTTGATCGCGCGGCGGGTCCGGGAGGCGCGGGTGTTTTCCGAGGTCATCCCGCACACCACCTCCGCCGAGGAGATCAAGGCCCGCGATCCGCTGGCGGTAGTGCTCTCCGGCGGACCGGCCAGTGTCTACGCCGAGGGTGCCCCGCAACTCGATCCGGCACTGTTCGACCTCGGTCTGCCGGTGTTCGGGATCTGCTACGGGTTTCAGGCCATGGCGCAGGCGCTGGGCGGTACCGTCGCTCACACCGGCACCAGCGAATATGGCAGGACCGAGCTGAAAGTCCTTGGCGGCGAATTGCATTCGGACCTGCCCCGTGTTCAGCCGGTGTGGATGAGCCACGGCGACGCGGTCAGCGCCGCGCCGGACGGTTTCGACGTGGTGGCCAGCAGCGCGGGCGCCCCGGTGGCCGCTTTCGAGGCCCGTGACCGGCGCCTGGCCGGGGTGCAGTACCACCCGGAGGTGATGCACACCCCGCACGGGCAACAGGTGCTCAGCCGGTTCCTGCACGACTTCGCCGGGCTCGCCGCCGACTGGACGCCGGCCAACATCGCCAACGCGCTGATCGACCAGGTGCGCGAGCAGATCGGAGACGGCCATGCGATCTGCGGACTGTCCGGCGGCGTGGATTCGGCGGTCGCCGCCGCGCTGGTGCAGCGCGCCATCGGGGACCGGCTGACTTGTGTCTTCGTCGACCACGGACTGTTGCGCGAGGGTGAGCGGGCGCAGGTGGAACGCGATTTCGTCGCCGCCACCGGGGCCAATCTGGTCACCGTCGACGCCGCGCAGACCTTCATCGAGGCGCTGTCCAGCGTGACCAACCCCGAGGGCAAGCGCAAGATCATCGGCCGCCAGTTCATCCGCGCCTTCGAGGGTGCGGTGCGGGATATTTTGCACGACGGGGGCGCGGACAGCGGATCTGCCGTCGACTTTCTGGTCCAGGGGACGCTGTATCCGGATGTGGTGGAATCCGGCGGCGGCAGCGGCACCGCGAACATCAAGAGCCACCACAATGTCGGTGGACTGCCCGATGACCTGAAGTTCAAGCTCGTCGAGCCGCTGCGGCTGCTGTTCAAAGACGAGGTGCGCGCGGTCGGGCGCGAGCTGGGCCTGCCCGAGGAAATCGTTGCGCGCCAGCCATTTCCCGGACCCGGATTGGCCATCCGGATCGTCGGCGAGGTCACCGCTGGACGTTTGGAGACGTTGCGGCACGCCGACTCGATCGTGCGTGAGGAGCTGACGTCGGCAGGGCTGGACCACCAGATCTGGCAGTGCCCGGTGGTGCTGCTGGCCGATGTGCGCTCGGTCGGAGTGCAGGGCGACAACCGCACTTACGGGCACCCGATCGTGTTGCGGCCGGTGTCCAGTGAGGACGCCATGACCGCAGACTGGACCCGGATTCCCTACGAGGTGCTGGAGCGCATCTCGACCCGCATCACCAACGAGGTCGCCGAGGTGAACCGGGTGGTGCTGGATGTCACCAGCAAACCCCCCGGCACCATCGAGTGGGAGTAGTTCACTTTGCTCGTGCCACGCCTTGGATGACGCGCAGCCGCCCGTCCGCCAGCGCACCGGCGAGGTTCTCGGCCTTGCGGCTGAAGTCGGCGACAAAGGCGTGCAGTCCCAACGGGTTTGGCGGCTGGTTGAGCAGTGCTTGCATCACCGGGCCGGCCTGCTCGGTGAGATCGTTCCAGTGCTCGATCGCGAACCCGCTTGCCTCGATCACGGCCCGTAGTTCGCCGGGCGTAACCAGGTGGCTGCGGGTCGGCGCGTCGGCCCACGGCAGCGGATAGTCGAGCCGGCCGCCCTCGCCGATGGTGATATCCCACAGGCCAAGCCGGCCCGCGCCGGTCAGCACGCGGCGCGCTTCGGAGTAGAGGCGGGCTTTGTCGGCCACGTTCATCTGAACGTGCTGGCTGATCGCAACCGAAAAGGCGGCGTCGTCGAAGGGCAGTTCGGTGACGTCTGCTTGGCGAACCGATATCCGGTCGTCCAGCCCGACGAGGCCGTTGAGCCAGCGGTTGGTTTCGCAGTACTCGTCGGTGAGGTCGACGGCGGTCACCCGGCAGCCGTAGCGGTCGGCGACAAAGCGGGCGGTGCCGCCGATCCCGCTGCCCGCGTCGAGCACCTCGTCCTGGCTGCCGATCCCGAGCAGCTCGACGAGTTGGCCGGTGGCGATACGGCCCATGGTGTGGAAGTCCTCCAGCAGGCCGAGGTCTGCGGGCGCCAGACGGTCAATGTCCTTGCCGGCGTTGGTGAGAGCCCGCTCGATGTTGCTCTGCGATAGCCCGGTCGAGTACTGGGCCGCGATTGTGTCGTTCATGCGGCCACCGCGGTCTGCTCGCGTCGCCACGCCGCGGATTCGCCGGAAAGCGACCAGGTCTGCAGCATGGCCCTGGTCGGCACGCCCTTCTCGAGCAGTTGAGCGGTGACGGCGCTGCCGACCTTGCCCGTTGCTGCGGTAACCAATACGCGGTTGTTGGTCATCGGTTTTCCCCTTCCAGTTGATGTGCGGGTTCCCAGGCTGGCAGCAGCCAGCTGACGACGATCGCGGCGCCCAGTGCGATGCCCGCGCAGACCAGCGAGCCGACCTGTAAGCCGTCCAGGAAGGCGTGATCCACAGCGGCTTTGACACTGCCGGCCTGGCGGGCGGGCAACTGCCCGATTACGTTGTTCGCCACAGCCATTGAGCGGCGCATCGTGGAGCTGACACCGTCGGGCAATCCGGCCAGCGCTGACGCAGAGCCGAGACGTCCGGAGTACACCGAGGCGAAGACGCTGCCCACGATGGCGACTCCCAGGGTGCCGCCCAGCTCCCGCGTGGTGTCGTTGACGGCGGAGCCGATGCCGGCCTTGTCGGCCGACAGTGACCCCATGATCGCCTCGGTGGCCGGGGCCGTCGTCAGGCCCAGGCCGCCGCCGAGCAGCAGCATCTGCAACGCGATCTCGACGTAGTGCGTCGACGCATCGGCGGTAGAGGCCCATGCCAGACCCGCCGCGAACACCGCCAGTCCACCGGCGACGACGGCCGTGCTGCCGATTCGCTGCACCAGTCGGGGCCCCAGGATGCTGGCCACCGCGATTGACACCGCGACCGGCAGCAGTCGCACGCCGGACTGAAATGCGGTGTAGCCCTTGATGAACTGGAAATACTGGGTGATGACGAAGATGAACCCGAACAGCGTCAGGAAACCCGCGGTCACCGCGAGGCTGCCGCCGGAGAAGCGACGATTGAAGAACACCGTGATGTCCAGCATCGGATGGGTGCTGCGCCGCTCCCACGCCGCGAATGCGACGAGAACGACTGCGGCTGTGGCGAATCCGGTCGCGGCCCGGGTGCTGGTCCACCCCCAGGTGGGCGCCTCGATGACGGTATAGATCAGTGTGGTGATCCCGGCCGCGGACAGGATCAGGCCGGGCAGGTCGATGCCGGGCGCCGCCGGGTCGCGGGAGGTCGGTACGAATAGGATGCCGCCGACGATCGCCAGCACCGCGATCGGGATGTTCACCAGGAAAATGGCGCCCCACCAGAAGTGTTCGAGCAGCCAGCCACCACTGATCGGTCCGACCGCCACCCCGACACCGACCATGGCGGCCCACAGCCCGATTGCCTTGGCGCGAGCCACCGGGTCGGCGAAGATGTTGGTGATCAGTCCCAACGTGGTCGGGAAGATGACCGCGGCCCCCACTCCCATCGCCGCCCGAGCCGCGATCAGCGCATCGGCCGAATTCGCCTGTGCGGCAATGCCGGAGGTTATCGCGAACACCGCCAGCCCGGAATTGAGCCAGCCCCGCCTGCCGTAGCGGTCGCTCAGGCTGCCGGCCGATAGCAGTAGGCCGGACATGACCAGAGTGTAAGCGTCGACGATCCATTGCAGTTGCGAGGTGTCGGCGTTGAGGTGACGCGACAGTGTGGGCAATGCGACGTTGACGATGGTCGCGTCGACGCTGATGACGAAGACGCCGAGGCAGATGACGGCGAGCGCAGGGACGGGGCGATTTTGAAATATCGGAGACGGTGGAACGGTACCCATAGACAAGACCGTAAATCTATTAGACAAGATTTTCAAGCAGTAGGTGGAAAAAGATTTCTAGCGTGTTAGGCTGGCGTCGTGTCCACCCGCAGGAACTACAACCAGAACTGCCCCATCGCGCGCGGGCTGGACATCCTGGGTGAGCGATGGACACTGCTGATCCTGCGCGAGCTGGTCGGAGGGGCCCGCCGCTACAGTGACCTGCGTGCCGAGTTGCCCGGCATCGCAACGAATCTGCTCGCAGTGCGGCTCAAAGAGCTCCAGGACGACGGGATCGTCGAGCGTACCGACTTACCGGCTCCGATCGGACGTACCGTCTACACCCTCAGCGATGCCGGCTGGCAGCGGGTGCTGCCCGTCCTGCAGAGCGTCGCGTGGTTCGGCCTGGACCGGCTCGAGCCGGTCGACGGTGGTCCGATATCGCCGCTGAACGGGTTCCTGGCCGGAATCCTGCTGGCGTTCGACCCGGTCAAGGCCGCCGGTCTGGATGCAACGTACCGGGTAGAGATCGATGACCGCCGATTCGAGTTCGCGGTGCTCCAGAGCCGGCTCGCGGGTGCTCGCGGCG
>NZ_DATJYB010000490.1:0-7106 GCF_035499775.1 Mycobacterium sp. | reverse complement strand
TTCTCGACCGGTGACAAGCTCTTGCTGGATGCGACGGCATCCCTGGTTGGGGCTGTTGCGCGGATCCCCTATGCGATGGCCGCCAACTGGTTCGGCGGTCGTAACTGGACGACGTTCTCGGCCATGCTACTGCTGATTCCCACCGCCGGAACCATGGTATTGCTTGCCAATCCCGGGCTTCCACTGTGGCCATACCTAGTGTGTGCCGGGTTGACAGGCCTGGGTGGAGGCAACTACTCGGCCTCGCTGGCCAAGGTTGACGGCTTGTTTCCACAGCGGCTCAAGGGCTTTGCTTTGGGCCTCACCGGAGGTATGGCCAATCTTGGGTCGGCGGGTATCCAGGCCGTCGGGCTGTTTGCACTGGCCTCCGTCGGCCATCAGGCGCCGTACTGGGTATGCGCGATCTATCTGGTGCTATTGGCCATTGGCGGTATCGGCGCGGCGCTATTCATGGACAACATCGTCGCTCACCGCAACGGCATCTCATTCGCCAACCTGCGATCGATCCTTAAGGTCCCAGACACGTGGGCTCTTTCGTTCTTCTACATGTGCGCCTCGGGTTCGTTCCTCGGCTTCGCGTTCGCCTTCGGCCAAGTGTTGCAGCACAACTTCGTGGCCAGCGGCGAAAGCCACGCCCAGGCGTCGTTGCACGCCGCGCAGATCGCCTTCGTCGGTCCGCTGCTCGGTTCGTTGGCGCGCATAGTCGGCGGCAAGGTGAGTGACCGCTCCGGCGGGGGCCGCGTCACACTAAGCGTCTTCGCCGGCGCGATCGTGGCAGGCGCCCTGCTGGTAGCCGTCAGCACCCACGAAGACCTCACGCATGAAGACGGTCGCCCGTTGACGACGATGACCATGGTCGGCTACGTAATCGGCTTCATGGGGCTGTTCATCTTCTGCGGCGCGGGTAAAGGGCCGGTGTACAAGCTGATTCCGACTGTTTTTGAAGCCCGCAGCCTCAAACGGGACGACACGGACGCAGGACGCGCCAACTGGGCCCGAGTCAGCTCGGGAGCGCTCATCGGCTTTGCCGGCGCATGCGGGGCGCTCGGCGGGGTGGGAATCAATTTATCTCTACGGCAATCGTATTCGAGCACCGGCACCGCGACGCCGGCATTCTGGATCTTCTTGATGTGCTACATCGCCGCAGCGGTCCTGGCCTGGGTGCGCTACGTGCGGCCGCAGAACTCACTTGCTTCCACTGCACCGCCGCAAATCATCGAGGAGGAGCCGGTCAAAACGTGACCGTTCGGGCCGGATCAGTTGGGTCTGCCCGCTACCGGGTGGCGCCCACAGAGTCCGCCCAGGCACATACCGAACCGTGGAACGGATAAAAGGGGCTGCAAGGTGACGACACACGAGAATATTCAAGTTGCACGCAAATCTTCAGCGGTGCAATACCTCGAGGAGGTAGCTGCGATTGCAGTCGAGGCGGGGAAGATCCTCCTCAAGCATCGAAGGCATTTCCGCATCGCCGAAAAGGGCGATCATGCGGGCGATACATCGCCTGTCACTGATGCAGACCTCGCGGCTAACAAGTTTATCACTAGGCATCTCACGCTTCTTGATCCAAAGACTCCAATCATTTCGGAGGAGTCGAAGTCGGTCGATTACGCCACCAGGAGCCAGTGGCACACCTTTTGGCTCGTTGACCCGATGGACGGTACCAAGGAATTTGCTCGCGGAAGTGAAGAGTTCACAGTCAACATCGCACTAATCGAGAATTTGGAGCCTGTCCTGGGAGTCATCTATGCCCCGGCCAAGGAGTTACTCTATTACGCGGAAAAAGACCGGGGTAGCTGGAAGCAGGTTGGGAGCAGGACCCCCATCCGCATATTTTCCTCTGTTCCCAACCTGGCCAGGGGGCTTACCATCGCCGAAAGTCGGTCACACCCCTCGGCGGCGCTGGAAATCTACCTGAAAGATCTTCCAGTGAAGGAGCGGGTCGCGGCGGGCAGCTCACTAAAGTTCTGCCTGGTCGCAGAGGGAATAGCCGACCTTTACCCGCGACTGAATCCGACGATGGAATGGGACGTGGCGGCCGGCGATTGTATCTACCGCAACTCGGCGCAGCTGGGTCGGCGGAGATCGTCGCTAATCTACAACAAGCCAACTCTGAAGAATGACAGCTTTGTGATCGGATTCATGTGAGCGAACCACCGGGGCTCTGGTCCTCTTTGTGGATCCGCCTTTAGGCGATCACCGCGGCCCGACCGAATTTCGCCGTGACCCGCAAGCAGTTCGCAGGTAAATCAGCAACTATCCAGCCGAAATTCAGCTAATCCGAAGGTAAGGCGACGAGAATTAAAATCACAATGATTAAAACTACGGCCAAGGGCGCCCGATGACATGCTCTTCGCGACCGTACCCACCCGGCCGGCACGCGGGTGTCGTGCGAACAATAGCTGGTCGACCCAGGGTTAGCCGACTCTAAAAGGCTGAGTTCAGAAGGTCCGGCGTATGTCCACCCGATCACCCCAGGCGCCGCGGCCGGGGTGACCGCACCCGCGAACCAAAGGGAAGTGAGCGGCGCCGCGGCACTCCGCCGCGCTGTCGACCGAAAAGGCACATACGACACGGTGCGGATTGGCGCGCGAAGGACTATTCGAATTCGGACAGGTGTTTGACGATGAGATTCAACATTACCTGGCACGATTGCAAAGTTTCCCGGTCTGAGCGCGAGGAACTCAACGGCCATCGAGGGTGCGTCATTTGGTTTACCGGGTTAAGCGCCAGCGGTAAGAGTACCGTGGCGAATCTGGTCGACCAAAAGCTCTATGAACGAGGGATACATAGTTATCTACTCGACGGTGACAACGTCCGCTACGGTCTCAATGCCGGTTCGGAGATCCTCGAGGAGCACCACGACCGGGACTTTTCCAAGCGATTTGGTCTCGGATTTTCGGCCGAGGACCGAGAGGAGAATATTCGCCGTATCGGCGCGGTTGCTAAGTTGTTCTGCGAGGCAGGCATCGTGACATTGACTGCTTTCATCAGTCCCTATCGTCGCGATCGAGATGCAGTTCGCGCTACTCTCGCCGCCGGTGATTTCATGGAGATCTTTATCGACACGCCCGTGGCGGTATGTGAGAAGCGGGATCCCAAAGGGTTGTACAAGAAAGTGCACGCCGGGAGCATCACGGGCTTCACCGGGATCGACGCGCCATATGAGGCGCCGCTAAAGCCGGAGATTCAATTAAACGGTGCCGAAAAAGATCCTGAGACGCTGGCCGATGAAGTGGTCTCGTATCTCGAGAGAGCAGGCATCACTGCGGCAGTCGGCGGGTGCGAACCGAAAGGCAACAGCAAGCATAGATACTCTATCTAATGCTCCACCCACAATTCATTTCTTACTAATCCGTCGCTTATCAAAGATTTCACGATGACACGATACAACAGAAAGGCAGGTTCGCGATGAGGGCACAATTGATCGCCCCGACCAGAGTTGTCAGGGATTATCTCTCGAACTCTTTGGTGTGGGAGGACTGCCTGGCTCGGGGGGGCTTTGTCGACGGAGATATCGTTGTTGCCGATCCGTTCAAGGCCGGCACAACCTGGACTCAGCGGATCATCCAGCAAATATTGCATAACGGAGACGAGAAGGACGGCGGACTTTCGGACACCTCGCCGTGGCTGGATTCCAGTTGGGGCGACCACGCCGGGATGCTCGATCTGCTCACGCGCCAGCGCGAGGCAGGCCACCGGCGTGTCATGAAGTCACATCTGCCCGCGGATGCCCTGCCGATCGCGCCAGAGGCCCGATACGTTTTCGTGGGAAGAAACGGCAAAGACCTCGGGATCAGCTTTCACAACTACCTCTACAATTTTTCCGAGTCGACGATGTTGACGATCAACCGGATCCATGCTGAGTGGTCCGGCGACTCAACCCCGTTGGTGATTCCCGAGCGGATGCAAACGTTCTTCGACCTGTGGCTCGATACCAATGGCTACGAGTGCTGCGACCTGCTCGACATCATGAACTCGTGGTGGAAGCTGCGCGACGAGCCCAACGTTCTACTGCTGCACTACCAGCAACTAAAAGAGGACTTGCGGGGTCAGATCGTCCGGCTGGCAACGTTTTTCGGCATTGATCCTGCATCGCTCCGGATGGATGCCATTGTCGAACATTGCTCTTTTGAGTACATGAGGCACCGAGCGGACAAGATGGCTCCGTTCAATGGAGAGCACCTGTCGAGCGCGAAGGCCTTCTTCCACAAAGGACCCAAGCGCGACTACCGCAACGAGCTCACGCCGGCGCAGGTCGAGCGCTTTGACCGCGCTGCGCTCGACAAACTGGGGAGCCAGTGTGCCCACTGGCTGGAAACAGGTCGCACCAGCCGCACCACCTAGCTGCCGCCACTACGCCGTCCGTCGCGGGACGTCGACCAAGTGTCGAGCCGAAGGTCCGTGAAACACAGCAGAGTTGGGAGTTTGCCGCCGAGCCGTTGACCCGAATCTGGACGGTTGCACCGCCCATGAGCCAGCTCATTGGCACGACGAGAGCCAGGGAGGGGCCTAAATGACAATAGATTTCGGGACGTTTCCGCCGGAGATCAACTCCGGCCGCATGTACGCGGGTCTGGGATCGGGACCGATGCTGGCCGCTGCCGCGGCCTGGGATGCCCTTGCAGCAGAACTTCATTCGGCGGCAGCAGCCTACGCCTCGGTGGTCTCCGGGTTGACGGTAACTTGGCGCGGTGCGGCGTCGACGACAATGGCGGCTGCGGCCGTTCCGTATGCCGCATGGGTAAGCACAACAGCTGAGCAAGCCGAGCGGACAGCCGTACAGGCCAGGGCCGCCGCCGCCGCCTACGAGGCCGCGTTCACCGCGACAGTCCCGCCGACGGTGGTCGCGGCAAACCGCCTGCAGCTGTCGGTTTTGCTGGCAACCAATTTCTTCGGTCAAAACACCCCGGCGATCATGGCCACCCAGGCCGACTACATCGAAATGTGGGCCCAGGATGCCGCTGCGATGTACGGCTATGCCAGCTCTTCAGCGGCTGCATCGCAGGTGACGCCTTTCAACCCACCGCCGCAGATCGCCAACCCGGCTGGGCTGCCCGCGCAGGCCAACGCCGTCGCCAACGCGACAGCCGCGGGCGCTGGCCAAACACAGGGGTTGCCCCAGCTGATGTCCGTTGTACCCGGCTCCTTGCAAAGCATGGCGGCACCGGCATCGTCGGCAGCGGCGCAGGCGGCAGCGGATCCGTCGGCCCCGGCTTCGCTGGCGTCGTCGCTGAATACGCTCCTCGGCTTTGCGGCTGGGCCGGTATCCCCGTTGTCCTACTTCGGCGTCGCGGGCGTCCCCGAACTGCTCGGTGCCCAGTGCTATTTGCTGCCGCAAGCGGGGGCGAACCTAGCCGCTGCGGCTAACGCACCGACGGCGCCGTCAGCCGGCAGTGGAGCGGTGCTGGTGGGAGGTGCAGAGGGCGGCGCACGCACGGCGCTGGCAGGTGCCGGGCGTGCGGGCATCATCGGCGGCTTATCAGTCCCGCAAGGCTGGGCAGTGTCTGCCCCCGCGGTCAAATCGGCTGCGGCGGTGATGCAGACCGGGTCGGCTGCCGCTATAGCCGAGGCCGCGCCTCAGGGCGAGGCAACCCTGTTCGGCAACATGGCCCTGTCAAGTATGGCCGGTCGGGCGATAGCCGGCACCGGGGAATCGGCGGCCCGATCGACAGGCGTTATGGCAGGCGCTGCCGGTAAGAACGCCGGTCCGGTCAACATTTTCATCGTTCCTTCGGCGCCGCAGCGACCGCCCTAGCCGACCGGGCGGCCGCCACCTATCGGCCACGAATGCTCGAAATGACAAGCGGTGCAACATGTTGGCACGACAGAAACGAGGGACACATGACGTCCGCACCACATCCGACAAAGTTGCCGGCCGCCACGGCGGATGCGGCGGGCGTTCGGAGCTCAAGCGCACTGCACACCGCCGCGATCACGTGTCCACCCACCGTGGTGGATCCGGCGGCGATCGACCTGGTCTCCGTGCTGACCGCGGCACAGTTCGGCGCGTACGCCGCGAATTTCCTCGAAGTCAGCGATCGGTTCGCGGCGGCATGCGCACAGCTCGTGAAAAGCCTTGCAATGAATACCGGTTCAGATCCAACCGACGGCCATAGCACCCAGCCCGCGGCCACCTGAGAGGACGCGACAATGTATTTTGGGCTTTTGCCGCCGGAGATCAACTCCGGCCTGATGTACGCCGGTCCCGGCTCAGGATCGATGTTGGCTGCCGCGACGGCCTGGGACGGACTGGCGGCCGACCTGCACGCGACGGCCGCCGCGTATTCGTCGGTGCTGTCCGGGCTGACAACTCAGTGGCGCGGTCCGTCAGCGACATCGATGGCAAGTGCGGCCGCGCCCTACGTGGCGTGGATCAGCGCGACCGCCGCGCAAGCCGAACAGACCGCCACACAGGCTCGGTCCGCCGCAGCGGCATATGAGGCGGCGTTCGCGGCGACGGTACCGCCGCCAGTGATCGAAGCCAATCGCAGCGAGATGGAGTCGTTGACTGCGACCAACATTTTTGGGCAGAACTCCCCGGCCATCGCAGCGACCGAGGCGCAGTACAGCCAGATGTGGGCTCGGGATGCCGTCGCGATGTCCAGCTATGCCACCCAATCGGCGGCCGCAACCCAGGTGGAGCCATTCGCCGTGCCGTTGTCGACCGCCAACCCAAGCGGGTTGCTCGGACGGCTGCTGCAGACGCTACAGACGTTCGCTACCGCGATTGGCTCAAGCACGCAAACACAGTTCTCGCAGTTGTTCGGCGCCATACCAACCGCACTGCAGAGCCTCGGAACGATCGTCACCGGACCCAACCCGGCGTCCGGCCTGCTGACCGCTCTCCAAGATTTCGCCGGGCTGCAAACTCTGAGCTCGATCAGCGCGGACGTCGAGATGATTCCGAAGTTCATCCTCCCGGCGAATTCCGTCCTGATCAACACCATCATGGGCCTGGTCATTGGAACCAAGGGCTTAGAAGGAGCGAACTCCGCAAGCGCCGCGGCGGCCGGCAGCACCCAATCGAGCTTGGCCGCTGGGGTTTCAGGAATGCATCTGGCCGGCGCTGCAGGGCCGGGCGGGACGGTATCGGCCCAACTCGG
>NZ_DATJYB010000489.1:0-28837 GCF_035499775.1 Mycobacterium sp. | reverse complement strand
CATTTTCGAAGACCGTATTGATCTCTGTACTGACGTTCTTCGAATGCAGCACCGCGCCGGCGGCCAGCCGGGCACGACTCGGTTTCTCCGGATACAGCAGCTCGACGAACTTGGCACCGAACGCGGTGGTGGCACTGATCTGTGCTTCCACATTGGCCGGGATATACCGGATTTCGTCGGGGTCGATCTCGAGCGTCAAGCCGGCCCGGTTCTTGGCGTCACTGATCTGGCCGACGCGGCCAACCTGGACGCCCCGCATCTCGACCTTGGCCCCGGTCTCCATCACCAGTCCCGCTCGATCCGACGTCAGGGTCACCGGTACATACGATCTGAACGTTCCGGCGAACGCCGCCGTGGTGACGAACAGGAACACCGCCACAGCCACCAGCAGGATCACCGTCCACCACGCGGTGGGGATCCGATGTTGTTGGCCCGATTTGCGTTTCATTCCGCTAGCCCGCCAGATGGAAGTTGCCGGACTGGCCGTAGACGGCGAGCGTGATCATCACGATCTCCACCGCCGCGACCACCATCGAGGTGCGTACGGCCCGGCCGACGGCCTCCCCGACCCCGGCCGGCCCGCCGTGCGCCGTGTAGCCGTAATAGGTGTGGACGAGCATGACCACGATCGTGATGGCCACCACCTGAAAGAACGACCAGATGATGTCGCGGGGACTCAGGAACGTATTGAAGTAGTGATCGTAGACGCCGGAGCCCTGGCCATAGATTGCGGTGGTACCGGCCCGCGATGCCAGAAAGGCCATCATGATCGCGACGCAGTAGAGCGGGATCACCACGACGATCCCGGCGACGACCCGGGTGGACGCCAGATAGCTGACGCTGCGAATGCCGATCACCTCGAGCGCGTCGATCTCCTCGTTGATCCGCATTGCGCCCATCTGAGCGGTGGCGCCGGCGCCGATGGTGGCCGACAGCGCGACCGAGGCGGTTCCGGGGACGATGAGCCGAACATTGAAGTACGCCGACGCGAACCCGGTCAGCGCCTCGATTCCCACGGAGGCCAACTGGTTGTAGCCTTGCACGGCGACCAGGGCACCGGTGGTCATCGTCAGGAAGCCGACAATCACCACGGTCCCACCGATCATGGCCAGCGCCGCTGCGCCCAAACCCATTTGGGCGATCAGCCGCAGCAACTCGCCGCGGTAGTTGACCACAGCATCCGGAATCGACCCCAATGTGCCTGCGTAGAAACGCATCTGGGATCCGACGCGGTTCCATTCGTGTCCGATGGCGTCGCCCATGCGTCGCAGGCGCGGCGGCAGGTCGGTCGGAAGGCTCGCGGCGTGACTCATCGGTTCACCTCACGACACCGTGAACTGGATGCCGACGGCGGTCACGATGACATTGATCGCGAACAACACCATGAAGGTGAATACCACCGTCTCGTTGACCGCATTGCCGACGCCGGCGGGACCACCGCCGACCGAGATGCCCATGTAGCAGGCGATCAGCCCGGCTGCCATCCCGAATAGCGTTGCCTTGATCAGCGAGACGATGACGTCGGCGAGGCCGGTCAGCGTCGTCAGACCGGTCACGAAGGCGCCCGCCGAGACGTGCTGGACGTAAACGGTGAAAAAGAAGGCGCCGGTCAGTCCGACGACGGTCACCGCCGACTCCAGCGCCAAAGCCACCGTGGTGGCTGCCAGCACGCGCGGAACCACCAGCGCCTGAATGGGATTGATACCCATCACCCGCAACGCGTCGAGTTCCTCGCGAATCGTACGCGCACCCAGGTCCGCGCACATCGCGGTGGAGCCCGCGCCGGAGACCACCAGGACAGTGACAATCGGGGCGATCTGGTTCACGGTGCCGATCGCTGCGCCGGTTCCGGAGAAGTCGCCGGCACCGATCTCGGTCAGCAGAATGTTGAAGATGAAGGTCAGGATCACCGAGTACGGCAAGGTCATCATCAGCGCCGGCAGCATCGAGACGCGCGCCACGAACCAGCTTTGAAGCAGGTACTCGTGCCAGGCCAGCGGCGGCTTGAACATACACGTCAAGGTGTCCAGGGACATCGCAAAGAAGCCCCCGACCGCACGGACGGGCTTCGTGAGCGCATACGCGGTCAGCACCGGGGCTCCCGGAATGTGCACGTGCCCACCGGTGCTGGGCGCGCTGCGTCATGCGAGCGGACTCGGCCGCGCCCTGGCATACCTGGGCATACCCCCGCCGCCAGGACGCCCCCAGTCGCCCGCAACTGCACATAGTCGCGGCCAGCCGTCGGCATGTTGGAACGCTAGCGAGGCACACAGCCCGGTGACTGCTCCACCACGAGGGATAAAGACTCCCCCATCGGGGTCACTTCCCGCCATCCAGACGGCCAAGCGGTGACAGACGCGCCGGTCAGGTCGGCTGCCCATCTGACGGCATCGGGTTCGCGACGTCGCAAAGTGGGGCTCACCGATCCCGACATTCAACTCTCAAATCATCTGGCTCGCAGCAATTTTCGTGAGCCAGCAAGTCGACGGGTCGGATGTCGTTTGCCCAGTCGAACGTCGAATCCAATGTCGGCCAGGCAAATTCGGTGGCCTGACCCTGATCGGGGCGTCACGAGCTTGCCGACAACTGCGGACACGCGCCATCGGCCGGGTCTGCTGAATATAATGTACACACACAATCTATGCTGGATTGCATGTTGTCACCGCGTACCCGTGTCATCCGGGCCGGGCCCACGCCGTCAACCGTCTACCATCTACGGAATGGCTAGCGGGTACGTGAGCGGCAGAGGCCTCGAGGCGGCACAGGGAAGAATGAACCCGGTGCGGTCGTCGCGTGCCGAGCGCGTTGCGGCCGACCTCGAGGAGGAGATTCTCAACGGCCGCCTTCCGGTCGGCGCTCACCTGGGCCGGCGGTCGGAGATCATGGACCGGTTCGGTATCAGCCCGACGGTGATGAACGAGACGCTGCGCATTCTGCGTGACCGCGACCTGGTGTCAGTCCGACCGGGGCCTGGCGGCGGAATTACGGTGGCTTCGGCGCCGCCGCAGGTTCGCATCGGCATTCTCGACCTGTGGTTCCAGCCGTCCAACCCGCATCCGTTGGACCTCTTCGAAGCCCGGCTCTACCTCGAATTCGGGCTCACGAAAGCCGCTTTCGAGCGAGCAACCGGAAACGATGTCGCGGCGATGCGCGCGGCGATGGTAGTCATGCGCAGCACCTCGGAGGCACGCGAGTATTTCGACGCCGTGTTGGAATTCCACGGGGTGCTTGCCGCGGCAGCGCACATCCCGGTTCTGGAAGGCATGCACACGATGCTGGTCACCAGCATCGAGGTGGTACTGACTCGCGCGGTCTTCGTCGCGGGATACCAGCCGCTGCTTGCCGAGAGTCTCAACGTGCACGACGACATCGTCGCCGCGATCGCGACTCGTGATCACGTTTCCTTCATCGGCGCGATCAACCGCCATGACGAGAATCTGATACGCGCCGAAGACCCGATGCGTTCCCCGCTCACTCCTCAACACCCGTAGTTTTTGCCTGCTGGAATTATGTAGGCATAATTCTCGGGCGTGATCGGCATGGTCTTCGAATCGTGCGAGCCCTATTTGAGCGCGTATACGTCGAACAGGACTTCCGGCGTTGCCGGCGTCGCCTGACCGATGGAAATGCAGTGCAGACGGTTCATCCACGCATAGTCCGGATGCGCGGTCCGGAAACGTGGAGCGGCGTGCACGGCGGCGGTGGCGGGTACCTGGCCCCTGAGGAACTTTTCGTAGCCGTCCGGGCCCAAGTCCATCACCCCGGTGTAGGTGATCTCGATCAAGGCGCCATCACGGCTCTCCAGCGTGCCCCGAACGTCGACCAGGAAGACGCCGTCGGTCCGCAGCGTGCCGAAGTCTGCCCCGCCTGGCTTTACGCTGCCTTGCAGACGCGGGCCGGTGATCTCACCGCCGACAATCGGAAAGTCGACGCGCACGTCGCCAGGAACCGGGCCGATGACTTGTGGTGGCGCAAGCTCCAATCGATACGTGAACAGATGCCCGACCTCATAGGGATTCATGAGTCCGAAACTCCTTGCGTGAGGCGGAAAGCGCTGACTGGAAGCTGGTTCGTCACGCCTCGCGGCGTCACAATTACCCAACCGTGCGCCAGGACTGGGACGCAATCACCCGTCGGAGGGATTCTCGTTCAAAGCGAACTCCATCTTGCCCCCCTAGAGGGACGACTGGTCCGAGGTGACTCTCTAGAATATGCAGGAAGGACGCGCCGTCACCACTCATCAGATCACCGAAAACGTCGCCTCCCCAAACGAAACCGCGAACCCCATGGCGCCTACGTCAGGAACTATCAGATGCCGATACCAGCATCCGCAATCACATCCACCAACATTCGGCACGGCTTTTTCATCCTCGCCGGTGTCGTGGCGCTGGTGTTGACCTGGCCACACGCATTTCGGTGGATGTCCGCCGGCGGGAACATCCTGAACCCGGTCGAGTTCTTCGGCGACGCGATGGCCCCGGGCGGCACGGCCGCGTTCCTCAGCATCGATATGGCTATCGCCTGGCTCGTGTTCATGGTGTGGGTCGTGTTCGACAGCAAGCGGATTGGACTCGGCTATAAGTGGGGATGGATCTTCGTGGCCTTGTCCTACATCGGCGTGTCGATGGCGTTCCCCGTGTATCTCGTCACCCGCGAGAGGTATCTCGACAAACGCGCTCGGACGCACGAATTGAGCACCAGCACGACCTGACGTTCGACCAACCTGCCTGTTCGAGAACACGCGGGTTCGCCGTCGGCCTGACTTGCGGGAGTACGATTAGCGGCTGCAACGAAGGCTTCGGTAATGAAAATGCTTACAGGTCGGATTCGATCCGCGGAACTGCAGCGCGCCAACGGACTCTGTGGAACCGGGCCATGACAGCCGGTCCCGATGCCACTCAGCGCGGCCCCGCGTTGGGGATTGTCGCCGAGCTGGAGGCAGAGGGCTACCACGACGCCGAACCGGTGGGCCGCGGCGGATTCGGAGTCGTGTATCGCTGCAGCGAACCGTCGCTGGACCGGGTCGTCGCGGTAAAGGTGCTCAGTTCCGATCAAGACGATGTCGACCTCGAACAGTTCGCGGGCGAGCAGCGGGCGATGGGGCGGGTCTCCGGGCACCCGAACATCGTGCCCGTGCTGCATAGCGGGATAACCTTCACCGGGCGCCCTTACATCGTGATGCAGTATCACCGCCGGAACACGCTCGGTGCCTGGATACGCGACAACGGACCGTTCGGCGTCCGTGAAGCGATGACGATAGGGGTGCGCCTGGCCGGCGCTCTGGAAACCGCCCACCGCGCGGGTGTTCTTCATCGTGATGTCAAGCCCGCCAACGTCCTTCTGACGGATTACGGGGAGCCGCAGCTCAGCGATTTCGGTATTGCGCGCATCACGGGTAGCCGCGAGACCTCCCCCAACACCTTGGTTGGATCCCTGTCGTACACCGCACCTGAGCTGTTCGAGGGTCGCCCCGCCTCCACGGCTGCGGACGTTTACGGTCTGGCGACCACTGTCTTCACCCTGCTCAACGGCGGCCCGCCTTTTCCTTTTGCAGCAGGCGAAAATCCCATTGCGTTTGTTCGGCGGGTACAGGCGGGCCCGATCCCCGATCTCCGCGCCAAGGGCGTCCCAGACCCGATCTGCTCGGCCTTGGAACTCGGGTTGGATATCGACCCGGCACGCCGCCCAAGCTCTGCGGCAGCATTCGGTGACATCCTGCGGACGGCCGCCACCCAAGTCGGACTCAACATCGCCGACCTTCCACTGGAATTGCCACCACCGCCGGCCGACGCCGGCAGACCGGCCGATGGCACGGAAGCTGCTGTCGCAGAGGTGCATTCGGCGGTACTCGGATTGCGGTCGGACGGGTCGGCCTCAGTCCGGCGGGCGCACTATCCGCCGAGCTCGCCCACACGATTCCGCCCGCCGACATTCACTCGGCCCATGGTGCCTAGGCGACGAATCCTAGACCGGCTCGGGTCGGGGCCACGATCAAAACTGGTCCTGATCCACGCTCCCGCCGGATACGGCAAAAGCACCTTGGCAGCGCAGTGGGCCAATGTGCTCACGGGACGGGGCACACAGACCGCATGGTTGGCCATCGACGGCGACGACAACAACACGGCCTGGTTTCTGGCCCACCTGATCGAGGCGATTCGGCGCACCCTGCCAGACCTCGCGGACACCTTGCAACAAGAATTCGAAGGACACCTCGAAAACGCGCAACAATACGTCGTGAATGCCTTGATCAATCGCCTGCATTCGGACAAGCAGACTCTCGCGCTGGTGATGGAAGACTGGCATCGGGTAAGCAGCGCCGAAACCACGAACACGCTCGCCTATTTGCTGGAAAATGGTTGCCATCACCTGCATCTGATCGTGACAAGTCGTACGCGCGCGGGACTACCGCTGTCCACGATGGCGGTCCAGGGAGAACTCGTCGAAATCGACTCCTCGCTGCTCAAGTTCGATGCGGGCGAGTCCCAGGCCCTGCTGGTCGATCAGTGCGGCCTCGACCTCACCACAGGCAATATCGCCGAACTCGACGACTTCACCGACGGATGGGCAGCCGCCTTGCAGCTGGTGTCGTTATCGCTTCGTGGACATTCCGATCCCTCCACGCTGATCCAGAATCTGTCCGGGCGGCACAAAGCGATAGGCGAGTATCTGGCCTCCAACGTCCTGGACAGCCTGGAGCCCGATCTCCTCGATTTCCTGCTGTCGACCTGCATCACCAAACAGATCTGCAGCGGGCTGGCCACCGCGCTCACGGGTAACCGGGGTTGCCAAAGCATCCTCGAAGAGATCGAAACACGTGATCTCTTCCTGCGCAGCACCGACACCGAAGGGTCCTGGTTCCAATACCACCACCTGTTCGCCGACTACCTTCTGCACCGCCTCCAGCGTGACGCGGAAGATCGCATACCGGAACTACATCGCAAGGCCGCACAGTGGTTTTCGGAACACAAGATGCTCAGCCAGGCCGTGGATCACCTGAATCTGGCCGGAGACGCGCGGCAGGCAGCCGATGCGGTTGAACAAGCGGCCCCAGACCTGATTGAGCGATCCCAGATGAGCACGCTGATCGGGCTTGCGGCCAAGCTGCCAATGCAATTCGCCGATGCGCGCCCGAGGCTGCAAGTCGACCTCGCGTGGGCAAACGCCATCCTGCACCGCGTCACTGCGGTAACCGACGCGCTTCGGTCGGCTGAGGCCGCTATCGACTCGGTCCCGGCCGAGCAAGCCGGCGACCTGCGCGCCGAGATGGACCTGATTCGCGCAGTAGTCGCCGCTTTCCAGGACCGTCTGGACACCTCCGCCGCCGCCGATGTCGTGCAGGCATGTCTCGACAGGGCGGACACGCTGCACCCCTGGATACTCGGCCGGGCAGCCGATGTCGGCTCGTTTCGTGCCATCCAGGTGTTCGACTTCGACGACGCGCTGCGCTGGCAGAAGTGGGGACGCCAATACCACCAGCGCATCTCCGGGGCGCTCACCGTCGCCTACGGAGACTGTTTCTCGGCGATCGCCTCGAACGAGCAGCTCGACGTCGCCGGCGCCGAAGCGCACCTGCGACACGCGATACGCATCGCGCTGCTGCCGTCCGGACGTCCCACGTACGCCGCAAAGCTCGCTGGATCCCTGTTAGGTGAACTTCTCTACGAGCGCGGTCAACTCGACGAAGCGGAGGCATTGCTCGACGACGCCTACGAACTCGGTGCCGAAGGCGGCATCGTCGACTTCATGCTTGCCTCATTCGGCACCGGGGCTCGCCTGAAATTCGCCCGCGGCGACACGGCGGGTGCCGGCCGCCGACTTGCCGAAGGTCTGGATGTCGCCAGGAAGCTGCAACTTCCGCGGCTAGAGGCTGGTTTGCTCGATGAAACTGCTCGACTTGCCGAGATGTCGACCGAGCCGATCGACGAGTCGACGGCACGACAAATCCGGAACCCAGGCTATCAATCGCTCGACGAAATCGCCGATGTCACAGCCGAACTTGCCGAGGATGCGCAAATCAGATTGCTCTTGATCGACGGGACGCCGGCAGCGCTGGCAGCGGCGTGCCAGCGCGCCCGCGCTCGTCTGGAGCATGTTGATCGGGACAGACGCCCGCGCGCGCAGCTACGCGCCACGCTCCAACTTGCACGCTGCCTAGCCGCGGCCGACGATACGGATGAAGCACGAGAAGTCCTGGCACCCGCGCTGAGAACCTGCGCCGCACTGGGATTAAGTCAGTTGCTCGTCGACGAAGGGCCCGGGCTGCTCCGTATTGCGAAGGATCTTGCTACGCAGAACGAAAGCAGTTCGGCCGATGACGCGCACTCCGCGAATATCCGGAATTTCACGCTGAGTCTTGGTGATAAGCAGGAGCAATAGCGCCGGCGGCTTTGTCGATGTGCGCCCCGGTACCAGTAGGTCTTGACCAAGGCCGCTCTCCTCGCTACGGTCTGACCATTAATATATTTAGTCAAGGCCGCGAATTGACCGTCACAGCTGATATCCGTTCCCTCCCCGACATGGCACGCGTCTGGTCGGCCAGGACGCCGAACAAGGCCGCATTGATCGACGGCGGACGTGTGGTCACATACACCCAGCTCAACGACCGATCGAACCGCATCGCCAATACGCTGGCCGCGGCGGGCCTACGGCCCAGCTCGCATGTGGGCTTCCTGGGCAAGAACTCCGCTGCGTTCTTCGAGGTCTGGTTGGGCGTCAGCAAGGCGGGGTGTGCGCTCACGCCGCTGAACTGGCGCAGCGCGCCAGCAGAACTTGTGGAAGTCGTGCAGGACGCGAAGATATCGCTGATCTTCGCGGGGCGTGACTTCACCGAGCTCGCCGAGCGGGTCCGCCAGGCGACGAGCCCGGCCGTACAGGTCGTCTCAGAAGACGAGTTAGAGCGGTGGTTTTCAGGTGGCAGCCGCGCGGACCCGGATGTCGTCGTGACCGACAGCGCGACCGCTCTGCTCGGCTATACGTCGGGCACCACCGCCGCCCCTAAGGGGGTGCCGATTACGCATGGCGCCCTGATGAATTGGTTCCGCGCCGCGGAGACGGAGCCGTCGGTGCGCTGGGACTCCACTGACGTCGGCCTGATGGTCATGCCGAACTTTCACCTCGCGGGCACCTTGGTGTCGCTCCCAGCGCTGTATCACGGCGCGACATTGGCGACGCTCTCGGCGTTCGAGCCAACCGCCTTCAAATTCGCCGTCGAGGCACACCGGCCCACCGTGACGTGCCTGGTCCCCACCGCCCTGCAGATGCTGTTGGACCACAAATCGGGACAGCCGACCGACTACTCGTCGTTGCGCCGAATTCTCTACGCCGGCTCGCCCATCGGACAGCACACCCTACAACGAGCGCTGGACACGTTCGGCTGCGAATTCGTCCAGTTCTACGGAACCACCGAGACATTCATCATCACGCTGCTGCGGCCCGAACAGCACCGACTCGACAATCCTGACCTGCTGACATCATGCGGCCAACCAATGCGCGGAGTCGAACTGCGAATCGTGGACCCGAGCGGACGCGACCTAGCCGCCGGCGAAGCGGGCGAAGTGTTGGTGCGCTCCCCGTGGATGTTCAGCGGTTACCTGAACAAGCCCGACGCAACCGCCGCAGCGATCGTCGACGGCTGGTATCACACCGGCGATGCCGGCGTTCGCGACCAGAACGGCAACGTCTTTCTCGTCGACCGACTCAAGGACATGATCGTCAGTGGCGGCGAGAACATCTACTCAGCCGAGGTCGAGCGGGCGTTGGCGGCGCATCCGTCGGTTCGATCGGTCGCCGTGGTCGGCGCACCCGACGAAAAGTGGGGCGAACGGGTGGTGGCCTTCGTTGTCCGCTACCCTGACGCGCCCGGTGACGTCTCCGAGCTTGTGTCACATTGCCGCGGTCTGATCGCCGGATACAAGGTTCCCAAGGAGATCCACCTGATCGACTCGCTGCCCCAGACCGCCAGTGGAAAGGTGCAGAAAGCGACTCTACGCCAACAGCTTCGAGGAGAGTAGCCGTGACCTATCAGTCAGTGTTCAAGCAAGAAGTCTTCGCCGGCCAAACGGTGGTGATCACCGGCGGAGGCAGCGGAATCGGGCGATGCACCGCCCACGAACTCGCCGCGCTGGGCGCTGACGTGGCGATCGTCGGCCGCAACGCCGACAAACTCGGTGCCGTGCGATCCGAGATCGGCTCCGACGGCGGGCGAGTCTCCGTCCATACCGCCGACATCCGCGACGAAGCCGCCGTCGGCGACGTCGTCGACGCGATCCTCGCCGAGCACGGACGCATCGACGGGCTGTTCAACAACGCCGGCGGCCAATACCGGGCACCCCTGGAGACCATCACCACCAAGGGTTTCGAAGCGGTGGTGCGCAACAACCTGACCGGCGGGTTCATCGTGATGCGCGAGGTTTACACCAAGTGGATGCGGGAGCACGGCGGCGCCATCGTGAACATGATCGCCGACATCTGGCACGGCTGGCCACATTTCGCGCACTCGGCGGCGGCTCGGGGCGGCATGCTGACGCTGAGTGAGTCGGCCGCTACCGAGTGGGCCGCCGCGGGGGTGCGGGTGAACACGATCGCGCCCGGGTCCATCGCGTCGAGCGGGCTGGACACCTACGACAGCAAGGACACCGACTTCATCCGAAATCAGGTCGCACGCGAGATCCCGTTGCAGCGCTTTGGAACAGAGGCAGAGGTTTCCGCGACAGTGGTTTTCCTGCTTTCGCCGGCCGCCAGCTTCATCACCGGAACCTGTATCCGGGTCGACGGTGGCGCGCCGAACGCCAAACCGGGCTGGTGGGAACTGCAACCCGTCCAGCACAATGCACCGTTCGACGGTTTCCACCGCTCAGCCCTGCCCGCAATCCTCGACTCCAATCGGACGAGCTAGGAAGGTCCTGTCATGTCAGCAAAGGTGCTGTACGAGAAGCGTGATGAGGTTGCCTACATCACGCTCAACCGCCCAGAAGTAAAGAACGCCATCGACATCGAGGCCCACGAGCTGCTGTGTGGCATCTGGCGCGACTTTCGCGACGACCCAGCCCTGCGCGTCGCCGTGATCACCGGAACAGGCGATGCGTTCACCGCGGGCGCCGACCTGAAAACCCATGCGCCCGAGTGGCAGACCGTCGGGCCGATGGTCGGACGCGAACGTCTGGAGGACGGCCTGTGCGGGATCACAAGGGGACCGCTGTCGCGCATCACCAAGCCCATCGTCGCCGCGATCAACGGCTGGTGCGTCGGGCACGGCGTCGAGCTGGCGATGGCGTGTGACATACGTATTGCCTCGGAGCGCGCCCAGTTCGGCACCTTCGAGGTGCGCCGCGGAATGCATCCGGCTGACGGCGGCATTCCGCGCCTGGTCAACACCTGCGGTGTCGGGTTTGCAATGGAGATGCTACTGACCGGCGAGCCGGTCTCTGCCGAGCGCGCGCTGACGGCGAACATGGTCGCTCGAGTGGTGCCGCACGAGAAGCTGATGGACGAGACCGACGCGCTGGTACAGCGAATCCTGCGCTGCGATCAAGCCGCCATCGAATCGGCCAAGGAGACGGTGCTGGAAATCATCGGCCGCCCGTTGTACGACCAGCTGCGAGTCGAAGCGATGTGGGGGTATGCCCTGTGCGGCGGCAATGCAAGCGTGATGGACCGCTCCCAACAGTTCTTCGACAAGGTCGATCGTGGCCGAGCCGGGGCGACATCCACTCCCCTGTAACCACGCAGCGCAATCCGGTAGGGCGATATCCAGCGGGGCTACCCGGACGCCCGGACGACGCGGAAAAGTTTCACCTCGCTGCTGACACCTTTGAGGCGTCGTGCGCCCGCGGGCGACCAGTCGAATCCGGCGGTATTTCCGGCGGCGTCGCGGGTGGACTCGGCAACCATGACGGTTCCGGGACGCGCTTCGGCAGTGACGCGACTCGCCACGTTCACCGGACTGCCGAACCAGTCGCCGGCACGGCTGACCGCAAGTCCGGACGCGACGCCAATTCGCAGGCGGGGCAAGTCGTTTTCGGCTGCGGCGTCGATGAGGTCCAGGACGGCGTGCAGCAGCGGCACCGCGTCGAAACTGACGAGCATCACCGCATCGCCGATCGACTTGACGAACCGCACCGGCGGTCGCGCGACATCGTGGGCGACGTCGGCGAATCGGCTGGCGACCCGCTCCAGATCCTCGGGCGGAATGGCCTCACCCAGCCTCGTGAAGCCGGCCAGGTCGGCGAAACACACCGTTACAGTGCGCCCACCCGGGAGCGTCCCCGCCGCCCTCTCGGCGGCAGTGACGGCGTCCGTTTCGAACGAGCGGCGCAATTCCAGGCGTATCAGGTCTTCCATCACCGACCCCAGCATCGGGGCGGACCTGAGCGCGAGCTGCTCCGACGCTTGAGCCAGCTCGACCTCGCTGGCACCGGGCCGCAACAGCGTCTTCAGCCCTGCGTCACGCATGATCTCCGCGACGTGCCCCAGGTTCTCGATAACCACCCGCATCATGGCGACCGTGTCGTCGGGATCGAACCCCAGATCGAGAAAGAACTTCGCGCTCGCGGCGGCATCTCCGTCCGCGCGCAACAGGATGGCCGCGTCGGGATCACCGGTCTGCAAGCCGATCGCGCGTTGTAGACGTTCCAGCAGGTCCAGTTCAATCCCGTTCGCCTCGCACACCTCGCGGGCCGATACGTAGTGGTTGTCGTCACCGAGCACTTTGCTCGCCGGCAGCATCAGCGGGGCGGCGGCCGAGCCGCAGATGTGGTCGATACTGAAGCCCCGGTCGAGCAGCCAGTCGATCAGTTCGACGCGCTCCTTGCGCGCCTCGCCGTCGAGGCCGTCAAGCAGGCCTAATGCCTCGAAATCGAAGTCTGCTGCCACATTGCCAATCTAAAGCCCGTACGCCAATCTAAAGCCCGTACGCCAATCTGAGGCCCGTACGCCGATCTGACGCCCGTACACCTACTTCTGGGAGCGGTGCGCACGGTAGGGCCTCACTTCGGCCCCGATCGCGGAGCCTGGCGCCTTGACTGTTTCGGTCTGACCATTTTAATGTTTAGTGGTGATCTTAGCCCCGCCTCCCGACAGGCTCTCCTGGCGTTCCGCCGACGGCACGCAACTCGTCGGCTGTCGCTGGGCGCCTCAGGACGACCAGAGAGCGGCGGGCGTTGTCGTACTGATCCACGGCATGGGCGAGCACATCCGCCGATACGACCATGTTGCCGAGGCGCTCACCACCCAAGGGTTTGTGGTGTACGGGCACGACCACCGCGGCCACGGCGCGTCCCTGGCGGCCACGGACGAACCCGGCCACCTCGGGCCCAACGGGTGGCGGGCACTGGTCGAGGACCTGAATTTAGTGATTGCTCAGGCGCGATCGGACCATCCCCACTTACCGGTTGTGATGGTAGCTCACAGCATGGGTTCGTTTGCTACTCAACAGTTTCTGCTCGATCACGGCAGCACCGCGGATGCGGTCGCGCTGACCGGAACCGCGGCCTTGGACCTGCTGGAACCCGCCTTGGACCTGTCCGCTGATCTGGAGCTGTCCCTCTTCAACACCGCATTCCACCCTGCGCGTACGGATTTCGACTGGCTCTCCCGCGACGAGGCGATCGTAGACGCCTATATCGCAGATCCATTGTGCGGCTTCGGCCTCGACATCGCGTCGGTGAAAGACATGTTCGCCGGAGCCAGGCGACTCGCAGATCCCGCCGAGATGGCCCGGATTCCCGGCGACCTGCCGCTGTATGTGGCGGTGGGATCCCAGGACCCCGTCAATGCCGGGCTCGCTCTGCTGTGGCCACTCGTGGACCGTTACCGGGCCGCCGGTCTCGGCGATGTCACCGTCCGCGTCTACGACGAGGCCCGGCACGAGATTCTCAACGAAACCAACCGGGCAGAGGTGATCGACGACCTCTTGCAGTGGCTGCGGCGAGTGTCGACAACCGTAAGGAAAAACCGATGACAGACGACCAAAAGGCCGAAATGCCTGCACCCAAGGAGCTCAACGCATCGACTGCGCTGATCGTCGGCGGCACCGCCGGTATCGGCCTGGCCTCGGCCCGGGCGCTCGCGGCGGCCGGGGTACCACGGATCGTGATCGTCGGCCGCAACGCCGAACGGGGCGAACTCGCCGCGAAGTCGATCGCCGAACTCGGTGCGGCGGCGCACTTCGTCGCTGGGGACGCAACGGATCCCGATGGCGCAGCCACGGTTGCGGCAGAGGCCGATCAAATCCTGTCAGGTATCGACATCCTGATGTGCAGCACTGCCGCCGACGTCCGGCCCGAGCTGTTCATCAACATCCCGACGGGTGACATCGGCCGGATGCTCACCCAATTGGCTTTGCCGTCAATGCATATGGCCGGCGCTGTGCTGCCGGGCATGCGGAGTCGCCGGAGCGGCGTCGTCGTGAACGTGGCGTCCGACGCGGCCAAGACCGCAACGCCGGGCGAAGCGATTATCGGCGCCGCGAAGGCGGCCATCGTGATGTTCACCCGTACCATCGCCATCGAGGAAAAGCGGTACGGAATCCGCGCCAATGCACTTACGCCGTCGCTTGTCCACGGCACCGCTTCGACCGAACGGATCACGGCAGATGGGTTCAGCGCCAAACTCTTTGCCCGAGCGGCCCAGCAGGCTCAGCTCGGTGTCCCGACGGCCGACGATATCGCCGGGCTGACGGTGTTCCTGTGCAGCCCGGCAGCGGCGCGGCTGACCGGACAGGCGATCAGCGTCAACGGCGGCATCTCCGCGGCATAGACCCGGCGCCGGCGCTAGAAGTAACGCGGGAACGGCGTCCAGTCCGGGGCGCGCTTCTGCAGGAACGCGTCGCGGCCCTCGACCGCCTCATCGGTCATGTACGCCAGCCTGGTCGCCTCCCCGGCGAACAGCTGCTGGCCCACCAGCCCGTCATCGAGCAGGTTGAACGCGTATTTCAACATCCGTTGCGCTTGAGGCGATTTCGCGTTTATTTCGGCCGCCCACTGCAATCCCACCGTTTCCAGATCGGCGTGGTCGACGACCTCGTTGACCGCTCCCATACGATGCATCTGTTCGGCGGTGTAAGGCCGTCCCAGGAAGAAGATCTCCCGGGCGAACTTCTGGCCCACCTGGCGAGCCAGATACGCGCTGCCGTAGCTGCCGTCGAAACTTCCGACATCGGCATCGGTCTGCTTGAAGCGCGCGTGCTCGCGGCTGGCCAGAGTCAGGTCGCAGGTCGAGTGCAGACTGTGTCCGCCGCCCGCGGCCCACCCGCTGACGAGGCAGATCACCACCTTGGGCATGAACCGGATCAATCGCTGAACCTCGAGGATGTGCAATCTTCCGGCGCGTGCGACGTCAACCGTGTCCGCGGTGTCTCCGCTTGCGTACTGGTAACCGCTGCGGCCACGGATGCGCTGGTCGCCACCGGAGCAGAACGCCCAGCCACCGTCTTTCGGCGACGGCCCGTTGCCGGTCAGTAGCACCACCCCGACATCGGGAGACATCCGGGAGTGATCCAGCGCGCGATACAGCTCGTCGACGGTATGCGGCCGAAACGCGTTGCGCACCTCGGGCCGGTTGAACGCCACCCGCACCGTGGGCTGGGTGACATGGCGGTGATACGTGATGTCAGTCAGATCGGCGAATCCATCCACTGGGCACCATGCCGATGGGTGAAAAGGATTGTCGTTCACTGTGTCCGGTTGCGCCGCCGCGAGGCCGTCCTTGCCTCGTCCATGTAGAGGGCGATCGCCTCAGACCGGTTGATTGCCCCGATCTTGCGCAGGATCCGCTTTACATGTGTCTTGACCGTTTCGACTGTGATGACGAGTTCGTCGGCGATCTCGGCGTTGGAAGCTCCCAGGACCAGCCGTTCGAAGACTTGGCGTTCACGCTGCGACAGCGTGGCTGCGAGCCCGGAGTCGGCCGGTATGGCCGGGTTCTCGACGCGAGTGTCCTGTTCCACATCAAAGCTGATGGCTGCCGCGGCGATGCGGTCCGCTTCCTCGGTCAGCCGTGCCGCCGCACGCGCGATCGAAGTCCGTTGTTGTTGCACCCGTTCGGTATTCAGCATCCTTTCGTGAAGCAATGAATACGCGGAGGCGAACGCATCGAGCACATCGATATCGTCGGCGGAGACGCCGCTGTCGCCGCGACGGCCGACGTGGATGAGTGCGACCACCCGCGATTTCGCGATAACCGGGGCGACGAGATAGTGCGAGGAGCCGAGCAGCTCCTGATAACCGCGCGAAGCCGGCATGTCCGACTCATTCGTCCGGGTGGTGTCGCGCAGGCGAATACAGGCTCGCTCGGCTGCGCATTCACGACGCGGGATCGCGGTTGGCCCACCCAAACCGTGGTCGGATTCCTCGACGACGAAACCGTCGTCTTCGACGAATGACATCAAAGCGCTGTCGAAGCCGAGCACCTCGCAAAGTTCGGTACAAGCCTGGCGCCCAAGCCCTTGCAGTGATCCGGCCTTCTTCATGCGCCGAACGCCGGCGGTGAGCGACCGCACCACGTCGACGCGACCACCGACCCTCATCTGGCGCGCTTCGACCTGCGCTTGCAGGAAATCCGTTAGTAGGCTTTGTCCGATGACTGACCCGGAGTGGTCTCCGACGTCACGTCGGCGACTCATTAGACGCTCGGTGGTGGCAGCCGACATGGTGATGGCCTCGTCAAGAGTGCTCGCTTCATCCGATCGAGAGACGCCGAACTCGTCACAGAGCTGCTTATCGAGTTCGTTGAGCCGGGAAACGATTGCGCGGGTGTTCATTGCGACGTACGTCATCCAGCGATGCCCGCATAGGTCGCGACCGCCGCGGCCCTGCTGGACGTGTTGAGCTTCTTGGCAATGTGTTTCAGATGCGACTTCACTGTGCCTTCCGAGATCACCAGGCATCGGGCGATTTGGCTGTTGGTGGCTCCGGTTGCCACATGCGACATGATTTCGTGTTCGCGAGAGGTCAGTTCGGAAACGGGGCGTTGATCGCGAAGGCAATAAACATTGTGTCGTGGTCCCGGCGCCTGGACCGGCACTGACCACAACGACGATCGGGCGGACCGCCCGAGCATGTCGTCGACATTGCCGCAGAGATTTTCGACTTCGAGGCGCTGTTGCGTAGCCTTCTCTTCGAGCGCCGCGCTCTCGAACGCCACGGACAGACATTCGGCGAAGGCCTCCAGCTGTTCGAGATGGTCCATCGTCACGATCCCGTGTGGTTCGGGGCGGTCGGCATGAATGATCCCGATTGCCCTGCCCTGGACGGTGATCGGGGCGCCGATGTAGCCGAAGCAGCCAGAGGCCTCCATGATCGCCTTGAAGACCCGCTTGTCGTCATTGGGCGACGGCGCGAAGACGCCGCACCGCTTGCGGACGAGTTCGGTCTCCAGCGGCGCCTCCGCCAGCTGAATCTGGCGATCGGATATGTAGTCGAGTAGCGACTGTGAATGGGGATCGGCGCCTTGGTCTTCGATATGCGCGTACTGGGGCAACCACAACGAACCGCGCACGGAAGAGATCATCGTCCGCGCGAAAGCGAACTCCCGGCTCAGCACTTGCGCGGCGGCGTAAATCATCTTGTGCGGCGGAAGGCCCCTCAGGTAACCGAGGGCGCTGCGGATCTCCGACATGGATTTGACCCGCCGGGCCAAATCCTGGTCGAGGAGTTCACACTGCAACGTCAGGATCGAGATCAGGATGTCGGCGGTGATCGCCCAATCGTCGGTCGGGTCGGACGGCAACGCAATCCGCTGCTCGAGGCGTTGCCGCAAGCTGGCCAACTGGTGTCCCAGCGCCGTCGGTGTCAAATCGGGGGGCTGCACGTTGAGGTGGTCGGCGGCGGCTGCGACGGCTGCCTCGGCACGCGCAATTACCAAAGGATCATCCGCGATAGCGGCCACAGCGATTAGTGAGACCATCGCCACTCCTCTCTGCTTGGGAGCCGGGCCATCCCTCCATTGGTCAGACCATTGGACCGAAGTATAGGACAGGTGCAGCAGGACACACAATGGGTTCGCATTTTTACCTACACGTCAATATCTGACAACGGGCAGCTTGCCGCGATGCGCTTGTGCGTCATTCGACGTAATGGTCTAATGGTCAGGCCATAGGAGGTGGCCATGCACGCCGTCATCATGCAGGAGTTCGGCGCCGCCGACGTGTTGCGTCCCGGGGAGTTTCGCGACCCGGCCACCCGTCCGGGCTGGGTGACGGTGGCCCTGCGCGCCAGCGCGCTCAACTGGCATGACGTCCTGGTTCGCCAGGGACGCTACGGTTCTCCGTTGCCGCACATCATCGGAGCCGACGGCGCGGGCGTGCGCACCGACACGGGAGAGGACGTGGTGGTATTGCCCTCGCTGCGGTGGGGCGACCGCGACGAAGCGCCTGGCAGCGACTGGGAGATTCTGGGCGACTACACCCCCGGCACCTACGCCGAGCTGGTCAGCGTGCCCGCCGACTGCCTGGCACCCAAACCACGCGGTCTGAATTGGGCCCAGGCCGCGGCGCTGCCGCTGGTCGGCGTGACCACATACCGCGCCCTGTTTACCCGAGGGCGACTGCGCGAGGGTGAGTCGATGCTGGTGGTCGGCGCGGGCGGCGGGATCGCCACCACGGCGATCGCCCTCGCCGTCGCCGTCGGGGCCGGCATCACGGTGACTTCCTCGTCGGTCGGCACCATCGAGCGCGCGGTGTCGGCAGGCGCACGCGGCGGCGTGCTGCACAGCGAACCCGGGTGGCCCGAGCAGGCCCGTGCCATCTCGCCGGACAACGCCGGCTTCGATCTCGTCCTCGACCCCGTCGGACGGTGGAGCGAATCGGTGCGTGCCCTGCGGCCCGGCGGCCGGCTCGTGGTGCTCGGCGCCAACGCCGCGCAAACCGCCCGAATGGACGTCCGCAGCTTCTATTTCGGTCAATTCGATCTGCTTGGAACGACGATGGGCAGCAGCAGGGACTTTGCCGGCCTGCTCGACATGATCGATCGGTGCTCGGTGGCTACGCCGGTGATCGACCGCGAGTTCCCGCTGGATCGGGCGGCCGACGCCCACGAATACCTGGAGCGCGGGCGCACATTCGGTAAGTGCGTACTGACGCACACCTAGGAGGCGCACTGTGACCGAATCCCCCGAACTGGTCGCCTACCGGCTCGAAACCGCCGTCCCCGGCGAGGATCCCTTGGCGGCATACCTGACGCTGAACGACCCCGATCGTCGTAATGCACTGTCCGACGCCCTGCTTGATCAGCTGGGCGCACTGCTGGAGCGCGCCGCAGCCGACTCACGGGTCAGGGTCGTCATACTGACCTCGTCGCATCCACGGATCTTCTCTTCGGGCGGAAACCTCGACGCGTTCGCCGACGACACGGCAACGATCGCCAAATACGCCGGCCTGGCACGTTTTCCCAGACTGTTTCGCACCCTGACCGACATCGACAAGCCGGTGATCTGCGCGGCGAACGGCGACGTCCTGGCCGGTGCGCTCGGCATCGCGTTGGCCTGCGACCTCATCATTGCCAAGGCCTCAATCCGGCTGGGCTGCCCGGAGATCAACGTCGGCGCGTTTCCGTTCATGATCTCGGCACTGATCTTCCGCGCCACCGGACGACTGGTCGCCAACGAGCTCATGATGACCGGCCGGCTGATCAGCGCCACGGAAGCGGCGGCCGCGGGGTTGGTCAACAAGGTGGTGCCCGACTCCGAGTTCGACGAGGCGGTGCGCCAATGGGTCGCCGACATCGCCGCCAAGTCGCCCTTGTTGATGGGCATGGGCAAGCGGGCGCTGGCGGCGACCCGGGACCTGCCGCTGGAATCGGCACTGGACTACCTGCGGGCCCAGCTCGCTTTGGCCTTTACCACCGAGGATCTGGCCGAAGGGGTGCGGGCCTTCAAGGAAAAGCGTTCGCCGCAGTGGCGCAACGCATAAGCGCCGGCGGCTTGGCGCCCATAAGTCCTTGCCAATTTGGTCTGACCATTCTATAGTCTGAAGGATTAAGCCTCCTGGCCCACCACCGCAGAGCCTATCCCCAGCACCGAGGAACAGCGCGATGAAGCCGAGCCCGTACACCGTCCGCTACAGCCCGCAAGAAGTCGACCAGTACTACCGCACCGGGCTGTGGTCGACCGACACGTTTCACGACATCCTGGTTCGCCGTGTCCAAGAAAACCCCGACAAGGTGTTTGCCACCGACGGGACGCGATCGCTGACGTTCCGCGAACTCTTCGGCGCCGGTCAGCGCCTGGCTGTCGGTTTGCACCGGCAGGGCTTGCGGCGCGGCGATACCGCCGCCGTGCAGCTTCCCAACTGGGTGGAGTTCATCCAGGTGCTGGCCGCGTTGTCGCGCCTGGGCGTCATCATGGTCCCGATCATGCCGATCTATCGGCGCGAAGACGTCAGCTACGTGCTGTCCAACGCCGGGGTACAGACCGTGTTCACTCCCGCGCACTTCAGCAAATTCGGCTATCTGGACATGTATCGCTCGCTGCGCCAAGAACATCCAGAACTCAGGATCGTCGTTGCCCGGCCCGATAGCGCCGCAGCAGACATCGCCGCTTCGGACGCCAACGTGTTCACGTTGGATCTGTTGGAGGCCGACACCGACGACGACAGCGCAACCGCGGAACTGGGCTCCCCACCCCAACCCGACGACCCGTTCGTCACGGTCTACACCTCTGGAACCACGTCACGGCCGAAGGGCTGCGTGCACACGTTCAACACCTACTGTGCGGGCGCGCGTGCGCTGGTCGGGCCGTTCGGCTACACCGAGGCCGACGTCCAGTTCGGCCCCTCCCCCATCGCCCACACCACCGGGCTGGTCACCAGCGTGTTGCTGCCGATGCTGACCGGGGCGGCAACACATGTCATGGCCAAGTGGGACCCGGTCCGCGGCATCGAGGAGATCCAGCGCTTCGGCTGCACGGCGGCGGTCACCGCCCCCACCTTCCTGCACACGCTGCTGGCGGACTACGACGCCGAGCACCACGACCTGTCGACGCTGCGGTTGTGGACCTGCGCGGGGGCGCCGATTCCCGCCGCCGTCGTCGAACGCGCCGGCGCAACGCTTCCCGACATCAAGGTGCTCAGCCTGTACGGACGCAGTGAAAACCTGGTCACCACAACATGTTCCGTCACGGATGAGGTGTCGCGCGCATTGACCTCGGACGGCAAGGCGATGCCCGGCGCGGAGGTCAGGATCGTCGACGCCGACGGAACCGAAGTGGCTCGCGGCACCGAGGGCGACATCGCCTACCGCGGCCCCGCACACATGATCGAATATCTCGCCAGCCCCGACGAGACCGCGGCCCTGTTCACGAAGGACGGCTTTTCCAGGTCGGGCGATCTGGGAAAGATGACCGAAGACGGATACGTGCGGGTCACCGGCCGGACCAAAGACATCGTCATCCGCGGTGGGATGAACATCAGCGTCCGCGAGATCGAGGAGCATCTGGCCCATCATCCTGCGCTGCGGGCGTTTTCAGTCGTAGGCATGCCCGACGAGCGCCTCGGTGAGCGGGTTTGCTGCTACGTGGTCGCCGCGTCGGACCACGACGCCCCGACCGTCGACGACATCCGCGAGTATCTACTCGAACGGGGCATGCCGATCCAGAAGACACCCGAGCGCGTCGTCGTCGTCGAAGCCCTGCCGATGACGGCCACCGGCAAGGTCCTCAAACACGAGTTGCGCAAAGACATCGAAGAGCGCCTCCGTGCGGAAGCCGCGTCGGCCAAAGAAGTCGCGAGCGCCACCTGATGGAGCTCAAAGACAGCCCCGCCGAAGCGGAATTCCGCGCCCGGGCGCGCGCGTGGCTGCAGGAGACGTTGCCGCGGCTCGGCGGGCCCGAACCCGCACGGCTCGAGGACAAACTCGACTACTGGCGCACCTGGCAACGGTTTCTCTACGACGCGGGTTACGCGGGACTGTCCTGGCCGACGGAGTACGGCGGAGGCGGCGCGGACGCCAAGCTGCGCGCGGTATTCAACGAAGAACTCGACCGGGCCGGCGCACCGGAACGGCTCAACATCATCGGCGAGGACTTCGCCGGGCCCACCATCGTTCAGTTCGGCACGCCCGCCCAACAGCAGCGCTACCTGCGGCCGATCCTTACCGGCGAGGAAATCTGGTGCCAGTTGTTCTCCGAGCCGGAGGCCGGATCGGACCTGGCCTCGTTGCGTACCACCGCCACCAAGGTGGAGGGTGGGTGGCGTATCCAGGGCCAGAAGATCTGGACCAGCCGCGCCCAGCTCGCAGCCCACGCGATTTTGCTCGCGCGCACCGGCGGCGGACCGCGGCATCGTGGGATCACATACTTCCTGCTCGCCATGGACAGCCCAGGCGTTGACGTGCGGCCGCTGGCGCACATGCTGGGCGAGGCCGAATTCAACGAGGTGTTCCTCGACGGGGTGTTCATTCCCGACGACTGCGTCCTCGGTGAGGTGGACGACGGCTGGCAGGTGGCAATGGGCACCTTGGCCTTCGAGCGGGTCGCCATCGCCACCGGCCGGGTGAACACCACCGGTGCGGTCAATGATCTGATCCACGAAATCGCCGGCCTCACCAAAGATGACGGCACTCCACTGGGCTCCGACCCACTGGTGCGGCAACGGATCGCCGATCTGTACGGGCGGGCTCTGGTGCACTATCTGATCGGGCAGCGAGTCATCACCGGAGCTGCCGGTGACGGTCCGCCGGGCCCGGTCACCTCAATCGGGAAGCTCTTCTTTTGCCCGCTGGTGGAGGACATCGCCGATTTCGGTTTGGAGCTCGACGAGATGGGGGGACAGTTCGCGCTCGCCGAAAAGAGCAGCGCCGACTCGTCATCGGTGTCACACCAGCGATGGCTGCGGTTGGCCTACCAGGCCCGGGGCACGGCGATCGCCGGCGGGTCGACGTTCATCCAGCGCAATATCGTCGCCGAGCGCATTCTCGGCATGCCTAAGAGCTGAACTCCCGAGGAGGCTGGAGACGATGGACAAGGTCGTGGCAACCACGGCGGAGGCTGTTGCCGACGTGACGGACGGTTCGTCGCTGGCCGTCGGCGGGTTCGGGCTGTGTGGCATTCCCCAGGCACTGATCGCGGCGGTGCTGGAGCTCGGCGCCCGCGACCTGGAGACGGTCTCGAACAACTTGGGTGTGGATGGGATCGGCTTGGGAGTGTTGTTGCAACACAAACGGATCCGGCGCACTGTCAACTCTTACGTCGGGGAGAACAAGGAATTCGCCCGGCAATACCTGGCCGGTGAGCTGGAGCTGGAGCTGACGCCGCAGGGCACGCTGGCTGAGCGGCTGCGCGCCGGTGGGGCCGGGATCCCTGCCTTCTACACACCGGCTGGGGTTGGGACGCAGGTCGCCGACGGCGGTCTGGCGTGGCGGTACCACGCAGACGGCACGGTGGCGGTTGCCTCGCCGCCGAAGGAGACCCGCGAATTCGACGGCGTCACTTATGTATTGGAGCGATCCATCCGAACTGACTTCGCCTTGGTGCACGCCTTCAAGGGCGACCGGCACGGCAATCTGGTGTACCACGCGGCGGCCGCCAACTTCAACCCGGACTGTGCCGTAGCGGGCCGGATCACCATCGCGCAGGTTGAGCACCTGGTCGAGCCGGGTGAGATCGATCCCGCTCAGGTGCACACGCCGGGCATCTACGTGCACCGGGTGGTGCATGTGCCCAACCCGGTGAAGCAGATCGAAAAGGAGACGGTGCGGTGATGAGGACACCCTGTCTCGCCGAGCGTGACCCCAGCCGCACATTCGGCGTCCAGTGTGAAGCCAGCTTCACGTTCGAGCCGGAAGCGATGATGAGGAGCGCCAAATGACCTGGAGCCGAGACGAGTTGGCGGCACGGGTTGCCGCCGAACTGCACGACGGGCAATACGTCAACCTCGGCATCGGGTTGCCCACCCTGATCCCGAGCCACATCCCCGCCGACATCACCGTCGTCCTGCATTCGGAAAACGGGATTCTCGGTGTCGGGCCTTACCCGCGTCGCGAGGACCTCGACGCCGACCTGATCAACGCCGGCAAGGAGACGGTCACCACGTTGCCGGGTGCGGCGTTCTTCTGTTCCTCGTCCTCGTTCGGCATCATCCGCGGCGGACATCTCGACATCGCGGTGCTCGGCGCCATGCAGGTCTCCGCCGCCGGCGACCTGGCCAACTGGACGATCCCCGGCAAGATGATCAAAGGCATGGGCGGAGCGATGGACCTCGTCCACGGCGTGGAACGAGTCTTCATCATGATGGAGCACACCGCCAAGGACGGCAGCGCCAAGATCGTCGAGCACTGCACGCTGCCGCTGACCGGTAAGGGATGCGTGAACCGGATCTTCACCGATCTCGCCGTCATCGACGTCGCCGACGACGGTCTGCACCTGGTCGAGACCGCCCCCGGGGTCAGTATCGACGAGGTTGTCGCGAAAACCCAACCGCCCCTTGCGCTTCCTGCCGCCTTGTAACGCCGCATCCGATAAGCCCGGCGGCCATCCGCTCACTCGTCGACGCTGATGGCCTGACGCTTGTCCACCGCCAGCGCGGCCTTGGCGTAGCTGTGCACATGGCGCTGCATGCGCCGACTGGCCGCGTCCGCGTCGCGGTTGCGAATCGCGGTCGTGATCGACCGGTGTGCGCGGGCAGTGACTGCCCGCACGTCGTCGTCGACGAACGCCGCATTCTCGGTACCGGTGTAGATCGCCTGCGACAACGCGGTCATGAATCCGATCAGCAGTTCGTTGTGACTCGCCATGGCCACACCCACATGCCAGTCGAGATTGGCCTGCAGAAACGCCGACAGGTCCGCTTTGGGATCGGCGATGTCGTCGTTGGCCTGGTCCAGCACCGCCAGATCCTCGTCGGTGCGTTTGCGGGCGGCCAATTCGGCGCAGAACGGCTCCAACGCCTCACGCGTCTCCATCAGGTCAGCCAGCTTGATCTTCCTGCCCCTGATCAGCATGCCCACCGAACTCGCCATCGATTTGGTGGTCGGTCGCTGAACGAATGCGCCGCCGGCCCGGCCGGCCCTGACCCGAACCAGGTTCTGAACCTCGAGGATGCGCAACGCCTCGCGTACAGTGGCCCGGCTCATCTGGGTCTGCTTGACGAGCTCGCGCTCTGCAGGCAGCGCCACACCCTCTTCCAGCTCACCGCTGAGGATCCGCTCACGCAGCTCACGCGCCAATACGTCGGATGCCTTGGGGACATCCACCGGCTTGAGCAGGACACTCGAACGTGTTGGGGCCGAATTCGTCTCACCTGGTGCCATCGCTCCTCCGTCCATCGAGACTTCGGTTCTTAAAGAAAAGGGGCATAAAGGTAAGGCCTATTATAAGGTTAGGTTATTACCCACAAGTCACATTGCCGTACCGGCGGCTAATACACCATCCGCGCGATCAGCTCCGCTACCGCAGCCGGCTTCTCCGAACCATCGAGCTCGACCGTGTGCCGCACGATCATGTCGACGGTCGCGTCGTCCACTTTTCTGGCGTCGGCGAGTTCGGATCGGACCCGCACGCGGCTGCCCGCGGGAACCGGCGCCAGGAACCGCACCTTGTTAAGCCCATAGTTGATACCCATTTTCGCGTTCTCGACACGGTAGTTGGCCTTGCTCAACGCCGGAATCAGGGACAACGTCAAGAAGCCGTGGGCGATCGTTGAGCCATACGGGCTTTCAGTCCGGGCGCGCTCGACGTCAATGTGGATCCACTGACGGTCGAGGGTGGTCTCGGCGAACGCGTCGATGCGTTCCTGGTCGACGGTGATCCAATCCGACACGCCCAATTCCTGCCCGACGGCGCCAAGCGCCTCGTCGATGGACGAGATGATTCGCGCTGCATCGGTCGCCATGACCGGCTACACCGACCGCGCGGACTTGGCGGCCGCCGAGGCTGCTTTGCTCCGTTCGCGCGCATACGCCCAGTCTGCGTCGGTCATCGCTGATAGCCCGGCGAACGTGTTGGGTCCGGCGAGTCGTTGGGCACCGTCCATCGCGATGGTCTCGCCGGTGAGGTAACCGCAGGCGTCGGAGAACGCGAAAATCGTGAGGTTGGCCAGTTCCTCGATGGTTCCCGAACGGCCGAGCGGAATCTGGTCCGCCTGGGTGGCTCCCACGGAACTCTTGTCCGTCGGATTGAGCATCTCCCAGGCGTAATCAGTCGGGATCGGTCCGGGCGCAAGGGCATTGAGACGGATGCCGTACGGGCCCCACTCGACGGCCAATGACATCGTCATGGCGTGTACGGCGGCCTTTGCCATGGCCGAAGGGACGACGAACGCCGAACCGCTCCATACCCAGGTGGTCAGATTCGACAGCACCGATCCGGGCAGCCCTTCAGCGATCCAGCGCTTGCCGACGGCCAGCGTCGTGTTGAACGAACCCGTCATCACCGTCGAGGTGACCGCTTCGAACGCACGCGGGCTCAAACTGACCGTGGGCGCAATGAAATTCGCGGCGGCGTTGTTCAGCACTCCGGTCAACGGGCCGTGCCGGTCCCAGATCTCGTCAACCGCGGCGGCCACCAGGTCGAAATCTCGAACGTTGACCGTCTGATAGTGGACAGCGCCGGGATGCCCCGCCGAAATCTCGGCCGCAGCCTCGGCCAGAATGGCTTCACGCCGGCCCCACATATGCACCTGGGCACCGTGGGCAACCAGCCTGGCGGCCACTCCACGACCCAGTCCGGTGCCGCCGCCGGTGATCAGGATGCGCTTGCCGGCCAGTACGGTCGGATCGAAGATACTTGTCATAATCCCAAACTCTTGCCGATGATCTCGCGCTGAATCTCGTTGGCGCCGCCATAAATCGGTGGTGCCAAGGCTTTGCGCACCTGCGCTTCCATCCCGAATTCGACGGTGTAGCCGTTGCCGCCCATCAGCTGCACGCCCTCCAATGCGGCGCGCTTGGCCACTTCGGTGCACTTGAGTTTGGCGATCGAACCCTCCCGGGCGAGCTGATCCTCCAGGCCGGCGTCGATCTGGGCGGCCACCTGATAGACGTAGGCGCGGCAACATTCGATCTCGGCGGCCAGGTCCGCGAGTCGATGACGGACGGCCTGAAACGTGCCGATCGACTTGCCGAACTGCTCACGGGTGCGCACGTAGCCGATGGTGTCTTGCAGCGAGCGGCGCGCGGCACCCAGCGACATCGCCGCGATGATGAGCCGTTCCACGTTGAGTCCGCGCATCAGTCGGTGCCAGGCATCGCCGATCCCGCCGACGACGTTGGCGACGGGAACGGCGACGTCGGTGAAGAAGACATCGTTCACGGTATGGCCGTCCATGGTGTGGATCGCCTTGATGTCCAGGCCGGGTGTCGAGGTAGGCAGGTACAACAACGTCAAGCCATGGTGCTTTCCGATGTTGGGATCGGTGCGAGTCAGCACGAGCAGATGGTCGGCCAGATGCGCGGCGGTGATCCACGTCTTCTGACCGTTGATGATGAAGCGGTCGCCGTCGCGGACCGCGCGGGTCCGTACCGCACCCAGATCGGATCCGGCCCCAGGTTCGGACAGCGCGATCGCCTCGAAGTTGCCGGCACAAAGATTGCCGACGACCTCCTTCTTCTGCACCTGGGTGCCGTGTCGCAAATATGTTTGCGCCGCGGTCAATCCAGTGCCGTAGGCATGGATCGGAGCCTGGCCGCGTGCGGTCTCCTCGAGGAAGATGCACTCTTCGACCATGCCCGCTCCGCCGCCGCCGTACTGCGCCGGTATCGACACGCCCAGCCAGCCGAGTTGGGCCAGCCGTTGTAGCAACTCCGGGCTGTTGGAAAGGCCCTGAGTCAACTGCGCACGTTGCTCGGCTGTGCCGCAGGTGTCGGCACAGAATCGCTCGATCGCGGCGGCGAACTCGAGCTGTTCGACCGTGAACATGCTCAGTTGCCGCGGTAGGCAGCGAATTCGGGACTGCGTTTCTCGTTGAACGCGGTGATGCCTTCTTGAGCCTCGGGCGTCTCGCCGAACATCTTCAGAGTCGAGTACGCCATCTGACCGACCGACGCGAATTGTTCGGTGTCGGTGTTGAACGACTGCTTGAGCACCTTCAACGCGGTCGGCGAAAGCATCAAGATCTCGTCGGCCCAGGCCCGCACCTCAGCCCTGAGCTGGTCGGCCGGCACCACCTTGTTGGCCAGCCCCCATTCGTATGCCTGCTGTGCGGAATACCTGCGGCACAGGAACCAAATCTCACGAGCACGCTTCTCACCGACCACGCGCGCCAGGTAGCCGGTGCCGAAGCCCGCATCGAACGAGCCCACCCGCGGACCGTTCTGACCGAACACCGCGGTATCTGCGGCGATCGTCAGGTCGCACAGCACGTGCAGTACATGCCCACCGCCGATCGCGAACCCATTGACCGCCGCGATGACCGGCTTGGGCACGTCGCGAATGACTCGATGCAGCGTATCCACCTCGAACAGGCCGGTTTCCGACGGTCCGTAGTCGCCGGTCTCGGCGCGCTGCTTCTGGTCGCCGCCGGTGCAGAACGCGCGCTCCCCGGCTCCGGTCAGACAGACGACGCCGACGTCCGGGCTCGCCCAGGCGCGCTTGAGGCAGTGGATCAGCTCGTCGACCGTGCGCGCGCGGAAGGAGTTCATGCGCTCCGGACGGTCGATCGTCACCCAGGCCAGCCCGCTCTCCACCTCGTAGCGGACATCCGTCAGCTCCTGCATGGCTTCCCCTTGTCGTCGCTTGTCGTGAGAGGATCGTCGCGTGTCCGGCCGGGTTGCGCTCGTCACGGGAGGCGGAGGAGGCATGGGGAGCGCGATCGCGGAGCGGCTCGCCGCGGACGGCCACACGGTGGCCGTCGCCGACCTGCGGCTCGACACGGCGGTGGAGGCGGCAGCGCGCGTCACGGACGCCGGCGGCGTGG
>NZ_DATJYB010000488.1:0-7906 GCF_035499775.1 Mycobacterium sp. | reverse complement strand
TCATGTTAGAGGTGAGAATAGCCAGGTCACCGGCCTTCAAACCAGCGTCCGCCGAGGTGGAGGGGCTGTGACAGCCCTGGTTTGCGTCTCGAGAATTCATGTCGGACCATTCACGAACAAGCCGTGCGAACTGTGCGAATGGACTAAATTCACGAAATGCACGCCTAGCACCGAAGCAATTATGATCAGCGCCAACGCAACCGTCGGCCATATCCACATCACTCGTTTGCGCAGGGCCGCTGCGATAATGGCCGCCCCCCGATGAATTCCGCTAACCCGACGCCACCCCACGTGATTGAGAACCACAACGAACCGACCGCCACGACGCACGCCAACACGGACATGATGCAGGTGATGACAATGTCGATCACCGTGCCGCCGGATATTGCGCCGGTTGGAAGTAGCGGTCCTGCGGGCCGGTCATGCCGCCTCACTACGCCACCGCGTTTCCGTACCCGCGGCGCAAATTCCGTATTGCACCGGTTATGTCTGAGCGCCACAGAAAAGAGCTGGCCGTCACTAGAAATTAACCGTGCGTCTCGAAATAGACGAGATAAAAAGGCGTCAAAACTTTGTAAGCCATCGAGTATGAAGTGGTGGCGTCACAACCACAGCCTTTGGCTCACAGCCGCAGTCAACTGAGCACTTCGAGTCTCTGTACCGACCACGGTGGGTTCTGGTCTCGGGAATACTTGCGCTACAAGCAAAGCGCCACCAGAAAGGAACCCCGGCCATGGTCATGTCACGTGCCGAAGCGACGCAGTACGTCAAGAATGCAGGGGGCTTGAAGCTTCTCGTTTTCGGAGCCGATGGGCACGAGGTTGCGGCGATGTTCGTGCAAGGATCGGTGACATACGACCAGGAGGAAACGACCTTCCTTGCGGTTGCTGAGGATGGCCACACGGTTGGGCAACTGTTCGTGGACGAAACGGTCGGTTACGACGAGAACACCGACGCCTTCGTCATCCGTGCCACGCGATAAGCACCGCGGCTCGATTGGCATGCCCCGTACCTGATGTTCGAGGTGAGATGGAATCGCTTGTGCCACGCTGCGTAGGTGTCCGCTGATCAGGCGGTGGTCCCCCCTTCAGGGGTAGTGGCCTTCCTGTTCACCGATGTCGAGGGTTCGACCCGTCGGTGGGAGGCCGACGCGGGCACGATGCGGGTGGCGCCGGCCGCCAAATGACGAGGCGTTGCGCTCGGCGATCGTGGCGCACGGGGGTTGGTTGTTCAAGCACACCGGGGCCGGGGTGTGCGCGGCGTTCGCCTCGCCTGGGTCGGCAGTGGATGCGGTGGTGGCCGCGCAGCATCGCCCTGATCGGGTCGACGTCGGCCAGTATTCCGATTGCCTGGTCGGTGCTCGGCCTCCTTGATTTCGTCGGGGCGGTGGGAACCGGGTTCCTGGCATCCCAAGCCGTCGCCGTGGTGCATACCGGCCCGCCGACGTCGGCGTTCAGCCAATGGCCGATGGTCCTCTTTCCCGGCTACATGGTGCCCTTCTCGATCATCCTGCACATCACAACGATCCGCGTTCTACTGGCAACCCGGAGGCGTGCTCGCGGCTGAATGGGGCAGCGAGATCTTCCAACGACGCTGACGTGGACCCCGACTCCGCCAGCGTCGGGAATCGATGACCGAATACCGGCGCGGCCGGGGTCGACGGCGACTGTGTCAGGATTTCTTGCGACGTCGACCAGCGAGCAACCCGGCGGCACTAAACTCATCGGCGCGTGGGTTCTGACACGAGGAGGGCTTGTGACAGCGATCGCTTCAACCCCGAAGGGTCATAACGTAAAACCACCGCCCGGGCCGGCGGAACCGCCGGCGAGAACCACACCCTCCGAACTCACCGACGAGCAGCAGGGGTGGCTCTCCGAGGCCTCGCGCAGCGAGATCAACGGCTGGTTGCATGTCACGATCAAGGGATCACCGGCCGCACGCGGTTTTCAGTATGGCTTTCTCGTCGCCGACGAATACGCGGAGTCGGTCCGGGTGTACCGGGAGATGACCTACCAGGACATCGGTATGGGCTACGACTTCTTTGTCGAGCGCGCCGCCGAACTCCACGCCGACAAGATCCCCGACGAGCTGCGCGAGGAGATGGAAGGCGTGGCGGCGGGCCTGACGGCTGCAGGCGTGCCAGCCACGTTCAAAGATGTACTCGGCATTAATGATTGGATGGAACTCACCGGCTATTGGTGGCCCAAGAACTCGGGCCGCTACACCGCGTTGGCGCCGACCGGCGGCGAGGGCAACCACTGCAGCGCCTTTATCGCGACCGGCAGCGCGACCGTCGACGCGTCGATCGTTGTGGGTCACACCAGCTTCGCCGACTTCTGGCAGGGCCAATTCGAGAACGTCATCCTGGACATGACCCCCGACGACGGCAACCGCATAGTCATGCAGACCGCGCCGGGCTGGATCGCCAGCATGAGCGATTTCTGGTTGACCGGTGCCGGACTGGTGATCACCGAGACCACGATCGGTGGCTACGACGGTTTCAAGGGTTACGACGAGACCCGGGTCCCGGAGTTCGTCCGGGCCCGTAAGGCCTCGCAGTACGCCCGCGACATCGACCACTGGGTCGAGACGCTCAACACGGACAACAACGGCGGATACGCCAACTCCTGGTTGATCGGTGACGTCAAGACGGGCGAGATCGCGCGCTACGAGGAGGGCCTGCTGTATCAAAGCCTCAGCCGCACGACCGATGGCTACTTCTGGGGTGACAACGCAGTAACGGATCCGCGGATCCGTAACCTGGAGTGCTTCGGGACCGGGTTCAGCGACGTGCGCACCCCCAACGGTGCGCGGGAGGTTCGCTGGCGCCAATTGCTCGGCCAGTACAACGGGCGCATCGACGTCGAGGTCGGCAAGCGCATGATGGGCGACACGTTCGACACCTACCTTGGCTACATCCATCCCTCGGCCCGGACCATATGCGCACATTCCGATGTCGACCCCTGTCACTTCAGTGGACTGACCCCGTTCACACCGTTCGGGTCCGTGGACGGCAAGGTCGCCACCTCAGCCGACATCAAGGCGCTCAATCTGTGGGCCCGATGCGGGCGTGCCGATGGCACCGAGTTCGACGCCGAACAATTCCTGCGGCAGCATCCGCAATGGGATTGGCAGCGTGGCTATCTCAAGGGCCGTCCGCAGCAACCGTGGACGTACGTTGCGTCGGGAAGTTCCGGCGAGGCCTGATCGTGCGTGCCTTCAGATGCCCCAACTGCGGGCAGGCGGTCGCGTTCGAAGTGCAGCAGTGCCCGACGTGCGCGATGACGGTCGGCTACCACTACGCGTCGCGCCAGATGGTGTGCATGCCATCGCAAACAGTGACCGTGAACGGCCATGGCTGGGTCCGATGCTCACACTGGGAGCGGGGCTGCAACTGGTTGACCGCGGACGATTCCGAATCCGGACGCTGCTACGCCGACAGTTTCGTGCGTGAGGCGCCGGCGCCCGATGACAATGAGGCGATGTCGGAACTCGATTCGACCCTAAAGTCACTGCGGCGATTGATCTTCGAGCTGATGGACCTGGGCCTGCCCATCCATCAGTACTACGCGGACCCCCAAGGGCTGGCATTCGATCTGCTGTCAAGCCAGACACTGGGGCACCCGGTGATGACAGGGCACTCCAACGGGGTGATCACCATCGACCTGTCCGAGTCGCTGGAGTTATACCGGGAGCGTCTGCGCATCAAGCTGCGTGAGCCCTATCGCACAATGCTGGGCCACTTCCGCCACGAGGTAGGCCACTACTACGAGATGCTGCTGGTGCAGAACGCCCCGCTCATCGACGAGGCCCGGGCGATGTTCGGTGACGATCGCGAAAACTACCAGGACGCACTGCAGCGACACTACAAGGGCGAGGCGCCGGCCAATTGGCAGCACGACTTCATCTCGGAGTACGCCACCGCCCACCCGTGGGAAGACTTCGCCGAGACCTGGGCCCATTATCTCCACATCACCGGAACCCTTGCCACGATTGCGGATTCGGGCCTCGTCGTCGAGGCTGACCGGGTGAAGTGGGACCTGTCCTACGATGTCCATGCTCGAGAGTCCTACGCCGACGCCACCATCGAGGACATTATGGCTGACTGGTTAGTGCTGTCGGGGGTGCTCAATCGGGTCAACAATTCGATGGGTCGTGACGACCTATACCCGTTCACTATCTCCCCACACGTCGTCGCGAAGCTTGGCTTCGTCCATCGTGTGGTGACTACCGCTGCAACTGAATATGCGACGGTGGAACAGAATTGACTGCCATGGCCACCACACCGATCGCCGCCGACCGGATCGCCGAGGCGGTCACCGCCGCACACGCCAAGCACAAGAAAAACCGCCGCGGCAAGAACGCCAGCTACATACCGGCTTTGGCTGACGTGGACCCGCAGCTGTTCGGGGTGTGCGTGGCGACCGTCGACGGTCAGACGTTTTCGGCCGGCGACGCCAGCTGTCAGTTCGCGCTGGAGTCGATCTCGAAGGTCTTCACGGCCGCGCTTGCTATCGAACAAGTAGGTCCGCGGGTGTTCCACCGCAAGGTGGGCGCCAATCCGACAGGCGAGGCGTTCAATTCGGTGCTGGCGCTGGAACTCCACAACGACAAGCCGAACTCGCCAATGGTCAACGCGGGGGCGATGACGGCTACCAGCTTGGTGTCGGCCAATGACGCTGACGAGCGCTGGCGCCAGATCCTGCAGATTCAAAGCGATTTCGCCGGGCGTCCGATCACGGTCAGCGAACCGATCGCCTCGTCCGAGCGCGCTACCAACTTTCACAACCGCGCGATCGCGTGGCTGCTGCTGTGCGGCGGATACATGTACTGCGACCCGATGGAGGCCTGCGACGTCTACACGCTGCAGTGCTCGACGCTGATCACCGCTGTCGACCTGGCGATCATGGGCGCGACCCTGGCCAACGGGGGCATCAACCCCGTCACCGACAAGCGCGTCATCGCACATGCCAACGTGTCGCACGTGCTGGCCTTAATGGCGATGGAGGGTCTCTACACCAGCTCCGGTGACTGGGCCTACACGGTCGGGCTGCCCGCCAAGAGCGGCGTCGGAGGCGGTTTGGTCGCGGTGTCGCCAGGCAAATTGGCGATCGCCGCCTACTCACCGCCGCTGGACAAGGCCGGTAACAGCGTGCGCGCCCAGGCCGCGATCACCCAGATCGCGCACACCCTCGAGCTGGGGCTTTTTAGTACGCAGCTCCGGGACTGACCCCCTGCCGTACCCGGCTGCGGGCGTTCTCATGTCCGCCGAAAGGGTCTCTAGCCCGCCGCTTTGACCATCACAGCCTGACACCCCTCTGGATACTTTCCCTTCGTCCGCGGCATGGCCGATGACTCGAAACAGGCGACATTTGAGCGGCCGGCCAGACGGAACGACGCCGAGGGAGTGGAGGTCAAGTATTGCCGTACTCAAGACAGCCGGTCGGCGCGGAGTGATGATCAGAGGATGACCGATACAGCCGGGACAGACCGACCGACGCCTGATGTCGACGTCGTCGTAGTGGGCGCAGGCATTGCGGGCCTGTATCTTGCCTACCGCCTCAGCCGCGCCGGATACCGATTGCGCGTGTTCGAGGCGGCCGACGACATCGGCGGCACGTGGTACTGGAACCGGTATCCGGGTGCCCGGGTCGACGTGCCCAGCGTCGACTACATGTTCAGCTTCGATCCCGACTGGCGGCGGGACTGGCAATGGACGGAGAAGTACGCGACCCAGCCGGAAATCCTGCGTTATTTGAACCACGTCGCCGACAAGCACGACCTGCGGCGCCACATCACCTTCTCGACGCGAGTCCAGCACGCGGACTGGGACGACGATGCATCGCTGTGGCGGGTGCGCACCGACGGCGGCGTGGAGGTCACCTCTCGTTTCGTCGTGATGGCCACTGGCTGTCTGTCCATGCCCAAGCCGGCCGAGGTCGACGGGCTCGAGCGGTTCGCCGGTGAGGTCTACTTCACCAGTGCCTGGCCGCACGAGCCGGTCGATTTCACGGGCAAGCGGGTGGCGGTGATCGGCACGGGTTCCTCTGGCATTCAATCGATTCCGGTCATCGCGCAGCAGGCGCGAGAGCTGGTGGTGTTTCAGCGCACCCCGAATTTCTCGTTCCCGGCGCTCAATGGCCCGTTGTCGCCCGAGAAGCTTGCGCAACTGACGAGCGAGGCGGAATATCGCGCGGCGGCCAGGATGTCGTTCGGTGGCATTCCGATGATGGAGCGCAGCATCATCCCGACTTTCAGCGTCTCGGAGACCGAGCGCCAGCAACGCTATGAGCACGCCTGGCAGAGCGGCTTATTGTTCGAGACGTTAACCGTGTACGCCGACGTGGGGATTAATCCCGCGGCCAACCACGAGTTCGCGGAGTTCGTCCGGAACAAGATCCGCTCCATCGTCGACGATCCGCAGACGGCGGCCGATCTGTGCCCCACCGATCACCCCATCGGGATGAAGAGGCCGTGCCTGGACACGAACTACTACGCCACCTACAACTCGCCGCACGTGCGCCTCGTCAACGTCCGAAAGCATCCGATCCGACAAGTCACCGAAACCGGCATCGACACCGCCGACGAGTCGTTCAGCTTCGAGGCGATCGTCTTCGCCACCGGTTTCGACGCCGTGACGGGTGCGATATCCGCCGTCGACTTCAGGGGCCGCAACGGCGTTGCGCTGAAGGACAAATGGGCGAATGGGCCGCAGACCTACCTCGGGCTGACCACTACCGGCTTTCCGAACCTGTTTTTCATCACCGGCCCCGGAAGTCCCTCGGTGCTGTCGAACATGGCGGTTTCGATCGAACAGCACGCGGACTGGGTGCTCGACTGCCTCGGTCACCTGGGTGCGGACGGCTTCGATGTCATCGAGCCCACCGAAACGGCCGAAGCCGGGTGGACGCAACACGTGAACGACTGCGCCGACATCACCCTGTACCCGTCGGCGAACTCGTGGTACATGGGCGCCAATGTGCCGGGCAAACCACGGGTTTTCCTGCCCTACTGCGGGGGCGTCGACTTCTACGCTCTCAGCTGCGACGAGGTGGTCGCCCGCGATTACCTGGGCTTCAGCCGGTCTGGTCCCGACGGCTCGCGTTGCAACGACGGAGTGGTGCGCCGGTTGCAACCCGACGTCGAGATGGTTCTCATGGAGGCGGCAGCGCTGAATCTGCCGCCGATGGAATCGATGCCCGTGGCGGACGCCCGCGCGCTCTACGCGCAGATGTTAGCGCCGCTACCGCCGGGACCGGACGTCGGCGAGATCGCCGACGGTGTATTGCCCGGCGCCGCAGGCGATCTGGCGTACCGGCTGTACCGGCCGGCAACCCCGGGCCCCCACCCGATCGTCGTGTACTTCCATGGCGGCGGCTACGTTCTGGGCGACGCCATCTCGGATGATCCACTGTGCCGGGACCTTTGCGTGCGCAGCGACGCGATTATCGTTTCCGCGAATTACCGCCATGCACCCGAGCACCGCTTCCCCGCGGCGGTCGACGACGCCATGGCCGCGCTGCGGTGGGTCGCCGACAACGCACCGGGGCTCGGTGGCGAACCGGGGCGGCTCGCAGTGTGTGGTTGGAGTGCGGGCGGTGGGCTCGCGGCGGTGGTGTGCCGGCTGGCGCGTGACCTGGGTGGACCGACCATCGTGGGCCAGGTGTTGTTGGCACCCGCAACCTCCGGTGGTACGACCGGCGCATCCTTCATCGAGAACGCGGACGGCTATGGCCTCACGACGCCGCTGCTCGAGTGGTTCTGGGACCACTACATCGACGCGGCGGATCGAAGCGATCCCCGCTTCGCACCGTTAAGTGCCGTCGATTTGTCCGGGCTGCCGCCGGCGATCGTGGTGGCGGCCGAGTTCGATCCACTGCGCGACGACGGTGAGGCCTACGCCGCC
>NZ_DATJYB010000487.1:0-7463 GCF_035499775.1 Mycobacterium sp. | reverse complement strand
CGTCGCGTGCACGTGCAGCTCGCAGCTCCGTCTGCGCGGCCGGGTCGAATTCGGTTTCGCCGGCGTTGGCGCTAAAGAGCTCGGCCACGTGTGGGCTGCGCAGCCACCGGCAACGATGTTGAAACGAAGTGGACGCAGCGCACTGGTAAAGGCTGACCTCCCAGGTGACGGCGCGATCACCCAGGAACCCGAGTTCATCGGTGCGCTCCGGCAGCTTCTCGGCAACAACAGCGACCTGTTCGTGCATCATGTCGCAGCACATGCGCGCAAGGGTAGACCAAGATCAAGTGTGGTGGCCCATTATCCCCAGAGAACGAAGATCACCGTCATCGTCGTCGTTGACGATACCCATCAGGGACGCGACAACAACCGCCTACAGCCCAGCAGCGTGCCCTCGTGCGAGTGTTATCTCGGGAAGACAACTACACCTCGAGAGTTGGTCGGTCAGCGACATCGCCATGGCTAGCCAGGCTCGTTACAGTCTTAGCAACGTCCGGTTCTCCAGCGCCACACTCGGGCTCGACGACCGCCGCAATCATCGAATTCCAACCATTGTCTAGAAGCAACACGAGAAGGGACCTCGCCATGGCCGGTGATCCGTCGTTTGATCTGTTCAGGCTTCCCGATGAGCACAACGAGTTGCGTGCGGTGTTGCGGGATTTGTGCGAAACCCAGATCGCGCCGTACGCCACCGATGTGGATGAGCATGCCCGGTTCCCGGAAGAGGCGCTCAAGGCGCTCAACGATTCCGGGTTCTCGGCGGTGCATGTGCCCGAGCAGTACGGCGGGCAGGGTGCCGACTCAGTGGCGACCTGCATGGTGATCGAGGAGGTGGCGCGCGTCGATGCGTCGGCGTCGTTGATTCCGGCGGTCAACAAGCTGGGCACGATGGGCCTGATTCTGCGGGGCTCGGAGGAGCTGAAGCGCCAGGTGCTGCCGAGTTTGGCCTCCGGCGAGGCGATGGCGTCGTATGCCCTTTCGGAACGGGAGGCCGGCAGTGACGCGGCGGCGATGCGGACCCGGGCCCGGCCTGACGGCGACGAGTGGGTGCTCAACGGCGCGAAGTGCTGGATCACCAACGGCGGCAAGTCCAGCTGGTACACGGTGATGGCGGTGACCGATCCGGACAAGGGCGCCAACGGGATCTCGGCGTTCATGGTGCACAAGGAGGACCCTGGTTTCACGGTCGGTCCCAAGGAACGCAAGCTGGGGATCAAGGGGTCGCCAACCACCGAGCTGTATTTCGAGGACTGCCGCATCCCGGCCGATCGGATCATCGGCAAACCGGGCAGCGGGTTCAAGACCGCGCTGGCGACGCTGGATCACACTCGCCCCACGATCGGGGCGCAGGCGGTGGGCATCGCCCAGGGCGCGCTGGACGCGGCGATCGCCTACACCAAGGACCGCCGCCAGTTCCGCAAGCGGATCAGCGACTTTCAGGGTGTGCAGTTCATGCTGGCCGACATGGCGATGAAGGTGGAGGCCGCGCGGCTGATGGTCTATTCCGCCGCTGCGCGGGCCGAACGCGGCGAGCGGGATCTGGGCTTTATCTCCTCGGCGTCGAAGTGCTTTGCCTCCGACGTGGCCATGGAGGTCACCACCGACGCGGTGCAACTGTTCGGCGGAGCCGGCTACACGCAGGACTTCCCGGTCGAGCGGATGATGCGCGACGCCAAGATCACTCAGATCTACGAAGGAACCAACCAGATTCAACGCGTCGTCATGGCACGCGCATTGCTGAAGTAGCTCACTGGCCGGCGGGCAGCCCGCCCGGTGAAGGCGCACGGCAAGGTGGTTGGCAGCGGGCACGGTAACGAGCTGAACACGACCTCGCCGATCGCGATCATCATCTGGTGGGCCAGGCTTACCGCCAGGGCAACGACATCACTGGTTCGAGTTGGTCGATGGTTGAATTGCGTTCGATTTGGCTGCCCAGAACGGGTTGACGAGAAACTGGATCTGCCCTCGCTCCGGTTCCTCGGCGAAGCCGACTACGTCGGGTTCGTACGCTGAAAGGTCCGGTGCAAGGCCGGCTGATTTCGGCGCCAGCGCATCAGCGCTCTTGGCATAGGACAGCTGAGCGGCGCCGCGGTGAGAAACCTCGCTTCCGCGCCGACCGTCGTCGATCCAGGAGGTGACAGCGGTCCGCGTGCTGTGCCGGTGTCGCCGGTGCCCTGAACTTGGACACACCGCTCAAATGTCAAGCGGAGTGCGTCCGCGAATTCTGCCGATGCGTTGGGCGTGCTTGCGGCAGGGTCGCGCCCTGGTTATCGGCCAGTAGGTGGGGTCGAGTACCTGCGCAGAGGGCGGCGAGGGAGTCGTGGCTGGGGCGGTGGTAGCCGTCGATGCTGCGGTCGTCGGAATCGACGAGTCCGGCTCGGCGTAGCTATCTGCGGTGGTCGCTGACAGTTGATTCGGTCGAACCCCAAAAAGCAGCGGAGAGCTCACCGCTGTTCTCCGCGCCCGGCGAGGAGCTGAATAGCAGCGAAATGGCGCCGCCCGACGCCGCGATCCGTTTGATATATCAATCTATCGCGTGATATAGTTATCAGCAGTTATCGTATTTCGTCACCGAGGAGGAAAATCAATGGCGACCGCACAAGAGGCAATTACCACCCTCCAAACCCGGGCCCTCGATGCCATTAAGGCGGGTCAGGACGCCGCCGTCGAGGCGATCCAGGCCTTGAGGCAGGCATTGGCGAACATAACCCCGGCACCGATACGGTCAGTCGGCGATCTGATCCCCAACGTCGGGGACCCGAGGGCGATCGTAGACAGCGTCTATGACTTCGCCGCTCAATTCCTGAAGCTGAACCAGGAGTTCGTGCACCGGCTGTTGGGGGCCTCCACACCGGTGTCGACCACGCCGATCAAGAAGGCGCCGGCGCCCAGGAAGGCGCCAATGAAGACGAAGACGCCAATGAAGACGAAGACGACTGCCAAGTAACCTGGCTCCCGATGCCGACCGTTGGAGCAACCCCCACCGCGGTTGCTCCAGGCACCGCGTTAAGGAGAAAGTGGTATGGACGCTGCGTTCAGCGAAACCTGGAAGGTGCAGCGGGCAGCGCTCGGGACGTTCCTTCGCACCCAGCGTGAGTTATCCAACCTGTCACTGCGTGAGCTCTCCCGCCTGACCCGGATATCCAACGCCTACCTAAGCCAGATTGAACGGGGGCTGCACGATCCAACGTTGCGGGTGTTGCTTCAGATTGGCGATGCGTTGCAGATATCGCTAACCGAGATACTCAGCGCCGGTGGCGCCTCGCACCCCGCGGACGCAGGCGATGCCTCACCGGCGGGCGCGCAGCCGGTCGAAGCGGCTATCCGGGTCGACCCGCACCTGACCGCCCCGGAAAAAGACGCCCTGCTGACGGTGTATCGAAGCTACCTGCACTCGCACGAACGAGACTCCCGGTAGTCCGACGGGAATGCGTGTTCAATACTCAATCCCGAGTCCCGATGCTGCACAACGATCGCCAACATGTGGCAGGGAGGCTCCTGAACAATCGCGTACCGCTCGTGGATTTGGGGTCGTGTGCTCGGAGTTGTGAGAAGCGGTTCGTTAATGTGCCCCGAGTTCGTCGTGGACTGGCTGGAGTGGATTGGCTTGTGCGGCTTGAAGTTGTCCGCCCGGCTAGCAGAAACGGCAGCCGCCGTTTTCGTCTTAGAGCCTTACACAGTGACTCGAACTCTCCCGGTTGGGTTATCCGCCCGACACCGCCGCTGAACGGGAATTCGCTGGTGAATGCGGCTCGCCCCCTTACAGGCTGGCGGGTGCGTGTCCCGCCAGCCGGAAGGTCCGCGTCAAGCCCGCGAGCCGCGTCGTGACGAGATAGCGCTCCCGGCATCCGGGCCGTCCCCCCGTCGGCCGACCGGACGGCGCCCGAGGTCGTCCTCGCCATCATCGTCGCCGTCTACCGGGTGGGGTGCGGAGAAGCTGGCCATGGTTGAGGTACCGGCCATTGGGCGGCGACAGCATCGCCACGAGGGCGGATTGACCGCGCCCGGGGTCGAGGCCACGTATGCCGAGTTCATAGCCCTGAGGGCAGGGGTCCGACAGCCCGTCTAAATCTAAATCTTCGACCTCCAGACGGGGGCATGAACGCGCCAATTGGGACTACCTTTGGTAGGGCATAGTGCACTCTCACCAGCGACGAAGGGATTCCGATGCCCGATAACACCGAGTTCTCGACCTTGAATTACCCTGGTGGCGAGCTTGACCTGGAGATCGTCCATGCAACTGAGGGAGCCGACGGCATCGCCCTGGGTTCGCTGCTTTCCAAGACCGGCTACACCACGTTCGACGAAGGCTTCGTCAACACCGCGTCGACCAAGAGCGCCATCACCTATATTGACGGGGACGCCGGGATCCTGCGCTATCGCGGCTACCCGATCGAGCAGCTCGCGGAGAAATCGACCTTCATCGAGGTGAGCTACCTGCTGATTTATGGGGAGCTGCCGGACAACGAGCAGCTGGAGAAGTTCACCACCCTAATCCAGCGGCATACGCTGCTGCACGAGGACCTCAAGAGGTTCTTCGACGGCTTCCCCCGCAATGCCCACCCGATGCCGGTGTTGTCCAGCGCCGTGAACGCGCTGTCCGCGTACTACCAGGATTCGCTCGACCCGTTCGACGAGGCCCAGGTGGAGCTGTCCACCATCCGGCTGCTGGCCAAGCTGCCCACCATCGCGGCCTACGCGTACAAGAAATCGATCGGTCAGCCGTTCCTGTATCCCGACAACTCGCTGACGCTGGTGGAGAACTTCCTGCGGCTGACGTTCGGGTTGCCCGCCGAGCCCCACGAGGTCGATCCCGAGCTCGTCCGCGCACTCGACATGCTGTTCATCCTGCACGCCGATCACGAGCAGAACTGCTCCACCTCGACGGTGCGGCTGGTCGGCTCGTCGCAGGCCAACCTGTTCACGTCGATCTCCGGCGGCATCAACGCGCTGTGGGGTCCGCTGCACGGCGGCGCCAACCAGGCGGTGCTTGAGATGTTGGACAAGATCCGCCAAGCCGACGGCGATGTGCACGATTTCGTCAAGAGGGTGAAGAACCGCGAGGACAGCGTGAAGCTGATGGGCTTCGGGCACCGGGTCTACAAGAACTACGATCCGCGGGCGCGGATCGTGAAGGAGCAGGCCGACAGGATCCTCGGCAAGCTCGGCGGCGACGACGAACTGCTGGACATCGCCAAGGCGCTCGAAGAGGTCGCGCTGACCGACGACTTCTTCATCGAGCGCAAGCTCTACCCGAACGTCGACTTCTACACCGGCGTGATCTACCGCGCGATGGGGTTCCCGACGCGGATGTTCACCGTGCTGTTCGCGCTGGGCCGGCTGCCGGGCTGGATAGCGCACTGGCGCGAGATGCACAACGAGGGCGGGGGCAAGATCGGCCGTCCACGCCAGGTCTACACCGGCTACACCGAGCGCGAGTACATCGACCTGACTCACCGCTGAAGCCCCAACTGCGCCGCACCTATCCCGCGACACCCAAATAAGTTGGACGCTTTCATCCGCGTCTTAGCTTAGGATTGCCTATTATCGGCACGCGTTTCGAGATAATGTGGACCAAACGTCCGCCCGAGCAACGAACTTAAAACAATAGCACTCGCTCGTAACACGTTTCGCCCGGTTAAATGCCGCATCACCCGATGTATTTGTATGCCACCGGTTTATACCTTCTGCCAATTGAAATTGGGCTATCGCCCCGCGAAGCGTTCAGCGCCGCGCCGCCCGTTGCGGCCGGAGGCGCCCAACCAGGCGTACCGGGCCTCGGCCACCGCGTTGCCGGAGATACTGGGCCCGATGCTCAACCCACCGCGGCCGAGCTAGGGAATCTCCTCCTCGAGGTAACGCTGAATAGTCGCCGTAAGCTCGGCCCGCCGAGGGTGCAATCCATCGATCTGGCGGACTACAGGTCAACATCCACATCGCTTCCGCTTCGTGGCGTCGTCATGACATGAAGGTAGATCCTGCTGACGTCACTGGCAGCGCTCACAACATTCTTAGGCCAATGTCGCGATTTACCTCGACTTGCGGCGCTGTCGCTGGTTAAGTTGCCGTTGCGGCTAAGGAGTGCAGATGAGCCTGCCAGTACTACCGGAATTGCGTGCGGCGAAGGATCCCGAGGGGTCTGCTGTCGCCGATGACGATATCAGCTTGACCAATGGCCAGTTCTTGGAGGCGGTGCGCCGGGCCGGCGGATCGCTTGGCCGGCTTGGTGTTTCGCGCGGCGATGTGGTGGCGGTCATGCTGCCTAATACGGCGAGCTTTGTGGTAGCGCTGTTCGCGGCGTGGCGGCTGGGTGCGGTGGTGACGCCGATCAATCCCGCGTTGCGGCCGGCAGAAGTGCGGTATCAGCTTGGCGACGCCGACGCCAAAGTGTTGATCGTCGACACCGTGCCCGAGTTCGACACCGGCGGACGGCAGGTGGTCGTCGCCGGCGACTTGACCGCGCCACCCGCCGACGGCCAGCTGTACCCGGCGCAGGTTGACGACGACGCGCTGGCGCTGCTGATCTACACCAGCGGGACCACGGGCCGGCCCAAGGGCGTGATGCTGGATCACGCCAACCTGATCGCGATGTGCCGCAACGTGATTGAGGTGTTCGCGTTGACCGGTGCCGATCACAGCCTGCTGATCCTGCCGCTGTTTCACGTCAACGGGATCGTGATCGGCACTGTTTCACCGTTGTTGGCCGGAGGGCGCATCACCGTCGCCGGCCGATTCAGCCCCAAGACGTTCTTCAGCAGGGTCGAACAGAGCGGGGCTACGTATTTCTCAGCCGTGCCCACGATCTACACGATGCTGGCCGGGTTGCCCGAGGACGTCCAACCCGACACTTCCTCGGTGCGGTTCGCGATCTGCGGTGCCGCGCCGGCCAGTGTGGAGTTGCTGGAGCGGTTCGAATCGCGCTACGGCATCCCGATCATCGAGGGCTACGGCCTGTCGGAGGGGTCGTGCGCCAGCACTATCAATCCGTTGTACGGGAAGCGCAAGGCGGGCACCGTCGGACTGCCCTTGGCTGGCCAGACGATTCGGATCGTCGACGCCTCCGGGCAACCGGTGGCCGATGGCGAGGCCGGTGAGGTGGTGATCAAGGGCCCCAACGTGATGCGCGGTTATCTGAACCGGCCCGAGGAGACCGCCACCACGATCGTCGATGGCTGGCTGCACACCGGGGACATCGGGCGCTTCGATGAGGACGGTTACCTAGTGCTGGTCGACCGGGCCAAGGACATGATCATCCGCGGCGGGGAGAACATCTATCCCCGCGAGATCGAAGTCGTGGTGCACCAGTTGCCGCAGGTCGCCGAGGCCGCGGTCATCGGGCGGCCCGATCCGGTCTACGGCGAAGAGCCGGTGCTGTTCGCGTCGCTGCATCCCGGCACGCAACTGCACGTCGAGCAGATCCGCGAGCACCTGCACGAGTCGTTGTCGAAATACAAGCTGCCCGT
>NZ_DATJYB010000486.1:0-16544 GCF_035499775.1 Mycobacterium sp. | reverse complement strand
GCAGCCGATGTTGCCTAGCTTGGCCACCACATCTCTTGGCGGAGTTCCAATCCGTGGGCTGCAGCGACAGAACCCTCGGTCGTGTTCATTTAGTGGACAGATAGTGGACGGCATCACCTGGGGGTTTCTACCGTCAGAAATCGCTGGCACCAACGTAGATGACAGCTCTGACACCGCGGTTACCCGGCGGGGCCTCGGTGACCAGGAAACAGCGATGTGATCGCTGATCCACATCACACTCGAGCACCGAGGACGATATGAACGAAATGACGGACATTGACGTGGCCATGGCCGACTATGTGGTGGTTGGCACCGGCTCGGCAGGTCCAGTAATCGCCGAGCGGCTCAGCGCCGACCTCAGAAACCGGGTCGTGGTGCTGGAGGCGGGAGGAAAAGACACCGACCCTCGCATCAGAATGCCGGTGACATGGACGCAGCTGTTCGGCAGCCCCATTGACTGGGACTATCTCACCGAGCCCCAGCCGGAGCTGAATGGGCGGCGGATCTATTGGCCGCGGGGCAAAACGCTGGGTGGCTCGTCGTCCATGAACGCCATGTTGTGGATCCGCGGATTCGCCGCCGACTACGACGAGTGGGCCCAACACGCCGGCGAACAGTGGTCGTTCAACCGAATCGTCAAGTACTTCAAGCAAATCGAAAGCGTTGAAGGGGCACGCGAACCCGACGAGGGAGTTGCCGGGCCGCTGCACGTCTCACACCAGCGCAGCCCGCATCCGTTGACCGCGGCCTGGCTGCAGGCGGTCCAACAGACGGGCCACGCAGTCGAACGGCCGAATCTGCCGCAGCCTGACGGGTTCAGCCGAACGATGGTGACCCAGCGTCGCGGAAGCCGATGGAGCGCCGCGGACGCCTGGCTGCGCCCGGCGCTGCGCCGCAAAAACCTCACCCTGATCACCAACGCCACTGTGACGCGAGTGATCTTCAATGGCACGCAAGCGGTGGGGGTGGAGTTCGAGAATGATCGCGGACGCCAGTTCGTCCGCGCCCGCCGCGAGGTGGTGCTGTGTGCCGGAGCCGTGAACTCACCGCAGCTGCTGATGCTTTCGGGCATTGGCAACCAGCAACACCTGCAGCGCCATGGCATCGAGGTCGTCCATCACCTGCCCCAGGTCGGGCACAACCTGCAGGATCATCTCGTCGCGGTGCTCGGCTTCGATGTCGAGGCGAACACGCTGATCGGGGCCGGCAAGCCGATGCAGATCGCCAACTACCTGATCCGGCGTCGCGGCATGCTGACCTCACCGCAGGGCGAAGCAGCCGGATTCGTCCGCAGCCGTCCCGAACTGAAACTTCCCGACCTCGAGCTGTTCTTCGGGCCCGGGCCTTTCTTCGACCAGGGGCTCGGTGAGCCGTACGGCCACGCAGTCAGCTTCGGGCCGATCCTGCAAAAGCCCCGCAGCAGCGGACGAATCTGGCTGCGCTCGGCAGACCCGACCGACAAGCCGATTATTGACCCGCGCTACCTGTCCGATCCGGGCGGGCTCGACCGCGCCGCGATGCTCGAGGGTCTCCGCATGTGCGTCAAGATCGCCGATGCACCGCCCTTGGCCGGTGTACTGGGGTCGATAGCCCGCCCGATCGGTGCCACCGATACCAGCGAAACCACCCTGCAAAACGCGCTCAATAACGAGGCGCACAGCATTTGGCATCCGGTGGGCACCTGCCGGATGGGCAAAGATCACGCCAGCGTGGTCACCCCCGAGTTGGAGGTGCGCGGAGTAGGCGGGCTTCGCGTCGCCGACGCCTCGGTGATGCCGACCATCATCCGCGGGCACACCCACGCACCGAGCGTGCTGATCGGGGCCAAAGCAGCCGACCTCATCGCCGCGGCGAACCGCCGGTGAGCGGCCAACAGGCGCGATTTACGCGATTGTCACATTGCCACCGGAATCGACGGGCACTGCGTGATGGTTGGGGAAGAGGGATGATGTGCAGAAGCACGATGTCCATGTCGAAGTTGACGGTGATGTGTGATGCGGGGTGGCCCGTCCCGGAAAGGAAACAGGGTGATGACCAACCTGCACTGCGAGCGGGCGGTAGTCCGATCGTGTCCTCGCCGCAGCGCGCCCGCGGAGTAATCGCGGACTCTTGGCGACGTTCGCAGCTGAGCGGACTGTCGCCGTCGAGCACCGTCGATGCCCTGAAGGTGGATGAGTACGACACGGCCAGCCGGCTACTACGCGCCGCCGACCCGGTCCTAAACAAGATGGCCGAAGCACTGGACGGCTGGGACTACTGCGTGATGTTGGCCGATCGCGACGCCCGCATCGTGGCGACGCGTTGGGGCCGAGCGCACTTCCGAAGGGTGTTCGAGCTGATCGGAGAGGCGTTGCACGGCACTCTCTTTCGCGAAGACACCACCGGCACCAATGCGATCTCCACCAGCTACGAGCTGCGTCGGGCGGTGGCTGTCCACGGCGACGAGCATTTCATCGGGCAGCTGCGCGGCCTGAGCTGCTACGGCCAGCCGATCATCGATCCGTACACTCGCCGGCTCGAGGGTGTCGTCGACGTCACCTGCCTTGCGGGCGAACGAAATCCACTGCTCGCTCCCTACGTCAGCAACGCGGCTCGTGAGATCGAGCAGCTGCTTCTGGAAGGCCGCAGCCAGAACGAACGAGCATTGCTCGCAGAATTGCGGCGCGAGCTCGGTGGCGGTCGTGATCGGCCGACCGTTGCGATCGGTCGCGACATCTTTCTGGCCAACACCGCCGCCGTCGAGCTCCTCGACGCCGCCGATCATGCACTCATCCGCGATATCGCCGCGTCGAGCACCGATGAGACGACCACGGCCGCAAACGTGATCCTGAGCGGAAACCGCGAGGCTGAGATCAGCTGTCGCTTACTGGGGCCAAGCGGTGAAGCAGTGCTGACCATCACCAATGTGAAAACTCGTGCCCCGCAGCCGCTCTCGCCGCCACTGCCGGATGCTGCCCGCGGAATCCTGATCTGCGGCGAACCAGGCGCGGGGCACACGACCACAATCCAGAAGGTGGCCGCGGGCAGATCATTGCGGATTCACGATGCCGCGCTGTGCACCGCACAGACCGCGACCGAGTGGTTGGGCGACGTCCAGCAGAGTGCCTCCGAGGACGACTCAGAGAATTCCGTTGTGGCGGTCGAGTCAATCCATCTGCTGTCGGCGGAGGGTGCCCGGTCACTGGCCGGAATTCTGGACGGATTCGCGGGGACGGTCGTCGTGTCGACGATCCTGCCTCCCAAGGAGCTGACACCGCAGGCCCGTCAGCTGATTTCACGATGCACCGAGCGGGTAGAGCTGACCCCGCTGCGGCAGCAGCCCAACATTATTCCCGAACTCGTCGGGTCCATGCTGCGGAACCTGGGCATGCATAACACCGTCCGGTTCACCCCTGCGGCACTCCAGGCGCTTGCGGCCAACGACTGGGAAGGTAATGTCCGCCAACTTCATACGGTCGTCGTGCAGGCGGTGAGTCGCCGACGCGTCGGCGACATCACCCGCGCGGACCTTCCTGAGGCGTACCGCCAGCGGTCAACGAGGCACCAGTTGACGCCCATGGAACAGGCCAAGCGCGCCACGATCATTGACGCGCTCAAGCGTGCAGGCGGCGACAAGAAACGTGCGGCGGCCCAACTCGGAATCAGTCGCACGACCTTGTACGCCGCACTGCGTACGTACGACATCGTCACGGCGACCCCCTAGCGTTTGGTCGCTGCGATGAGTGCCACTGACCGCTTTGCACTGGCCGACCTGACCATTCGCATCGTCGGTGCGCCAATGGCTGGCGGGCCGTCCACGCCCGCGCTGGCCGCCGCCGTGTCAAACGCCGGGGGACTTGGCTTTCTGGCCGGTGGGCTGATTTCCGCGCAGCAGCTGGCCGACGACATAGTCGCGGCGCGCAAGTTGACTTCGGGTCCGATCGGCGTGAACCTGTTTGTGCCCCAACCGTATTCGGCCACAGCGGCGGCGTTCAACGCGTTCGCCGCGGCGTTGACACGCGAGACGGAACGCTATGGCGTGCCATCTGGCGAGCCGCGTCGTGGTGAGGATGACAGCGTCGCCAAGCTCGATGTGGTGTGCGAGTTACGGCCGGAGGTGGTGTCGTTCACCTTCGGCTCGCCGACGAAGGTCCAGTGCCGTCAACTCACGAGCAGCGGCATCTTGGCGGTCGCCACCGTCACCAGCATCGGCGAAGCCGAAATCGCACTGCTCTCCGGGGTGGATGCTGTGGTGGCCCAGGGTCCGTGCGCCGGTGGACACCGCGCGACGTTCGACCCGCTCGCAGCGCCTGCCGACGATCCGCTCGACGACCTGTTGGCCGCGTTGACGTTTGGCGTCGACTGTCCCATCGTGGCCACCGGCGGCCTGGCGACGGCAAGTGATGTGCAACGGGTGCGGAGCAGGGGCGCGATCGCCGCGCAGCTCGGTACGGCACTCTTGCTCGCCGACGAGGCGGGAACCCATCCGGTGCATCGAGCCGCATTGTGCGACGCGCACTTCGACCAGACGGCGGTCACGCGTGCGTTCACCGGGCGCTACGCGCGAGCCTTGCGAAACCGGTTCATCGAGGAACACGAACAGGACGCGATGTTCGGCTTCCCGGAAGTCGCGATGATGACCGGCCCCATCCAGGCCGCCGCTCTGAAAATCGGTGACCCACATGGCGTTGCCCTGTGGGCGGGTGCGGCATTCAAGCACGCCAAAGCGGGCTCAGCCGTAGACATCGTCCGCGAACTCGGCTGACGAGAGCCCCGCGTACCTACGACGTCAGCACGGCGCCCGTGTCCAGATCTTGAACGTCGCGGCCCTCCTTCCTGCGCCAGACTCGAAATATCAACGTCAGAAAGGAACTTCGATGAACATCGACATCGACACGATCTACATCGGCGGACAGTGGGTCGCCCCGTCATCCACTGCCAAGATTGAAATCCAGTCGCCGGCCACCGGCGAGCGGGTGGGCTCCGTCATCGCCGCCGGCGAACGCGACGTCGACCACGCCGTCGCCGCGGCCCGCGCCGCATTCGACGAACCGGGTGGCTGGTCGAATTGGGATCCGGCCGACCGCGCCGCCGTGCTCAATGAATTCGCCGGGCAGTACCAACAGGCCGCACAAGACATGGTGCACACCGTGTGCCAGCAGAACGGGATGCCCATCAGCCAGGCCGCGCTGCTGGAAGGCGCGGTGCCAGGCATGCTGCTCAACTATTACGCCGGTCTCATCGAGCAGCTTCCCAGCAGTGAGACCAGGCGGACGCCGCTCGGTACCAGCACCCTCGTAATGCACGTCCCGATCGGTGTCGTCGCGGCGATCACTCCGTGGAATGTTCCGCAGACACAGTCGGCGTTCAAGTACGTGCCGGCGCTGGCCGCAGGCTGCACAGTGGTGCTCAAACCGTCACCCGAAACGCCGCTGGACGCCCTGCTGCTGGCCGAACTCGCCGAGAAAGCCGGGCTGCCGGCGGGCGTCCTCAACGTGCTGCCCGGTGGCGCCGACGTCGGCCGCGCACTGGTGGCCAGCGCGGGCGTCGACAAGGTCTCGTTCACCGGCTCGACCTCGGCCGGCCGAGAGGTGGCGAGCACCTGCGGACGGCAGCTCAAGCCAATGACCTTGGAGCTCGGCGGCAAATCGGCGGCGGTCATCCTCGACGACCCCGGCCTAGACCTCAGCCAGTTCGCCGATCGATTGTTTGCGGCGACGCTGTTCAACACCGGCCAGATGTGCTTCGCCAGCACGCGAATCCTCGCGCCGCGCAAGCGCTATGACGAGGTTGTCGACTTCTGCACGGCCATGGCGCAGTCGCTGGCCATCGGCGACCCGCTCGACCCCAACACGCAGATCGGACCACTCGTCAACGCAGCGCAACGACAAAAGGTCGAAAGCTACATTCAGCAAGGTCTGGCCGACGGCGGCACGGTGACGACCGGCGGCAGGCGGCCCCCGCACCTGCCTCACGGTTACTTCATCGAACCCACCATCTTCGCCGGGCTCGACAACCGCAGCGTAGTGGCGCGTGAAGAGATCTTCGGTCCGGTGCTGACGGTCATCGCCTACGACGACGAGGACGACGCGATCAGGATCGCCAACGATTCCGAATACGGTCTCGGCGGCACCGTGTGGTCGCCCGACCAGGACCATGCCGTGGCGGTGGCCGCTCGCATCCACTCGGGCACCGTTGGAATCAACCACTATCTACCCGACATCACCGCGCCGTTCGGCGGAATCAAGAACTCCGGCATCGGAAGGGAATTGGGCCCGGAAGGCCTGCGGGGCTTCCAACATGCCAAGTCGATTTTCCTTTCCTGACAGGGCTTTTCGATTCCGTGGCGCATCGATTCAGACGAAAGGAATAGGACCGTGAAACGCTTTGACATCGCGTTCCAATCAGGCAAAGAAACCTGTAAGGGATGGCTTTACCGTCCCGAAGATGACACCGCAAAAGCCCCGTGCGTGGTGATGGCCAACGGAGTCTCGCTAACTCGCCACAGCGGTCTAACCGCATACGCCGAGGCGCTCGCCGAAGCGGGCGCGGCCGTCCTAGTGGACGACTACCGCCACCTCGGCGATTCGGATGGTCAACCCCGCCAACACATTCGGTCGTCGCGGCTGGCGACGGACTGCCGTGCGGCAGTGGCCTACGCCAGCAGGCTCGACGGAGTCGACGCGCAAAAGATCGTCCTTTGGGGCTACTCACTGAGCGCCGGGACCGCCGTTGCCGTAGCGGCAACCGACACCCGCGTGGCGGGCATGATCCTGATGTGCCCGTTTCTCGATGGGTTGTCGCGCATGATGGCAACCATTCGTCACGATCCGGCGAATATGGCGTGGCTGCTGCCGCGCGTGATCAAGGATTCACTGGGCAGCCGCACCCTAGTTCCCGTGACCGCACAGCCAGGCGAACGCGCAGCAATGACGCTGCCCGGTGAGGCCGACGGGTTTGCGTCAGCCACCGCAGGATCGCAGTGGGTCAACCTGATGTCGCCAGGGTTCTTCGCGACGGCGCCGTTCTTCCGGCCCGTCACCAAAGCCAAGAAGCTCGCTTGCCCAATCCTCGTGCAGTCCGGGGAGCGTGACACCACGGTTCCGTCTCGTGCCGTCGAGAGACTCGCACAAGCGGCACCCCGGGCGCAGTTGAAGCGGTACGACGTCGACCATTTCCAGCCGCTGTACAACGAGACGCGAGAGGCGATGGCAGCCGACCAGGCCGAGTGGTTACGACACACAATTCTGTCAACGAGTCCAGGCCAAGCATGGAATGGCCGGAGTTTGCGTTGCAGTGTGCGTCCGAGCGAGGAAAGGATTCGACAATGAACAACTCACAACGCGTCGCCGTCATCACCGGCGCCTCTCAGGGCATCGGCGCGGGCTTGGTTTCGGCGTATCGCAAGCTCGGCTACGCGGTGGTCGCCAACTCCCGCGGGATCGCCGACAGCGACGACCTGATGGTGCTGGCGGTGCCGGGTGACGTCGCGCAGCCGGGTGTCGGCCAGCGCATCATCGACGCGGCCGTGGAGCGGTTCGGCCGCGTCGACACCGTGGTCAACAACGCGGGAATCTTCATACCCAAGAGTTTCACCGACTACACCGACGAGGACTACGACGCCGTCACCGGAGTGAACCTTCGCGGTTTCTTCGAGGTCTCGCGCGCCGCGGTGGCCGCGATGCTCTCCCGGGAAGGCGGCGGTCACGTGGTGAACATCTCGACCAGCCTGATAGACCAGGCCGATTCCCGGGTGCCCTCGGCGTTGACCTCGCTGACGAAGGGTGGGCTCAACGCGGTGACCAAGGCGCTGGCGGTGGAGTACGCGTCTCGCGGGATTCGATCCAACGCCGTCGCGCTGGGCGTCATACGCACGCCGATGCACGATCCGTCCTCGTACGACACGCTGGCGCTGCTGCACCCAGTCGGCCGTCTTGGCGAGATCGACGACGTCGTCGACGCGGTCGTCTACCTGGAGAACGCCTCGTTCGTCACTGGCGAGATCCTGCACGTGGATGGTGGTCAAAGCGCGGGACACTGAAATTCTCGCGGAGCTGCCGCCGATATAAAGGGCGCCGTCGCTCACCGGGCACTTTTTGGGCACCCCAGAGCACAAACCGAGGGATCAAACCGCGACACCGGTCACGGCCATGACGGTCCGGGCCACGAGGGCCGGGTCGTCGATCATCGGAAGGTGTCCGACGCCGGGCAGGAGCACCCACGTAGCGCCGGGCAGGCGTTCGCGTGCAGTCCGGCCGTACGTCTCGGCCGGAACGAGTCGGTCGAACTGCGCCCACGCCAGCGTGACCGGGCACGGCAACGGGTCCAGCGGTTCGACCTGCTGGTCGGGGGTGTAGTCATCCATGAACGGGCAGTCGTTGGAATCGTCCATCAGCCCTACGACCTGCGCGGCGGTAAGGCGGTCGCCGTGACACGCGGTCGTACGCAAACCGACGCGGCGGGCTACTGCCGACCTGAGCACCAGCGGCGCTATCGGACGGCTGAGGCGCGCTTGCGCGCGCATCCTGCGTATCTGTCTGAACACCTTTTCGTGAGAATCGCGGTCCCACCAGAAGCCTGCCGGGGAGAACGCGCAGACGCTCGCGGCACGCCCACGCCGCGCCAACTCGATGGACACCCATCCGCCCAACGAGTCCCCGGCGAAATGCGGTCGCCCCAGATCATGCTCGTCCAGATAGCGTTCCATCGCGTCCACCATGTCGCTAACGCTCGCCGGACGGCGCTGGATGGCAGGCCCGCCGCGGTGCCCGAGCAGAGTCGGCGTACGAACATCGTGATGCGCGGACAACAGCGGAACAGTGTCCTGCCAGATGCGGCCCGAGCCGGTTGCGCCATGCAGTAGAACCAGGGGTGATTTCTCCAAAGCCTTCTCCTAACCGGGAATTCCTGGGTTGCCCTATAGCGGGCCACCGGACCCGCCGGAACCGCCAGCGAAACCGGGTCCGCCGTCTCCGATCAGGGCGGAACCCCAGCTTCGCCCGAAACGACAAGGTTGGCTTGAGTAATCGATTACTTAAATTGGGTTGGTGCGACGCCGGCGGCCGACCGTCCGTACGCAAACCCTGTCCGGGCCGCGTCCTTTTCCAGCGCAAACGTCCCAGACGGCAGCCGAAACGGGGTTCGACGGGTGGCTGGGGTTGAAACTGGCGGGCTCCTCCATCCAGGAAGTGCTCCCGTTCACCGGCATCATCCGTCCCTTCGGTGTCGCGGTGGACAGCACCGGCAACGTCTACGTCACCGACCTCAGCAATCAGGTGCTGAAGCTGCCGCTGCGTAGTCCGGTCGCGGCAACTGCTGCCAATCACACCGAGCGGCTGGACAGCGACGTCGAGAAACGAGCGGATACCTGACCCGCAAACGAACACCGGGACCATCGCAGGGGCTATCGCTCCGTCCAGCAAGGCAGGCTAAATGGTGACACACTGCCCCAAGTACCCGTCCCTGCATGCCGCTGCATTACGTCGATCCCAGTAAGGACCGCGGCTGGATTTATCCAGAGAAAGGAATCCCACCGTGAAGACGAGAATATTGAGGGCCACGGTCGCCGCCGCAACGGCAGCCTTGGCCGCTGGTGTTATGTGGACCGCATCATCGGCCTCGGCTAATACCCCTTATTGCGATTCACTTCCCCCCAAGGACGCTCACGACTGCAATTGCGGAGCCAACTTCGACCCAGGTAGTCAGGAATTACATGATTGCTTGTATGGAAATGCGGCCCCGGCACCCAAATCCTGAACCCGCCTGGCGCCGGGCTGCAGGGCGAATTCTCGCAACCGCGGTTGCGAAGCCCAGACCCTCGATGGCGGACGTTATCTGCCACGCGGGTCCCACTTCTCCGACATCGGACATTCCTTTCAATTCCATTGCCAGCTGACGGGTTACGTGGCGCGCTCTCCCCCGACGTGCCTAGCTCGCCCACGAGATCGTCCGTAGCTGTCGTCGCGAGGTGATGCCAACCTTGACGAAGACTTTCCTGAGGTGCCACTCGACGGTGTGCATGCTGATGAAGAGCTGCGCACCGATCTCTTGATTGGTCAGCCCGTCGCCCGCCAGCCGGGCGATCTGCGTCTCCTGGGCCGTCAGCTCATCGCCCGAGCCGACCGGCTGTTTGGCGACCTTTCGCCAGTGGCGACCAACTCGCGGCGAGTCCGCTCGGCGAATGCCTGCGCACCCATCGAGGGTCACCCGCTCGTTGCTGCCGGTCCCGGAGGCCACGGAACAGTGGCAGGACGCCAATGCACGCGGGATTGTCGACGGCACCGCCGCCCTCGCGCAACGCACCGCCGAGGACGCCGGCGCTGTGGCGGATATTGCCGGCACCGAGATCTACCGCTCCGAACCCATCCCACGCTGATCGAGCTGTCCGAACGCGCGCAGGCGATCGTGGTGGGCAGCCGCGGACACGGCGCCTTGCGCGGTCTGCTACTCGGCTCGGTCAGCACCGCGATGGTGTACGGCGCGCAATGCCCGGTCGCGGTGATCCCTGACCGCGAAATCCCGCCGCCGACGCGCCCATCGTCGTCGGCATCGACGGCTCGCCGAGCTCCGAGCTCGCGACGCGTATCGCATTCAAGGAGGCTGCTAACAGGGGCGTCGAACTGGTCGCCGTGCACGCGTGGAGCGACGTCGACCTGTGGGAGGTCCCCGAGGTGGACTGGGACGCCGTCGCACAGGGCAAGGTGAAGTTGCTGGACAAGCGCTTGTCGGCCTGGTCCGAGCGCTACCCGGAGGTGTCCATCCGCCGGGTAGTCGTGCGCGACCAGCCGACCGTCCACCTGGCCGAGCAGGCCGAGAATGCCCAGCTGCTGGTGGTCGGCAACCGCGGTCGCGGCGGCTTCGCCGGCCTGATGCTGGGGTCGGTCAGCTTAATGCTGGCGCATTACGTGCAGGTCCCGATGATCATCGCCCGCCAGGGCTGATTGCATACCGTCGACGGCTCAAAAGTCGGCATGCTTCCCACGGCCAGGCTTTTGAGGTCTTCCGTCGATCCACTTCGCGAGCGGGTAGAGCAACCCGTTAGCGCCGACGATTACCACCGCGCCCACGACCGCTTCGCGCCACATCCACACGCCGCATAGCGCACCCACCGCCGCCGTCGCCCACAGCGTCGCGGCAGTGTTGAGCCCAGACACCGTCATGCCTGACTTGAGGATCACCCCAGCGCCCAAAAAGCCTATGCCCGTGACAATTGAAGCGGCCACCTTGTTGCGATCGGTCGAATTTGGGAAGTCGTATGCACCCATAATCGTGAACAACGCCGAGCCCATGCTGACGAGCGCCATGGTCTGCAGCCCGGCCATCCGCGATCGCCACTGGCGTTCCAGGCCGATTGCGATGCCGAGCAGCGTGGCCAGTCCCACGCGGAACAGCAGATCCAACCCAGGATGGGCCGCATTCATGCCAATCATTTTCACACTGGTACCCGGGCGGGATGTGCCCTTTCCCTTTCTTCAGATGCAGCGATAACCCAGACGGCAGCAAACATGGGCGGCCTAGATCGAGCGAGAATGCAGTACCGCGCTACTGCACCAGCGGCAACTCACGCGAGCGACGATCAATCGGTCACAACCCCAAATGGGAGAGGGCTGATTCGATGTTCGCTGACGGGACATTGGCGGTCCAGGCGTGAAGCCGGTACTACAGCTCACGGGCGTCGGCAAGTCGTACCGCAGGGGCGACGAGCAGGTGCAGGTGCTCGTCGACTTCGACTTCACTTTGGACGCAGGCGAATTCGTGGTCGTGACCGGACCGTCGGGAGCCGGCAAATCGACCCTCCTGCATGTTGCCGGCGGGCTGGACGCGCCGGACAGCGGCACCGTAGCCGTCGCCGGCCAAGACGTGTGGTCGATGAAAACCGGCGCGCGCGCCGCGTTCCGGCGACGCACCCTCGGTTTCGTCTTCCAGTTCTTCAACTTGGTGCCCATGCTGACCGCGGTCGAGAACGTGTCATTGCCGCTGGTGCTCGACGGTATGCGTGCCCGATCAGCCGACGCCCGCGCCGAGGAGCTGTTGCAACGGGTCGGGCTCGGCGACCGGATGCGACACCGGCCCGCCGAGCTGTCGGGCGGACAAATGCAGAGGGTGGCGGTGGCGCGTGCGCTGGTGGCCCGGCCGTCCCTCGTCCTCGCCGACGAGCCGACGGGCAACCTGGACAGCCATTCGTCGACCGAGGTCTTGGACCTCCTGCGGTCGCTGTCAGACGAAGAGGGCACGGCCGTCGTCATGGTGACGCACGACCCGGCCGCGGCGCGTTACGGCTCGCGCGAGTTGCATCTTGTCGACGGGCGCCCGTGCGCCATCCCCAACACCCTGCCGGCCGTGCCCGCTGGCGAGCGCTGATGCACAGGTTGCGCGCCGGATGGATGTCTTTCCGGCGCATCCACCTCGCCGCGTTGATCGCCGACTGGCGCCGAACGCTGCTCAGCGCGATCGGCGTCGCACTCGGAGTGACGGTGGTCCTCGGGACGCTGGTACTCAAGTCCGAGCTCACCCGCCCGTTCGACTCGTTCGGCCCGTCACTGACCCAAGCCGCCGCCATCGGAGTCGTCGAGGTGACCCCGAATGTGAGCGGTCGGTTGCCGATCGCGACCGTCGACCGCCTACGCGCTGACGTGGCAGGAGCGGAGGCGGTGATCCCGATCGTCGCCACCTTGACGCCCGTGGACCTCTCCGGAGGCACGCACGGGTTCTTTCTGCTCGGCGGGTCGTGCCAGATCGAACTCCTGGTCGGCTCCTTCAACTGCGAGCAGCGCGCGCACGATGTCCAGCCGGCAGAGGGCCCAGGCGTGCCGATGCAGATTCCGGCGGTCATCGCCGCCCGGCACGGCCTAAAGCTGGGTGATGAGTTGCGCATTCCGGGCCTGCCGCCACGGTCGGCTCATCTGGGTTGGACGTTTCCGGAGTTCGACCGCGTCAAGGGCATCAACGACGGCTACGTGCTGTTAGCCCCCTCCGCGGACATCGCCGCGAGCCTGCTCTCCTCGCCCGGTTACGCCACGGCCGCGTTCGTCCTTCCGAGACAGGGCGTGAACATCGCTGCCGACGTCGACCGCGTAATCGCCGGTGTCGCAACCGCTGGCCCGCCCCGGCCGCAGCTGCCGGCCGTGATCGAGAGCGGCAAGCAGGGCACCGACCTGATCGTGCTGGCCGGCATCATCATCGGCGTCCTCATTGCGGTGAACACCATCCTGCTGGCCGTGGAAGATCGGCGAGCGGTGATGGGGACTATCGGCGCAATCGGCGCCAAACCGGTCGGATTGTTCGGCGGGATGCTCGCCGAAGGGGCCGTGGTGGGTGCACTCGGGGGCCTGTTGGGGGTGCCGAGCGGCTTCCTGCTCGGGACGTATCTGGTGAACCGCTTCGGGCAGTCCATGTTGGCCGGATCCGGCGGCACGATCGCTGCGCACTTCACGCCGAACTTGATCGCGATCGGAGCGGCCGCGGGGATGCTCTGCGGAATCCTTGCGATGATCGGGCCGGCCTCCAGGTTGATGCGCGACGGGCCATTGGAGTCGATGGCGAGCGTCGGCGGAGTGCGGCGCGCCAGGACGATCCCTCTCTGGCCGCTGGTCGTCGGGGCGGGCTTGCTGGCAGGCTCCGTCGTCGTATTGAAGATATTCGCGCGGGGGTCGCTGCCGTTCAGCGCAGGTATGAACGGCATGACCGTGGGGTTGTTCGGGGTGGTGTTGGTGTCGGCGTGGATCGCCCCGCGCGCCGCCGGGCCGTTGATCGAATTGCTGACGATCGCGCGTCCCGCCGTCGGGCGTCTGCTCCGTGCCGATTTTCGGCGCTACACAATGCTTTTCGCATTCTCTGCCGCGCTACTCGCCGAGGGCACCAGCTTCGCCATCGGCTCACACAGCACGCAACTGCTCGGCGCCGAACAGATTGCCGCGCAAAAGGCTGACCGACTGCCGGCCGCCTTATTGATTGCCGCCCAATCGGTGCTCGATCAGCGCGACGGGCGGCTTTCCGACTCCACGTTCGGGTTGGTGACCGGCGCCGCCGACGGCCGCAGCGTGTCTTCGCGCTGGCGGTCGACGATCTCGTCGGGAACTTTGTCGCGCCTGGTCGTCGGCGTCACACCGGGTGATTGGTACAGCCAGGCGATGTATGAGCCGACCGCTGTCCGCGACAGTTTCTGGAAGGGTTTGCGCGAAGGGGAGATTGGCCTGAGCGAGATTGCCGCCAGCCGGCTCCGCGTTGCCGCGGGCGACACCGTCGAACTGCCTACCGTCGACGGGCCGAAGCGGTACCGGGTGGCCGGAATCTTTCACCCACGGATGGTCAGCGACGCCGCGGTGGGCGACATCGTCGTGGTCTCCGAAAGCTTGGCGCGTTCTGCTTGGGCAGCCACACGCGACCAGGTCGCGGTGGCCTATCCGTCCGCCGCCGACGCGACCACCCACCGCAAAGACTTCCTCAATCTCGACGCCGGATTGTGGGTGTACGACAACGAGCAATGGCGCTCGGTGGCAACCAACGGGATCTCCCGCTTCTTGGAGCCTTTGACGGTCGCCGGATACGTGGTGATGATCGCCGCAGGCGTGAGCCTGCTGAACGTGTTTGTCCTGGGACTTGTGCAACGCAAGCGTGAGCGAGCCGCGTTGCGGGCGATCGGGATGACCTCCGGGCAGGAACAGGCCGTGATCATCGCCAACGCCGGCCTGCTCGGCTTGTTGGTCGCCGGCCTCGCTGTGCTTGGGGGTGTGGGCCTCACGTATCTGTGGTCGCTGGGTTCACCGGTGTACTACGGCATCAAGATCGAATGGGGTGTGCTGCCGTTAGCGCTGCGAACCGGGGTGACAGCCGTGTTCGTACTCATCCTCGCTGCCGCGGTGTATCCCGTGATCCATGCGCGGCGGCTGGAGACGGTCGACGTGCTGCGAACCACCAGCTAGCTGTGCACCTCGCAGTGCAGTCGTGGAATGTCGTCGCGTGCGCACCGAAACCGCTGCAGGTGTTCCCGAATCGCGGGGCTTGATGTGGCCTCGAATTCCTTGGGCGGCAATGCCATCTGAAAGACCAGCCCGCGGCCCTCTGCCCCTTCGATCAGGGCACCCCCTCCCGCAACGGGCAATTTCAGCACCGTCGTGCAGTAGGACGGGAAGGCGTCTTCGAATCGGATGCGGTAAACGCCGAAGCCGCTCCAATTCGTGATAACCGGGTTCCACCGGGCCGGATTGAAGGCAGAGATTACGCAACGAGCGGCCCGCCATGCGCCGGTCGCGTCCAGGAACTGTTGGTTGACGCGCATGTCGCAGTGTTCGTCGGCAAAGTGGTCCACCTGGTTGCGGATGCGTTCGGCAATTGAGCTGGCAGCCTCTCCGCGTCGCAGGTCGAGGTTCAGCGTCGTGATGATATTGCCGACAAGCATCGGATCGAGGCCACAACGATTCCGCGCATTCACGGCAATCGCGAGGGTGCGACGATCCACCGCGGGATCCGCCTTCATCAGCGCTTCGGAAACATGTCCGCACACAACGTCGTTCGCGGACAAGCGCATCCGGTTTCCGTAGGCGTTGCGCATGCGGGCGATTTCGTCTTCGCCGAAATAGAGACTCAGAGTCCGCTGCTTTCGCGCATCCTTCGCCAAGTACAGCGCGCTACGCGCGAATTCTGCGAGCCCGAGGCAACGCACCCCGGGCTCCCGAGCGCCATCGGCGGGGAGATGCTCGTCGAGGTAGGCGGCGCGGTCTTCGACGATCAACGGCTCAGCAAGTGGCTGGCCGGCAGCGGCAGCCGCCCACGCGTTCATGAAGTGCATCGCCGTCTGCATGTCGCCGACGGAGTGGTGCCATGAAAAAGCGATCGCGGTCGCGTCATCCGCGAGCTGCGTGACACGTACCTTGCACAGCGGGCCCAACCCCCATCGAGCCGTGGCACCGTTCACCGGATCGACGAGCCAGAGTCCGCTGTCCTGCGACACCGAACGCATCGCCTCGTGCAGCGTGCGGCCGGACGACACGGACGTGAAGGGCACACCCTGCCCCTCACATCGGATCGCCATCCTGCCGTCGACGACGGTCATTCGCCCCGCGAAGATCGGAAGACTCGTGAGCGCGTGCGCAAATGCACGAGTAAGCACCTTCGTGTCGAGTTGCCGCTCAAAGAAGAAGACAATGTGGACCGCCAAGTTGGCGACGATGGCGTCGCCGACATTGCAGCGAATTTCGAGCCGCTCCGCGTGCACTGGTCTGATCAGCTGGGTCATGCGGTCCCCCAAACTGCGATGTTCGTGACGGCTCGCATCACCGAGCCGTGTGCCAAGGGAATCGTCGCTCGGGTGCGGCGGGACGAACTCCGTAGTGCACTACTCCAATCTCGCCTCGGTGGCGGGGCGGTACTACTTAGCTGTTATGGCCAGACCGGAGGAAATAGCGCCAACAAGATCCCGAAAGTCAGCAGAGTCTCTATCAGTAATGCAGCAAAGGCCAGCAAGAAAAGCGGATTGAGGATGGGGAACGAATTCGCCAACTGCTGCAAGACGGTGAGGGCGGTCAATTGCAAATTCAGCTCGGCTAATACCAAATTCGTCAACAGGT
>NZ_DATJYB010000485.1:0-9429 GCF_035499775.1 Mycobacterium sp. | reverse complement strand
TCGCGGTTAGCGGGCGCGAAACCTTCTAGTCAGCCTCATTCCGAGACCGACCGTGTGTCACGCCTTGGAGAGGTGGTGCGGGCAGTAGAACCTTGATGCGATCATGGCGAAATTGGACGCATTCTCCATATCCATTCCGGGATTGTGTGTCTTCACGTCGTGAACGAGTTCCAAGCCCGATTCGCCGTGGTCCAGGCACTCGCATACCGCCTTGGCCGACGTGACGGCGTGACCCGGGTCGGAGTAGGTGATGCCGACTTTGCTCAGTGCGGCGAGAAAGCCCGCGTCGTCGCCGGCGTAGTCGCCGGGGTCGGCGTGCGAGGGCGGGGCAAAGCCGATCATCGCACCTGCGGCGAGTAACGCCAGTACCCATCTCATACCAATCCATCCTTCCAGGCTGGGAAAATATCTCCCAAAGGTGCCTGTTGCCAATAGCTTACGCTCACACGAGCCCGGGTTGGCGGCCAATATTGTTGGCGCGCTGGGTCATAATCACGCCGCACCTCCACCGCAGAACGCATCATTTCGACGACGACCAGCCGCTCGCTAACCCGACTTCGCCTCCGTCGGCACGACTTTGCCGCCCTTGGACAGGTGCACTGCGTGGATGCCGGGCTTCTTCGCCAGCTGCTCGAGCAGGGCGTCGAGACCCTCCTGGTCGACATTGTGATGCTGCACGGATTCGGGTTTCTCCGAGATCTGTGCGACCAGCCGCTTCAGTTTCTCCGGCGACGTGGCGTCCTTGAGGTCTTTGAGCGGGGTGAGACGCCCCCGCACGCCGGCGCCCTTAACGACGTCGGGAGCTCCCGCGCCCAAAGCGCTGCCGAGCATCCCGGCCACTGCCATGGAACTGAGCAGGCTGCCCTCGCCGAGTGCCGCTGCCGGCACGGCTTCCGCCCCCGCGGACGACAGGGCGGCAGCGACCATCCGCACGCCCGGGGTAGCCGTCGCCCAACTCGGCGGAACGGTCAATCGTCCGACCAAAGTGCCCCGTCCCCAATGTGCTTCGGGTTGAACCGCATTGAACAACGTGCCCCGACTCCAATGCGGCCCGCCAAGTCCAGCTCCCAACGCGTCTCTCGGGATTGCGCCGAGGGCGGGGTGCGGGGCGAACTTGAGGAACTGTGAGGCGGGGAAGTTGATCAGCAACCCGATGTCGTTGAACTGCGTGGTCACACCCAACGGAACCTTCACCGCGTTGTACAAGGTGCTGAACCAGGTAGACGCGTTTGGCCCGATGATGCCGTTGAGCAACCCGTTGATGGTGTCGGTGTACTCGGTGCTGAGGTTTGCGCCGATCTGCAGCAGCGCGCCGAGCGGGCCGCTTCCGATCAGCGAGTCCACACTCGACACGAGCGACTGCGCGGTACCTGCGGCGGTGCCGGCGGCCGACGATGTGGCGGCGGCCTGGCTGGCAATCCCGCTCGCGTTGGTGACCTGGGGTGCCGCGGTGAACGGCGTCAACTTGGTCGCCGACGCCGACGAGACGGTGTAGTCGTTCATCGCCAGGGCATCCTGGACCCACATCTCGCCGTACTGGATCTCGGTGGCTGCAATCGACGCGGTGTTCTGCCCGAACACGTTCGTCGCCACCAGTTGTGCGAGTTGGGTGCGGTTGGCTGCGATCTCCACCGGCGGAACGTGCGCGGCGAAGGCCGTCTCGTAGGCGCTGGCGGCTGCGGTGGCCTGGGCCGCGGCTTCACTGGCTGTTCCGGCGGTGGCGTGTATCCAGCTCAGGTACGGCGTGACGGCGGCGAGCATGGCGGCCGACGACGGGCCCGACCAGGGGCCGGTGACCAGGCTGTCGACTATCGACGAATAGCCGGCCACGGTGGATTGCAGTTCGCTGGCCAGGCCCTGCCAGGACTGCGCGGCCGCGATCAGTGAGCCCGCTCCCGCGCCGCTGTACATCCTGCCCGAATTGAACTCCGGCGGAAACGCTCCATAAATCATGTCGGTACCTCAGTCCTCGAGTGCGGGGATCACGATGATGGTGGCGGTGGCGGGGTCGGCCTCGACCACACCGCCCATTGACCTGGCCGCGGCACCGCTTCCCGACCCGTAGGCCGCGGCGCCCATCGCGCGTCCCGCCAGGCTCGACAGCCCCATCTGGCTGAACATGCCTTCCTCTGCGGACATGTCGGCGGCCGCCGGGATAGCAGCATCGTTAAGGGCTTGCACGGTGGAGAGCGTCCTGATCGCCGGGGCGGCCTGAGTCCAGCCTTGCGGCACCGACATGTTGCCGACCAGTGCCGCCTTGCCCATCGACCCCGACGCCAGACCGCCGACGCCTGCGGAGCTCAGGTGCGCCCCCTCGCTGGCCAGCGGCGCCAGCGCCCCAATGATGGCTTTCGGGGTGTAGAAGGCGTTGAGCGCCTGCCCGTTCTGGGCATAGGCGTAGACCTGACCGAACGACAGGAACGGCCCGCCCGGGATCGCAGTCCAGCTGAGCAAAGGGCTGTACACGCCGGCCAGGCCCGACCAGATCGTGTTCCAGTTGGTCACGGCCGTTCCCAATCCTGTCGCCGTCGGCGCCGGCAAATTGGGGAAGATCGGCGTCAGCCCAAGGCCCGAGACGAGATTTCCCTGTGTCGAGCTCAGCGATGTCGACGAGAAGGTGTCTGTCAGGAAGTTCTGCACCACACCCTGCAGGCCGGACAGGGTCGAGCTGGTGTTCAGACCGCTTTGCGTGCTGGCCTGGGCCACCGACGCTGACTGCGCCGCGGTGCCCCCGGCGTTGGTGGTCTGCGGCGGCTCGGTGAACGAGGTCAGCTGCGATGCGCTCAACGAGGAGCCGGCGTAGGCGTACATCGCGGCGGAGTCCTGGGCCCACATCTCCATGTAGTGGGCCTCGGTGGCCATGATTGCGGGGGTGTTCTGCCCCAAGATGTTGGTCGCGACCAGAGCCGCCAGCAACGCACGGTTGGCCGCGATCACCGGTGGCGGCACCGTGGCCGCGAACGCGGTCTCATAGGCGCCCGCGGCGAGCTTGGCCTGGGTGCCCGCTTCCTCGGCCTGCGCGCTCGTCGCGTTGATCCACGCCACATACGGCATGGCCGCCGCGGCCATCGTCACCGAGGAAGGACCGGTCCACGGTCCGGCCGCCAGGCTTTGAATCGTCGATCCATACGAGGCCGCCACGGACTGCAAGTCCGCGGCCAAAGAATCCCAGGCCGCCGCGGCGGCCAGCATCGGCCCCGATCCCGGACCGACATACATCTTCCCGGAGTTGATCTCCGGGGGAAGCAACCCGAAATCTACGAACACCCCTGCTACCTCCGGTTTCTTAGGTTGCCGCGATCGCGTTAGCCGCCTCGGACGCCGCGTACGAACCCGAGCTGGCCCCCAACGTGGCCACGAATTGGTCGTGAATCGCGGCGGCCTGCGCGGCCATCGCCTGGTACATCTGCCCGTGCGCGGCGAACTGTGCGGCGGTCAGCGCCGACACTTCATCGGCGGCGGCCGGGATCACTCCCGTGGTCGGGTCGGCCGCGGCCGCGCTTCCGGCCGTCATCATCGAGCCGATGCCCGCCAAGCTGCCGGCGGCGGCTGCCAACGCCTCGGGCTGTGTGGTCAGAAAAGACATGGATTTCCTCACTTATGACGATGTTGCTAGGAACCTGTCGCGCCGTTTGCTTAGGCGACCTCGGTATTACCCGTGGCCCTCAGATGGCCGCCATGGTAATGACGACCTCCGAGCCCTGCCCGCGTATCGGCGCAGCTCTTATCGAACACATCAGAACCGTTCACCGGATTCCATGTGTTTGCTATCAACGCACCTATATTTCCCCCATCAAAAATGCCAGACGCCCCGGGCTGGGCGTCGTGAGCTGAACAATACGATCATCGTGATTGAAACGCGTTCCGGTGAGGTAATCGTAATGTAAAAAAGAAATATCGTGGTCCTTGACAAGCTATGTGACAGATGCTTCACAGCTAACTCAGAGCTAAGCGATCTTAGATTTGTGGCATGTCACAGCAAACAACTGACCAGGGGTCTTGACGGAATCCGCGCACTTGCAGCGTGATGGAATATGGATCCGCAGAGCCATATCATTGGCGAGCTTCGTTAACTGCCACTAAAATTAGTATCACCCGCCGATTGCGAAGTCGATGGACCTCCTAATGCGCTGACATGGCGCTAATTGAATTTGTGGGCATACCAAAATAACGCAGCCCCTCAAGTGTGCGAGCGTTTACTTATATCGGCGTAGAATAGTCATCCGTCGTTGACGCGGGGAGCGGCCGTCGTACCACCCGCGGAAACTGGTTGCTGGTCGCGCGCCCCGGCGGGCGAATCGGGGCCGGCCTGGATGAGACCGCTCGGCGACGCCGCCTGCGTCGCCAGGCCGGCGCCGGAGGCATCGATGCGACCGAATGGGTTGAAAATCGTCATGCCCATCTCCCCTGAAATCTCACCAAGAGTACGCATGCTCGGCTGCCAGAACGCTCCCTGGCAACTGAAAGTTGGCTGGGAGGTGAACAGGAGTTGGCTGAAGAGACTAAAAGCCCAGCTCAGAGCTGGTCAGCCTGCGGCGGGTGGGCGTGCGACAAACGTGGGCCGGAAGCCGTATTGCGGGACGGCGCGGCCGTAGGGTTGGCCGGCCATGCTGCCCATCGGTACCGGGGGCATGCCCGCGGCCGTTGCCGGTGGGCCGACCATCGGCGTGGCCCCCAGCGCTGACGACAGCGGGCCGGGCACTGCCGCCGGAGACGCCCAGCTGGGTGGCACCGACATCGGGCCGACTAGTGCGGCGCGGCCCAGGCCCGCTGACACCGAGTTGCCCATCGAGAACATGTTGCCCAGCGGGCCCGCCAACGTTTCGCCAAGCGGGCCTTGGGCGATGTCACCGATCGCTTGTTGGGCGGCTTGTCCCCCGGCCAGACCCATGAAGTCGGACACGTTGCCCAGGAAGTTGCCCGGCATGTAGAAGCCCGACGAGAAGATGGTGTTCCAGATGTTGGCATTGAGCAGGCTCCCGGCGGCCGAGCCGTTGGATCCGGACACCAGATTGAGCAGTCCGGCCAGCCCGGTGCCCTCCGACCCTGACCCGGGCGTGAAAACGTCCAGGCCCAGCCCGTTGAGGATGCTGTTCAATCCGGTGCCCGACGAGGTGGGTGAGGCCAATCCCTGCAGGGCGTTGGGTAGTGCTGACATCAGTTGTGCCAGCGTGCTTTGCTGCGAACCCGCCGGGGTAGCGGCGGCCTGGGCCACCGCGGCTGACTGGCCGCTCAGCGCGCTGGGGCTGGTGGTCTGCTGGGGTTCGGTGAACGGGCTGAGCTCAGTGGCGACCGCCGACGAGGCGGCGTAGCCGTACATCGCGACGGCGTCTTGGGCCCACATTTCGGCGTATTGGGTCTCGGTGGCCGCGATCGCCGGGGTGTTTTGGCCCAGGATGTTGGTGGCGATCAGAGTCATCAGCTGGGCGCGGTTGGCCGCGATCACCGGCGGCGGCACCGTCGCCGCAAAGGCGGCCTCGAACGCCCCCGCGGCCGCTTCGGCCTGCGCTGCGGTCTGCTCGGCCTGCGCTGCGGTGGTGTTCATCCACACCACGTACGGTGCGGTCGCGGCCGCCATCGCCGCCGAGGCCGGGCCGTGCCAGCCTTCGCCGGTGAGTTCGGAGAGCACCGAGTGATAACCCAGCGCGGTCGCGCGCAACTCCGCGGCCAGCCCATTCCACGCCGACGCGGCGGCCAGCATCGGGGCCGACCCCGGTCCCGTGTACATCCGCGCGGAGTTGACTTCGGGCGGCAGCGTCGCAAAATCCAGTCCAGCAAACATCGTTAGCCTCCCCCGTTCAGCGGGCCGCGATGGTGTTGACGGCTTCGATGGCCATGTATGAATCGCCGCTGCTGCCCAGCACCGCGACAAGCAGCTCGTGAATGAACACGGCTTGGCTGCCGGCGGCCTGGTACATGGCGGCGTGAGCGTTGAATTGTGTTGCAGTCAAAGCTGATACAACGTCGGCGGCAGCGGGGGGCAGCCCCGTCGTCGCAGCTGCCGAGGTCATGTTCCGCGCGGCCAGAGCGGACCCTACACCGGTCAGTTGACGAGCTGCCGTCGCCAGCGCTTCCGGACGCGCAACTACAAACGACATCGGACTTCTCCTTGTTGGAAAGAGACCGAACCCCCGCGCCTTGCGGCTAGTTATCCCGCATTCCACGCGCACGCGTCAGCTTGGAGGCGTGCGGAGTTTGTCTGTCGGCGTCAGCCGATTCAGACCAGGAAAACAGTGCCGGGGTCGGATCGCAACGAAATGGTCATCGATCTGGGATACGGACTATCGCCGGGACTCATTTCGCTCTCACCTCCTCACGGCCAGGGCATACGGGGATGCCAACTTACTGCATACGAGGATGAGGGCCCGCCGGAATCGCCGGGCGCGGCACCCCTCTCGTCAGAGCTTCGGCACCACACGGCGTATCCGGCTGTGAAGCCGAAAGCCACTTGGGCTCAACCCTTAATCCGGGAGGAGCTGTCCTGACCCTGGGCGTCTTTCGACGTTCGAGGTCAGTGGCCTGTATCCGCGTAGACGCCTCACCTAGCGAGGTGCATACAAAGGCCATGGTGACACTCACCGCCATGTGAGTCAACCCAACTGCCAATCAATTGCAACGACGTGGCAGCCGGTGAGCCCAACTGACGGACAACTCCCTCGCGCTATCCGGCGGCCGGTGGGTGTGCCATGACGGTCGGGCGGAATCCGTATCGCGGCCCGTTGCCGAAGCCGTATGCGGCCGGACGGCCGATCGGCACGCCGGGCACCCCGGGCATGCCTGCCGCGGATTCCGGGAGCGCGGTGCCGGTCCAGCCACCTCCGGGCAGCGCTGTGCCGGCATGGTTCGCCACCTGGGCGGCCGCGGCCCAGCTGGGCGGTACGGAGAGCCGCCCGATCAGCGCGGCCTGGTTCGCGCCGGCTGAAACGGCGCTCAGGTTCGCGGCCGGCACTGCTGCCGAGCCGAACGGCATGCCGCCCGCAGCGGACAGCTCGGCCGCCACGTTCGGTGTCAGCAGGGGCGTCCACGTCGGATTCCCGGGACCGGCGCCCATCGGGGGTAGTGCTGTGGTGCCCGGTTCTCCGCCCAGTGCCACCGCATTGATGTCGGCCATCGATGCCGTGACGGTCTGTTGGATGATGGCGGGGTTCACATACCCGGCTGAGACGAACCCATTGACGAAGTTTGAGTCCAGGAAGTCCCAGGTGGGGCCGTCGGCTGCCAACGGCGACGCCAGCGATTGCAGCGCATTCGGAATCGCGGACGTCAGCTGATTCAACGTTTGCTGTACACCGCTGGTGGCCGCCGTGTTGCCGGCTTGGGATACGGCCGCAGCCTGTGCGGCCTGCCCGGACGGATTGGTCGTCTGCGGCGGTTGCGTGAACGATTTCAGCTCCGCGGCAGCGGCCGAACCGGTCGCATAGCCGTACATCGCCGCCGCATCCTGCGCCCACATTTCGCCGTATTCGGCCTCCGTGGCCGCGATCGCGGACGCATTTTGGCCCAGGAAATTGGTCGCGACCAGCACCATCAGCTGAGCGCGGTTCGCCGCCACCACGGCCGGTGGCACCGTCATCGCATAGGCGAGTTCAAAGGCACCCGCTGCGGCCGTCGCATTGGTGGCGGTTTGCTCCGCCTGTGCCCCGGTGACGCCCATCCACATCATGTAGGGGGCGACCGCTGCCGCCATCGACGCCGACGCCGGCCCCAGCCAACCTTCCTCGGTCAGCCCCGAAATCACCGACTGGTAAAAGGCTGCGGCCGACTGCAGCTGCTCGGCCAAGCTGCTCCAGGCCGACGCCGCGGCCAGCATGGGTGTCGAGCCGGGCCCGAAATACATACGCGCGGAATTGATTTCCGGCGGTAATGCTCCGAAATCCATTGCCACCAACCCCTAACCCGCCGCGATCGCGTTCGCGGCCGGCGCGGAGCCGGCTTGATATCGTTCGCAGGCTGCTCCCGCTGGCGAATCTGGTTGTGCCACAACAGATGACATCGGACTACTCCTCACAGGGATAGTCCGACCCGGTTATGGGCCTCGGCCGCTGCGGTGGTGGCAATTGCTCGGCGCCAGTCGATTCGGACGGCGGAGGAGCGCCGTGACCGGATCGGAGAAAAAACGGTCAACGATTTTCGTACAGCCACAGTCAGTCAGATCAGTCGGCCACCTCCCGTCCCGGTCCGGGCACTCGGCGTGCTGCAGTGGTTGCGCAAATCAGGATGAGGTCGCACAGCAATTTGCCAGTTGCGACGCCCCTCTCGGCAGACAGCGTATCCGGACGAACCGGCCCCCGACGCTACTTGCGCCCCGGGACACGCGATTCGAGGTCAAATACCTATTTTTGCGGGAGGCCGCTAGTCCGGCTTCTTCTCGGCGACCGCAGCACTGAGGCCTTCGGCGAGGTCCTCGCGAGTCAACTTGGTGAACCGCAGCAGCTGGTGCTCGCTGAAGTCGTTGAGATCGCTGGCCAGCACCGCATCCAGGTCCTCGTCGTCCAAGCGGGAGCTGCGGTGGTCGCGGGCCTTTTCGACGACATTGCGCACGAAACCGGCGTTGCCGAGCAAATCGATACCGCGGATCAGGTCGCCGTCCTCGGAGTAGCTCTGCTCGTTGTAGAACTTGGCGTACGACGGCAGCAACACCTCGGCTTCTGCGTCGGTGATTACGTCCTCGTTCTCCCGGCCCATCAGTTTGGTCAGCGCGATCAGCTCTTCCGGGGTGTAGCTGAAGAACTCGATCACCGTCGAAAACCGCCGGCGCAGACCCTGATTCACCTCGAGCATCTTTTCCATGGCCTTGGCATAACCCGCACCGAACACCACCAGCTCGTCGCGATGATTCTCCATGTACAGCAGCAGGGTGTTGATGATCGCGTTGCCGTACGGGTCGCCTTGGGAGTAGCCCTTCTCGTGCAGGGTGTGCATCTCGTCGAAGAAGACCGCCCCGCCCAGCGCCCCCTCGAGCATCTCCTCGGTGTTCTTCTCGGCGTCGGCCATGTAGCGGCCCAACAGCTTGGTGCGGCTGGTCTCCACCACCACCGGCTTGCGCAGCACTGTCAATCCGCACAACTGTTTGCTGAAGGCCCGCGCTACCGACGTCTTGCCGGTACCGGGCGGCCCGAGCAACAAGGTGTGGCGCGACGTCACCGGAACCGGGAGGCCCATCTTGGCGCGGGCCAGGTTCACCTTGGTCGTCGACTTGATGAGCCGGATTTCCTTCTTGGCCTGTTCCATGCCCAGCATCGCGTTGAGCTCGGCGTCACCTTCGGCCAAGTACTTGGCGCCCTCCTCGGCGTGGCGGGCCGCCTCGGTCTGCGCGCGAGTCGGCGCGCTGTCCGGATCCCACGGATCCGTCCGGGCCTCGATGGTCTCTGGGTCGGTCAATATCAGCCGAAAGTTGGGGTTGTCCAACGCTTCTCGGGCGGGCGCGAA
>NZ_DATJYB010000484.1:0-9533 GCF_035499775.1 Mycobacterium sp. | reverse complement strand
CCCATCAGGCCATGTTGCAGTGCCATGACGTAGCACCGTTATTCCGCAAGCGTCCGATGGGATTTCACGGTGCGTTCACCAACTTGGCCTGGTCGTCCGATAAGGACGTCGACCTTGACTACCACGTGCGGCGATCGGGCTTGGCCGAGCCGGGACGGGTGCGCGAGCTGTTGGAGCTGACCTCGCGACTGCACGCCAACCTGCTCGATCGCCACCGTCCGCTGTGGGAGGCGCACCTGATCGAGGGTCTCAAGGACGGACGCTTCGCGGTCTACACCAAGATGCACCACGCCCTCATCGACGGGGTATCCGGCATGACGCTGATGCGCCAGTCGATGGATACCGAGCCGGCCGGCCACGGTGAGTTCCGGGCGCCCTGGATGCCGATGCCGCCGGTGTCGAAGCGTTCGACGCGTGATCGGAAGCGTCGCCTGCCGTCCTTGGGAGGCGTGCTGGGATCCGTTGCGGGACTGGCACCCTCAACGCTGCGACTGGCCCGCGCCGCGCTGCTGGAACAACAGCTGACGCTGCCGTTCGGGGCGCCGCGCAGCATGCTCAACGTGCCGGTCGGGGGAGCACGGCGCTGCGCGGCACAATCGTGGCCGATGGACCGGGTCAAGGCGGTCAAGGCCGCCGCCGGGGTGAGCCTCAACGACGTCGTGCTGGCTATGTGCGCGGGGGCGCTGCGCGCTTATCTCGACGACAGCGACGCGCTACCGGCCGCGCCGCTGGTCGCGATGGTCCCGGTGAGTCTGCGTGGCGACAACGACGCCGTGGGCGGCAACATGGTCGGGGCGGTGTTGTGCAACCTGGCCACCCATCTCGAGGATCCGGCACAGCGGCTCGGGGTCATCCACTCCTCGATGCTGGGCAACAAGAAGGTGTTGTCACAACTGTCCCGGACCCAGGCGATGGCATTGTCGATGCTGCTGTTGAGTCCGGCTGTACTCAGTACCGTGCCGGGTCTGGCCAAGGCGGCCCCGCCGGCGTTCAACGTGTGCATCTCGAACGTGCCCGGCGCACGAGAGCCGTTGTATTTCAACGGTGCCCGGCTCGTGGGCAACTATCCGATGTCGCTCGTCCTCGATGGGCAGGCGTTGAACATCACGCTGACCAGTAGTGCCGACAGTCTCGACTTCGGACTGGTCGGATGCCGCCGCAGCGTGCCGCACCTGCAGCGGGTGCTCGGCCACCTGGAAACCTCGCTGAAGGATCTCGAGCGCTCCGTCGGTTTATAAGTCGAGTCGGTCTATAGGTGGACCCGGCGGAGCCGATTCTGGCTCCGGTAGGCGGCCGGCCCGCTTCCGAACCAGCGTTTGCACGAGCGGGTCAGCACGCTCTGTTCGGCGTAACCGAGTTCACGGGCCAGGTGCGGCAGGCTGATGCCGGTGGTCCGCAAGTACCGGTCCGCGGCATCCTTGCGGACCTGGTCGACCACAGCCGCGAAGGTGGTGGCTTCGTCGGCGAGCCGGCGTTGTAGCGTCTTCGGGTGCAGGTGAAACTGCTCGGCAACCACCTCGAGCGTTGCGGCGCCAGTCGGGAGCAGCTGGCGAACGATGGTGCGCACCGATTCGACGATCCCGGCGCCCACCGGGGTGATGCTGCTCAAGTAGTCGACGACGGCGCGGTGCGCGACTTCATCGCGGCTCAAGGGACGGGCCAGGTGGGCCGTTCGCACGGTGTAACCCGCCGTACGTTCGGCGAAGTAGGGCGTGCATCCGAAGTACTGCACGTAGGCGGCTTTGGGTGTGAGCGGGTCGTGGGGTAGATGCACCGCCAGGGCGGAGTAATCCGCACCCATCAGCAGCCGGAACACCCGCAGCGAGACGCCCAGCGCGAGTTCCATCGAGTGCGGGTACGGCGGTGCGTCGTCGAGCAGATATTGGAGGCTGATGAACGATCGCTCCGGGTCGGGCAGTGGTGCGATGTTGATGGCGATCACCGGGCTGTATGCCGCCATGAACGTGTTGAAGATGGCCAGCGCGTCTCCGACGGTCGCCGCGGTGCGGGCCGCCACACCGACCGGCCCCAGGATCTCGATGCCCTGCCGTTGCGCCAGTCGCCGCCCGAAATCCGTTGTGGCCGTTGCCTCTGCGGCAGATTCGATGGCCCGCATCGTCGCGCGGAACGGAATGAACGCGTCGTAGTTGCCGACGTCGCGTTCGCGTATGCCGGCGGCGCGCAGCAACGCGGCCGGGTCGCCGCCTAGTTCGGTGACCACGGTTGGGTAGTTCGAGAGCGCGGTCCCGCGCACCACGGACATGTCGTCGACCCTCAGCCGCCAGGGCGCACCATGTCAAGGGCTCGCGCTCAGCGGTGCGGTTCCGATTCCGGTCAATTCCGTCTGGGCAGGACCAGCAAGACGATCAACGTCACAATGCTGAAAAGGAGTCCGAGCAAACCCCAACCAAGCCTGTTGCGCCCCGGTTGCCCGCGACGAGCGCACACACGATCGCAGCGATGACGCTGAAGAGGATCACCAGCCCTATCGGGTGAACAAGGAGCAAGAAGACCACTCGAAGGAGCTTCAGGGCTGCGAAAAAACCGCCGATGCTCGCCGCCTGTGGATGATCCTGTGCAGCCGCCAGCAGAGAGTGAAGCACGCCGACCGCCCCCTTGAACTCGGGTAAACGTGGGACAGCCTAGTCGTGAGTCGCGTCCATGGTCGCCGTTTGGATAACGACAATTGTCGGGTCAGTGAGATCGCCTAGGATTGAACTCACTTTCCAATCGCCGGGTTGGTCCGCACGTTGCGAGAGTGGGCCCGCGAGTCTGTCAAAAACTCATCGAGGCAAGGAGATTCAGATGGGCGAGGCGTTAGATACCAACCCCGAACAGGCCGCGGCACTGGCCGCGCGTCCGGTTGACGCACCGGTCGTGATGATCAACCTGCTGAAGTTCAAAGCCGAGGGTGGGCTGGAGTCCTACCAGCGGTACGCACGCGAGGTCGCGCCGCACCTACAGCGCGTCGGCGCCACCGTCCGTTACGCGGGAACCGTGCCGGCCTACATCATCGGCGACGGCGAACGCCCTTGGTGGGACGCGATTCTCGTTGTCGAGTACCCCACACCGCAGGCATTCGTCGCCATGGTGTCCACCCCGGAGTACGCCAAGGTGCATGAGCATCGGGCCGCCGGATTGGAGCGTGGCGACCTGATCGCGACGTCGGGATGGTCGCTCGCGCCGGAGTAGCCACGGCGACGGCGGCGGGCTGTCGCAAAATCGTCGCACCCCGAGCGGGTATTCCACTTGAGTCCCACCCGGTACAAATGTCCGGCTACCAGCGTTCCGAGAATCATTGCGCAGCAAGCGAATTTATCGCCTGCAGCTGCGCGCAAAGCCGTATCCTTTCCTCCGGTGATCGGAGTGACGGATGGGACCGGCGGCGTGTCGAGCCTAATTTTGCAACAGCCCCGCGGCCATTTCCCTGGCACGGTCTAATGGGGGGATGGAAATGATGATGCCCACCGACGCGATGTTCCTGTTCGCCGAATCCCGTGAACATCCGATGCACGTGGGTGGCTTGTCGTTGTACGAGCCGCCGGAGGGCGCCGCCCCCGGGTTCGTGCGGGAGTTCTTCGACGCTCTGGTGGCCGACCAGGATTTCCAGCCCACCTTCCGCAAGCACCCGGCAACGGTCATGGGCGGAATCGTCCGCTTCGCATGGGATTATGACGACCACATCGACGTCGACTACCACGTCCGGCGCTCGGCCCTCCCCTCACCGGGACGGGTTCGCGACTTGCTGGAGCTGAGCTCCATGCTGCACACCAGCCTGCTCGACCGCCACCGCCCGCTGTGGGAACTGCACGTCGTCGAGGGGCTCAGCGATGGCCGGTTCGCCATGTACGCCAAAATGCACCACGCCCTGATCGACGGGGTTTCGGCGATGAAACTTATGCAGCGCACGCTGTCGGTCGACCCGGAGGACTCCGAGGTGCGGCCGATGTGGAGCCTGCCCCGGAAGAAGAAGCGCCAGCAGTCCGGTAGCGGCTCGTCCCCGCTGGGCTCGCTGGTCAACGTGGCCGGATCCGTTGCGGGACTTGCGCCCTCGGCGGTGAAGCTGGCCCGTGCCGCCCTGTTCGAGCAGCAGTTGACCCTACCGTTCGCGGCGCCGCACACCATGCTCAACGTCAAGGTCGGTGGAGCCCGCCGGTGCGCGGCTCAGTCCTGGTCGCTGGACCGCGTCAAGGCCGTCAAGCAGGCCGCGGGTGTGACCGTCAACGACGCCGTCCTGGCGATGTGCGCCGGTGCGCTGCGTTACTACCTGATCGAGCAGAATGCGCTGCCTGACACACCGCTGATCGCGATGGTCCCGGTCAGCCTGCGCTCGGAGGCCGACGCCGACGCCGGCGGCAACCAGGTCGGCAGCATCCTGTGCAACCTCGCCACCGATGCCGAGGATCCCGCGCAGCGGATACAGGTCATCAGCGAATCGATGCGCGCCAACAAGAAAGTGCTCGCCGAACTGCCGCGGGTCCAGGTGCTGGCGTTGTCGGCGCTGAACATGGCGCCGCTGCTGCTGGCGGGTGTCCCGGGATTCCTCAGAACGGTGCCGCCGCCGTTCAACGTCGTCATCTCGAATGTGCCGGGCCCGGCTGAGCGGATGTACTACGGCGGAGCCCGGTTGGACGGCAGCTACCCGCTGTCCAACATCCCGGACGGGCAAGCGCTGAACATCACCCTGGTGAACAACGCGGGCAACCTCGACTTCGGTCTGGTCGGATGCCGTCGCAGCCTGCCACACCTGCAGCGGTTGCTCGCGCACCTCGAGGAATCGCTCAAAGACCTCGAACGCGCCGTCGGAGTCTGAAGAATCTGCACATGGCGAAGCTCAGCGCGGGGCTGCTGTTGTATCGCGCTCACGGCGGCGTCGTCGAAGTCCTCATTGCGCATCCCGGTGGCCCGTTCTGGGCCCGCAAGGACGACGGGGCCTGGTCGATCCCGAAAGGCGAGTACGACGACGGCGACGATCCGTGGGTCGCCGCGCAGCGCGAGTTTTCCGAGGAGATCGGGCTGCCGGTACCGGCCGGGCCGCGAATCGACTTCGGCGCACTCAAACAACCCAGCGGCAAGGTGGTCACGGTGTTCGCGGTGCGGGCGGACCTCGACGTCACCGACGCCCGCAGCAACACCTTCGAACTGGAATGGCCGAAGGGCTCGGGCAGGATGCAGGAGTTCCCCGAGGTCGACCGCGTCGCCTGGTGTCCGGTGGCCCAGGCACGCACGAAGCTACTCAAGGGGCAGCGCGCGTTTCTCGATCGATTGATGGGGCATCCGGAGCTGACCGGACTAAGCGAAGGGGGTTGACATGCATACCACTCAGGGGTCGACGGTGACGGCTCGCCGGCGCCTGCGCAGGAAGACCACGAAAGCCACAGCCGCGACCACGCCGCCAAACAGCAACGTGGCCAGGATGATCAGCTCGATCGGGATGACTTCGTCGTGCTCGACGTAGACCACCTGTCGGTAGGGGTCGTCGTTGGGCGCGTTGCCGAAGGCGAAGTCCGACGAGATCTTCGACGGCTTAGGGATATTCATCTGCATCTTGGTCAGATACGCGCCGTGGTTCCCGGCCAATTCATGTAGCAGCGGGTCGCGAACGACACTGGACACGTTGCCCGCGAACTGGACTTCGGAGGACTGCGCCGAGGCGTCGGCGTCGGTGCGCTGCTGCCGATGATCGGACAGCGTGAAGATGGTGACCTGCTGCGCGCTCTGCGCCGCGACGGATAACCGCATCGGGTAGACCAATTGCGACGACTGGAAGGTCATCCGCACCGGCTTGAGCCCCCCGACGATCGGGGCGGTGCTCGTCAGCCGCATCGCCACGAACGACCAGCCGTCCCGCACATAGGGATCCAGCGCGTTAGAGACCGCCGGCCGAATGGCATAACCGTTGTCGGCCAACCACTTCTGCAATCCAGCCAGGTCGCCGCCGGCCAGGGTGGTCGCCTCCAGCGGGCCCAGGTGCACCTGATTGACGACGTTCGGGGCGCCGGCTGGAGCTGCCGCGTCGGGCGCGGAGCGCGCGAACAACCAGAACCCCAGGGTCCAGTGCTTGCGCTGCTGGGTTTGCGGCGCGGTGAGTGAATCCAATTCGGTGAACGTCGCCTTGTCGCCCGCCGTGACCTTCGCCGGGGTGGGCGTGGGCACCACCAGGGCGACGTTGTCGGTGCTGGCGTTCAACGCTAGCTGCATGAGGATGGTCTCGGTTGAGCCATCCCAATGCACCAGTGCCACTTCATGATTCATCGTGGCCTGGGCGTCGGGTGGAGCGACAACTGCGCCGCACGCGCAGGCCTGGCTCGGTGCGGCCAGCGCCAAGGCGCCCAGGGCGGCCCACACCAGCGTGACGGCGGCCAGCGCCAACCGGTAGACACGAAGCACTGTCATGGCCCACATGCTACGTGCGGGTTGACCTGCCGATGTCCGCTTCGAACCGGGCTGAGCGCGGCGGCACGGGCACAATGTTGGAATGACGACGCGGCCCATCGAGCCCACCGAGCTAGCCGACCCTCAAGCGCTGCTGCTGCAACTGCTGGACCCGGCCAACCGGGCCGACCCCTACCCGGTCTACGCGCAGTTTCGTGACCGCGGACCGTTGCAGCTGCCCAGGGCACACGTCGCCGTCTTCTCGGCCTACCGCGACTGCGACGAGGTGCTACGGCACCCGTCGTCCAGCAGCGACCGGATGAACTCCACAATCGCGCAGCAACAGATCAGCGCCGGTGTCGCGCCGCGCCCGCAGTTCCCGCCGGGCTTCTTGTTCCTCGACCCACCGGACCACACCCGGCTGCGCAAGCTGGCCGGCAAGGCATTCGCGCCGAAGGTGGTCAACGCGCTGCAACCCGAAATCAGCGCATTGGTAGACGGCTTGCTCGACCGGATCGCCGAGCGGGGCCGGTTCGATGTCATCGGGGACTTCGCCTATCCGCTGCCGGTGCAGGTGATCTGCCGGCTGCTTGGTGTGCCACTCGAGGACGAGCCGCAATTCAGTCACGCATCGGCGCTATTGGCGCAGGCCCTGGATCCGTTCATCACCTTCACCGGCGCGCCGTCGGAAGGCATAAACGAGCGGTTGCAGGCGGGCCTGTGGTTGCGTGAATATCTGCACAATCTGATCGAGCAGCGACGCTCGCATCCCGGCGACGACTTGATGTCGGGGCTGATCGCGGTGGAGGAGTCCGGCGATCAGCTCACCGAGCCCGAGATCGTCTCCACTTGCGTCCTGCTGCTGGTCGCCGGACACGAGACCACTGTCAACCTGATCGCTAACGCGATCCTGGCGTTGCTGCGTCACCCGTTGCAGTGGGCTGCGCTCGGTGCCGACGCGGCCCGGGCGCCGGCGGTGATCGAGGAGACCTTGCGCTACGACCCGCCGGTGCAGATGGTCGGCCGAATTGCCGCTGATGACATGACGATTGCCGGGGTCGACGTGCCGGCGGGCGACGTGATGATGCTGTTGCTGGCGGCGGCCCAACGCAATCCCGCCGAGTTCGAGCGACCCGATGACTTCGACCCGGGGCGGGGCACGATGCGGCATTTGGGTTTTGGTCGCGGTTTGCACTACTGCCTGGGGGCACCGCTGGCGCGACTGGAGGCCGGCCTGGCCCTACCGGCGCTGGCGACGCGTTTCCCGGGTGCGCGGCTGGACAGTGAACCGCAGTACAAGGCCAATGTCACGCTGCGTGGGCTGTCGACGCTGACGGTCGCGGTCTGAGACCCGTCACTGCGAGGCGACGTCGCCGTTGCCGTCACCCGCATCCGACCCGACCAGCTTGATCGAAAGCGGTATGGGGGTGTCCAACTCGGCGATCCCGTACGAGTCGTAGTAGACGCCGATCGTGTACTCGCCTTCGGCCGATACCACGAACGGGAGCGAGTGGGTAAAGCATCGGTACTTGGACAGCTTGTCCTCGTCGTCGGGCCATTGCCAAGACGATTCGATGCTGCCCTGCCGTTTCCCGTCGGGATCTTTGCACACGATGTACAGCTGCGGGTCATGGTCCCTGCCCGCCTGGGCGTGGACCACCACAACGAGCGGAATCGTTACCTCTAAAGGGATTTGGTCGACTTCAAAGCAGGTCGTGGGGATGCGCCAGGCATTGATCGCTCCGTCGTCGTCGAGCTTGGCGTCACCCGCCACCAACAGCGCGGCTATATGCACGACGACAGCTTAGCGGCGGTCTGCGCTGCCGGGGCCGAGTCCGGGAACAATGTCGCTCAGGCTGAAAGTCAGTGGCTGTTCGAGTTGCTCGTAGTTGCACGAGCGCGGGTTGCGGTCGGGGCGCCATCGGCTGAACTGCGCCGTGTGGCGGAACCGTCGACCTTCCATGTGGTCGTAGCGCACCTCGACGACCCGCTCGGGCCGCAGCGGCACAAACGAGAGGTCCTTGCCGGCGTTCCAGCGTGAGAATTCGTTCTTGCGGGGCGTGCGTTCGCCGGCCTCGTGGGCGGCCCAGTTCCACGGGTGGTCGTCGAAGCTGGTGACCAGCGGCTGCAATTCGGCGAACAGCCGCCGCCGTTCGGCCATCGGAAAGGCGCCGATCACCCCCACCGACGCGAGCTGACCGTCGTCCTGATACAGCCCGAGCAACAGCGAGCCGATCGCGTCGCCGCCGGACTTGTGCACCCGATAGCCCGCGACCACGCAGTCGGTGGTCCGCTCGTGTTTGATCTTGAACATGACGCGCTTGTCCGGCTGGTAGGTGATGGTCAGCGGCTTGGCGATGACGCCGTCCAGCCCGGCTCCCTCGAACTCGGAGAACCAGCGCTGTGCGGTTTCCCGGTCGGTGGTCGCCGGCGTGACGTGGATCGAGGGCCCGGAGCCCTTCAATGCTTCGACGAGGGCCGCGCGCCGTGCGCTGAACGGGCGCCGCGTGTAGTCGTCGTCGCCGAGGGCGAGCAGGTCGAACGCGATGAAGGTCGCCGGCGTGCGTTCGGCCAGCATCCGCACCCGCGAATCGGCCGGGTGGATACGTTGTTGCAGCGCCTCGAAATCCAGGCCGTGGTCGGTGGCGACCACGATCTCGCCGTCCACCACGCAGCGCTGCGGCAACTCGGTCTTGACCGCGGCGACCAGCTCGGGAAAGTAGCGGGTCATCGGGCGCTCGTTGCGGCTGCCCAGCTCGACGTCGTCGCCGTCGCGGAAACAGATGGACCGGAAGCCATCCCATTTGGGCTCGTAGGAGGCATCCGGTGGGATCGCCCTGACCGATTTCGCCAGCATCGGCGAGACCGGCGGCGTGACGGGTAAGTCCATTGGTTCATTGTGGCTTCCGGCGATCGGCTTCCGGCATCTGGAAGCCGGGTTCAATCTCGGATACGGGTGAATACCTGGTCGTAGGGGCCGCCCTTACACGAACTGCCCGTCACATTCTCCAGACCGTGGCCGGAGAGCGAGGTTATCGGATCCGGTGCCGGTTTTGGCATGGGAAATTGACCGGTCATCACCACGTGACTGGTTCCCCCGGCCGCACACGGGATGTCGTAGTCGGTGTTTCGCGTCCAGGATCCATTGGCGAACATGA
>NZ_DATJYB010000483.1:0-3928 GCF_035499775.1 Mycobacterium sp. | reverse complement strand
CAGTGCCGTATGGGTCGGGCAGGCCTGGACGCTCAGTCGCCGGGCTGAACTTCCTCCAGCGCGTTGAGGGCGGCGGCGATATCGTCGACCTCCTCGTCGAAGAGGTCGGCGTAGGTATGGGCGGTGACGGTGATCGAAGCGTGGCCCATCGCCTTTTGAAGCAGCCGGAGGTCGGCTCCCGACCCGCCGCGACAACGGCGCATGGAATACCTCGCTGCCCATGCCGGATACACCCGTGTACACAACCCGGCAACGGGGGAGAATCGCCGACTGACCTACTGCCCGCACGAGATTTCGAGCAGTCTCTTCTTCTGCTCGGAGTATTCCTCTTCGCTCAGCCGTCCAGCGGCGCGCTGTACGGCGATGTCGCGGATCGCGGCGGCGACGCCGGTCATGACGGTCCGCGGCGCGGGCAATGCCTCGACGTCGTCGGCCGGTGCGTCCTCGGTGCGACCGGTGAGCCACGCCGGTCTGGCGTTCTTCTGAACGTTCGCGGCAGCCGGCGGGTCGGCCATCGCCTGTCCGGCCATTCCGCCAATTCCCATCTGGTTCAACGTGTTTGCGGCGCCGAATTCTGCTGTCGGCCCCGCTGCCGCGTTCGCGCTCGACAGCGGTGTGGTCAGTGCGGTCAGGCGTACTTCGGGTGCGGCGACGGTCCAACTCGCCGGCACCGTCAATTTCCCGACCGTGTTCGCCCCGCCGAAGGCCGCTGACATCGTCGGCGCAGGAAACCCGCCAGGGGGTAATCCCGGAAGGGGCGCCACAAACGGCTGCACGGGTGCCGGTCCGGTACCCGGCCAGGCCTCTTCCCCGTTCCAGCCGCTGAAAGTGTGATCGTCACCGACACCCGACACAGTCGTGAACGCGGCGATAGGAAAATCCACGATTGTGGACAGCACATCTGCCGGTAGGACCCCGAAAAGGCTCGTTGCGTCGCTTGGTCCAACGATAACGAGCGCGGCCAGGCTGGACAGGAGGGCGAGCTGGTCGGCCTGGGCCGGTACCGCCATCGCGGACAACGCCTGCGGCACAACCGATATGGCTCCTTGCACATTGCCGGCGAAGGTGCCGAGTTGGCTGATCGCGGCGGCTTGGCTGGCCATCCCGCTCGGGTCGGTGTTCTGGTGCGGAGAGGCAAACGGAGTCACCACGACCGCGGCTGCTGACGAAGCTGCATAGTTGTACATCGCCAGGCTGTCCTGCACCCACATCTCGGCGTAAAGCGCCTCGGTGGCCGCGATCGCCGGTGTGTTCTGTCCCAGAAAGTTAGTCGCCACCAGCACCGCCAGCAGGCTGCGGTTGGCGGCGATCTCCGGTGGCGGCACCGTCGATGCGAACGCCGCCTCGTAAGCGGCGGCCGCCGCCCGGGCTTGGGCGGCGGTTTCCTCGGCTTGCGCGGCGGTAGCGCTCAGCCATTCCACATACGACCCGGCCGCTGCGCTCATCGCCGCGGACGACGGACCCGACCAAGCCCGTTCGGTAAGTTCCGACACCACCGACTGATATCCGCTGACCGCCCTATACAGCTCGTCGGCCAAGCTGTCCCAGGCCTTCGCAGCGGCCAGCATAGGCCCCGGTCCCGGACCGGTGTACATCCGACCGGAGTTGATCTCCGGCGGATAGATCCCGAAATCCATTGCTGCGCATACCTCTTCTTGACGGCCGCTGCTTTCTTCAGACGGGCGATTCAGCGACCGAGCAGGCGGTTCTTCTGCTCGGTGTATTCCTCGTCGGTCAAAATCCCCTCGTCGCGCAGCTTGGCGAATTCACGTAGCTCGGCCGCGACTCCGGTGACCACAGCCCGAGGCTTGCCGTTGGGCGCCTCGCCGTTTTCGCCAGTTGCCGCGTTGTCACCGGTGGTCGCTACAGTTCTGGCGCGAGCAGGCGCAACGGCTTTCTTAACCGCCTTGCCGCCACCCCGGCGCCCGCCGGTGCCAACGGTTCCGGCCATGGCTCCTCCGGCCATGCCTGCCAGTGCCATCTGGCCGAGCGTGCTGCCCGCACTGGCTTCCACCGCCGGTACGGCGGTCGCCTTGACCGCGGTTTCACTCAGCGCCGGCAGCGTGTAGGAGACGGGCCGCACCGACGGGGTGGCGACGGCCCAGGTCGGTGGCACGGATAACGCTCCGACGGTGTTCGCCTCACCCAGACCGGCCGACAGCCTCGGCGGCGGCACCGTGCCCGCCGGCAAGTTGAGCAGCGGCGCCGGGAACGGCTTCACCGGCGCCGGCTCAGTGCCCGGAAAGGGCTCCTCGCCGTTCCAGCCGCTGAGGATCTCGTCGGTGTGAAGACCCGCCAGGGTGCCGTAGACGGTAAACGGAAAACTCGTCACCCCGACCACGTTGGCAGGCACGCCGACAGCAAAGGTGGCGATGCCCGCTGATACGCCGAAGAAAATGGTGGACAGATCGGCCAGCAGGCTCAACCAGGCCAATTCGTCCTCCGCGGCCGCTGCCGGGGTGGCCGCGCTCAGCAGGGCGCTGGGCACCGCGGAGAAGGCTCGCTGGACCGTGCTCTCCACGATGCCGGTGGCCTGGCCGGTGGCGGCTTGGTTGGCCAAGCCGCCCGGGTTAGTCGTCTGCGGGGGTGGGTTGAACGGCGTTAGCGCCGTCGCCGAGGCTGACGAGGCCGCGTAGCCATACATCGCCGCCACGTCCTGTGCCCACATCTCCCCGTACTGTGCCTCGGTGGCCGCGATCGCCTGGGTGTTTATTCCGAACGCATTCGTCGCGACCAGGGTCATCAGCTGACTGCGGTTGGCCGCCACCATCGGCGGCGGAACCGTCGCCGAGAACGCGGTTTGGTAGGCAGCGGCCGCGGACTTGGCCTGAGCGCCGGCTTCTTCGGCCTGCGCGGCGGTGACTCGCAACCACGCCGCATACGGCGCGGCCGCAGCGCTCATCGACGCCGACGCCGGCCCCAACCAGGGACCAGCGGTCAATCCGGATACCACCGCTTGGTACGAATTCGCCGCCGAATGCAGTCCGGCGGCGAGCGCGTCCCACGCCTCGGCCGCGGCCAACAACGGTCCTGACCCAGCACCGGACCACATACGGGCCGAGTTGACCTCCGGCGGATAGCTCGCGAAATCCATGGCTCGTTGCTCCTGTAATGCACCGCGATCGGGGCGAGCTCATCTGCACCGCTCGTGGTGCGAGCCATAGTACATTAGCTGGGTGGGGGGCACCGGTCCATGAGACGGGCGGGTGGGCGTCGTCGCCATGGGTCACATCAACCGCATCGTCACCGAACGGAAGATCCGCAGCCACCTCGCCCAAACGAACCGCAATGGGATTGCACATCACTCTCCAATGCGCCGCCTAGCCACCGAATACACACCGCCACAACATTACCCGGCCATCGAGCCGCGCCGGGTCTGCCGGCGCTACCCGCCGCCTGGTTCGCCTTGGTGGCCGCCGTGCGCGGACTCGCGTCGACGAATTCGACGGCCTTGGGCGCCTTGCACGGGGCCATCCGCCTTTTGGCGTACTCAATCACCTGCTGTTTGCTGAGCGCCGTCGGCGCGTTGCATCACCGCGTGCATCCGGCGGACCCACTGCTCATCGGAGATTCCGATCCCCACGACATCGGCGATGCCGGGGTGCCCGACCAGAGCGGACTCCACCTCTGCCGGAAAGACATCCATGCGCCAATGAGTGCGGGTCACCGCTATCTGGGCGGGGCGCCCCCGTTGCCGCCGTCGCCGTGCTGAAACTTCTTCGCAACGACAATTAGGTCGTAGGCCAACGCGATAGCCGCCCTGTCCGGTAGCCGTCGGCGGCGAGCCGAGCCAACGGGAGCGCGTTGTCGCCTACACGGTCCGCGAAACCCGTTCTATATCACCGCTTTTTGAGGGTCGATAAATTCGACCATGGGAGAAGTTTATTTGAAATCGATATGCGCCCCGCCGGATAGCGCGATACGCTCC
>NZ_DATJYB010000482.1:0-8309 GCF_035499775.1 Mycobacterium sp. | reverse complement strand
ATCTGGTTGGCCATCTGCGCCCGCTGCGGAGGAGCGGCACTGAGGAAGTTGTTCAAGAAGTTCTGCGCCAGTGTGCTGTTGTTGAACTTCGCGGCGGACGCTGGATCCGTCGCGTTCAACGCGGCCATCACCTGCGGGTAGGTGCAGGTCGTGTTGATGACCGCATCCATCGGATCGGCGGAGGCGATCCCGGTGCCCGCGGTCAACGCGAATGCGATACCGCCAAATCCGGCGGCCAGTTTGGTGAGCGACAACCTCTTCATTGGTGGACCTTTCCCCAAATTTTTGTACCGTCGCGCAGACGGCGACGACAGTGCCCGGCGGTTGCCGTCTTTCGTTGAGGGTACCAGCCGCGTGGGCCTACTTTGATCACCAAAGTCATCCCCCAAGGCGTGTCGCACAGCACTTTCTGCAGGTCAGCGGCTTGCAACAGCCTTGCTGTGTAAATGCTATGTAGATCGTTAGAGTTGCCCAGCCAGCCGTGTCCCTTGCTTGATGGCGCGCTTTGCGTCCAACTCGGCAGCAAAAGCCGCGCCGCCGACGATGTGCGGGGCCACCCCGCTGCGCCGCAGGTCGTCCTCCAGGTCGCGCACCGACTCCTGGCCGGCACAGATCACCACGTTGTCCACCGCCAGTACCTGCGGCCGCTGCCGGTGGGGGCCGAAACTGATGTGCAGGCCGTCATCGCTGATCCGCTCGTAGTTCACCCCGGACAGCTGGTGCACGCCGTTGGCCTTCAACGATGCCCGATGCACCCATCCGCTGGTCTTGCCCAGCCGCGTGCCCTGCGGGCCTTTGGTGCGCTGCAACAGGTACACCTCACGCGCCGCCGGCGACGGGAGGGGAGTGGTCAAGGCGCCGCGTGCTTCCTGGGGGTCGGCGGCTCCCCATTCTTGCTTCCAGTCTTTTAAATTCAGCGTCGGTGACTCCTCGGTGACCAGCAGTTCGCTGACGTCGAACCCGATGCCTCCGGCGCCGATCACCGCCACGGTCTTTCCGACTGGCTTGGCCCCGGTGATCGCCTCGGCATAGGTCAGCACCTTCGGGTGCTCGATGCCGGGAATGTCCGGAATGCGCGGTACCACCCCGGTGGCCAGCACGACCTCGTCGAAGGCCGCCAAGTCGTCGGCTGATGCTCGGGTGCCCAGCCTGACCTCGACGCCGAGCTTGGCCAGCATCGTCGAGAAATACCGGATGGATTCGCTGAATTCCTCCTTGCCGGGAATGCGGCGGGCCAAGTCGAACTGGCCGCCGAGGAAGTCGTTGGCCTCGAAAAGGGTGACCCGGTGTCCGCGCTGGGCGGCGTTGACCGCAACGGCCAGCCCGGCCGGCCCGGCCCCGACCACGGCCACCGAGCGGGCGCGCCGCGTTGGGGACAACACCAATTTCGTCTCGTGCGCCGCCCGCGGATTCAGCAGGCACGACGCCGTCTTCCTGCCGAAGGCGTGGTCCAGGCAGGCCTGGTTGCACGCGATGCAGGTGTTGATCTCGGCCGCCCGGTCGGACTGCGCCTTGAGCACCCACTCCGGGTCGCTCAGCAGGGGCCGGGCCATCGATATCAGCTGCACCTGGGTGTCGGCCAGGATCTGTTCGGCGGCCTGCGGCATGTTGATCCGGTTGGAAGCCACCACCGGGACGCTGACGTGTTCGGCCACCGCGTTGCTGATGTCGACGAAGGCGCTGTTGGGCACCGAGGTGACGATCGTCGGCACGCGCGCCTCGTGCCAACCGAAGCCGGAGTTGATGATGGTGACGCCGGCAGCCTCCAGTTCGGTTGCCAACGAGACGATTTCGTCCCAGCTTTGGCCTTCCTCGACATAGTCGGCCATTGACATCCGGTAGCAGACGATGAAATCGGGCCCGACGGCCGCGCGGGTGCGGCGCACGATCTCAACCGGGAATCGGCGGCGATCGGCGGGCGTGGCACCCCAGGAATCGGTACGCCGGTTGGTGCGCGGCGCCAGGAACTGGTTGACCAGATATCCTTCGCTGCCCATGATTTCGACTCCGTCGTAGCCGGCTTCGCGGGCCAGTTGCGCGCAGCGGACGAAATCGGCGATGGTCCCTTCGACGCCGCGGGTTGACAGGGCTCGCGGCCGAAATGGGTTGATCGGAGCCTTGATTGACGACGCGCTCACCGAAAGCGGATGGTACGCATACCGTCCGGCGTGCAGGATCTGCAACAGGATCTTGGCGTCCGCGTCGTGGACCGCCCCGGTGACGTGGCGGTGCCGCCGGGCCTGGGTCGAGGAGGTCATTTCCGAGGCGAACGGCAGCAGCCAGCCGGTGCGGTTGGGCGCGTAGCCGCCGGTGATGATCAGACCGACACCCCCGCGGGCGCGTTCGGCGAAGTACTCGGCGAGCCTGTCGATGTGGTGCGCCCGGTCCTCCAGCCCGGTGTGCATCGAGCCCATCACCACCCGATTGCGCAATGTGGTGAACCCAAGGTCCAACGGAGACAACAGGTTCGGATAGGGGGTCATGGCTCCGATAACCCTTCCCTTCAGCGAGTGTCGATCCAGCGTAATCGGAGTCAGGAGGGGTCCAAACGCGCACCGGGGTCTTGGGAGAGGCCGAAGACCTGCACGGATGCGGACTTTCCCTTCAGGACATGGAATCCCCGGTCGACGAGTCCGGGTGGTCGCGACGGCAAGGCGTCGACGCACTGCTGGGTGAGAAGGATTGTGTCGCCAGTGGTTTTGGTGAGTTGCTCGACGCGGGCCGCCACGTTGACGGTGTCACCGATGAGGGTGAACTCGAGCTTGCCGCCGCCGCCGATGGTTCCGGCGATCACCACGCCGGTGTTGATCCCGACGCCGATGCGAAGCTCCCCGTCGAATCGCTCAGCGACCAAGCGGTGAATCAGCACCGCGGCCTGTACCGCCGCGTAGGCGTGATCGACGAGGTCGTTGGGGGCGCCGAAGACGGCCAGCGCGCCGTCGCCGAGGAACTTGTTGACGTGCCCACCGGCATCGACGACGGCAGGCACGACGATCTCGAAGAGCGCGTTAAGGCGCGCGACCGTGTCCTCAGCGGTATTCGCCTCGGCGAACGGGGTGAAATCGCGGATGTCGACGAACATCACCGTGACCTCGCGGCGCTCACCGGTAAACACGTCATCACCTTGCTCAAGCAGCCGCGCGGCGAGGGCAGGGTCGACGTAGGTTCCGAAGGCGGCGTGGAGTCGTCGCCGCTCGGCCAACCCGGCCTGCATGCGGTTGAACGACGCCGCCAGCGTGCCGAGATCGTCGTCTTGAACCACCGGCAGGCGGCCGCTGTAGTCGCCGGCCGCGACACGTTCGGTTCCTTGGGCGAGGTCACGCAGGGGTTGCAGGGACGGTGAGAACGAGGCGCCGACGGTGAGCGGCACCGCGAAGAAGAGCACCAATCCGCACCCGATCGCGACGACGAGCCCGGGGGTCTCCCGGACGCGGTCGATCACGACGGCCTGCATCGCGCCCGCGGCGGCGAACGCGAACGCGGCCGCGAGCACGGCCAGATTCGACCACGCGGCGAAGGTCGGGCGGTGGCGCGGTAGCGCATCACCCACTCCGGTGTCGCCGGCGATGGCGACCCTCGCGGGCCGCAGCGCTCCTTCCGGGTAACTGTGCACGGCGATCAGCAGCACCGAGATTCCTGATGCCGCGCCCAGGATCGCGTACTGGACCAACCGTGACCCGGTCGCGCCGGCGATCGCGCCCACCAGCAGAAACAGCGCGGCAATGAAAACAGCACTAGCCCCCACCGCTCGGGCTCCCGCCACCCGGGCCCAGGTGTAGGTCGCGTCCAGTGCGCCGGTCCGCTCGACGTCGTCCCCGGCGGCCCACCGCTCCACGAGGCGGCTCGGGCCCAGCCCCGGAAGGATGCTCACATACACCATGACAAGCACGGCGCCAGCGGTTGCCGCGGCCGCCTCGACGTAGCGATCGGACCTTTCGAAAGCGACGATCATCAACGAAAAAACGAGGTAGACCGGTAGCAACTCGGCGACCATGACCGCGCACATCGCCCACGAGTACCGCGGCCCGCACCGATCCCACACCCACTGCCAGATGCGATCCATGCAGGGAGACTAAACAGCCGCCTCGTCACATGCGCAGTAGATGCGTACGGCTGGACATATCTCCGGGCGTGCCCAGTGGTTGACGTGTATGTGCAACGTCTAGTATCAGTAACCGAACGCTTGCCGCGAAGCAGCCGCCGGCAGGCGAACAGCAGCCCACCAAAGAAGCAGTACATGGAGGACACCTTGAGGAGACGTCCGTGACGTACACGATCGCCCAGCCCTGCGTCGACATCAAGGACAAGGCATGCATTGAGGAGTGCCCGGTCGACTGCATCTACGAGGGTGCCCGGATGCTGTACATACACCCCGACGAGTGCGTCGACTGCGGAGCCTGTGAACCGGTCTGTCCCGTCGAGGCGATCTATTACGAAGACGATGTGCCCGAACAGTGGAGCCAGTACACGCAGATCAACGCCGACTTTTTCGACGAGCTGGGATCACCCGGCGGCGCGGCCAAGGTCGGTATGACCGAGAACGATCCGCAAGTGATCAAGGACCTGCCACCGCAGGGCGAGGGCGACTGAGCGGGCGCGTCTCGGCGTCCCTGCCGGAGTTCCCCTGGGACACCTTGGCCGACGCCAAGGCGCTGGCCGGGGCGTATCCGGACGGCATCGTCGACCTGTCCGTGGGCACCCCGGTCGATCCGGTCGCGCCGCTGATCCAACAGGCGCTGGCGGCCGCCGCTTCGGCACCCGGGTATCCCGCCACCGCCGGGACCGCGCAGCTGCGCGAGTCGGCGGTGGCCGCCCTGGCCCGTCGCTTCGGTGTCGCCGGCCTGGACGAGTCGGCTGTATTGCCGGTGATCGGCACCAAGGAACTCATCGCCTGGCTGCCGACTCTGCTGGGTCTGGGCCCGGCCGACGTGGTCGTGGTGCCCGAGTTGGCGTATCCGACTTACGAGGTCGGTGCCCGGCTGGCCGGAGCGCAGGTGCTGCTCGCGGACTCGCTGACCCAGCTGGGCCCGCAATCACCGGCGCTGCTGTACCTGAACTCGCCGAGCAACCCGACCGGGCGCGTCCTGGGCGTAGGCCACATGCGCAAGGTCGTCGGATGGGCCCGCGACAGAGCCACCGTGATTGCTTCCGACGAGTGCTACCTGGGTTTGGGCTGGGACGCGGAACCCCTCTCGGTGCTGCATCCCTCGGTCTGCGACGGCGACCACACCGGGCTGCTGGCCGTGCACTCGCTGTCGAAGAGCTCGTCGCTGGCCGGGTACCGGGCCGGCTTCGTGGCCGGTGATCCGGCCTTGATCGCCGAGCTGCTCGCGGTACGCAAACACGCCGGGATGATGGTGCCGACTCCGGTGCAGGCTGCCATGGTGGCCGCCCTGGACGACGACGATCACGAGAAGCTGCAGCGGGAACGCTACGCGCGCCGGCGCGCGGCCCTGGCGCCGGCGCTCCGCTCGGCGGGCATTGCTGTCGACCATTCGGAGGCGGGCATTTATCTGTGGTCCACCCGCGGTGAGCCATGCCGCGACACCGTCAACTGGCTGGCCGAGCGCGGCATCCTGGTCGCGCCCGGCGAGTTCTACGGTCCCGGTGGCGGGCAGCACGTGCGAGTGGCGCTGACGGCCACCGACGAGCGCATCGCTGCCGCGGTGAGCCGACTCAGCTAGGTCCGCCGCATCCGAAGCGGCAGAATGCGCTCTCATGGGTAAGGAATGTGGTCGATGACAACTTCTCCTGGTCCGGCCGGTAAATCTGGCAAGCTGCGCATCCCGCTGTCGATCGGGGACATAGCCAAGCGCGTCTTTCTCGGAAAGCCGCTCATCACCGAGGACCTGAAGGCCGAGAAGTTGTCGAATCCGGTTGCGCTCGGCGCACTTTCGCCGGACGCGATCTCGTCGACCGCCTATGGTCCCGAGCAGATCTTGATCGAGCTGCTGCCGTATGCGGGGCTGGCGGCGTTTGCGTTGCTGCTTCCCATCACCGGTGTCATCCTGCTGATCCTGGTGCTGGTGACCGCGTCCTACCGCCAGGTCGTGATGGCCTACACCCGGGCGGGCGGGTCCTACATCGTCGCGCGGGAGAATTTCGGGCCCAAGGTGGCGCAGGTCGCCGCCGCGGCACTGCTGATCGACTACGTGGTGACGGTGGCCGTGCAGTCGGCGGCCGGGACGGTTGCGGTGGTGTCGGCGATCCCGCGGCTAGGTCCCTACAGCCTGGCGATCACCGTCGGCGTGGTGATCTTCATCTGCTACCTGAACCTGCGGGGATTGAAGGAAGCGGGGATGCCGTTCGCGGTGGCGACGTACTCCTTCATCGTCATGGTCGGCTTGATGATCGTGGTCGGTGTCGTCCGCCATGTCTTCTGGGGCTTGACGCCCTTCGACCCGTACCAGATGCACGGAACCGTGGACGTCCATCACGGCGACGGGCTGGTCATGAGCGGCGCAGCGGTTCTGGTGTTGTTGCGGGCTTTCGCCAACGGGGGCTCGTCGCTGACCGGGGTTGAGGCGATCTCCAACACCGTCGACGTGTTCCGAAAGCCGCAGGGCCGCAACGCGCGTCGGGTGCTCACCACCATGGCCACCGTTCTCGGACTGCTGCTGGCCGGCGTCGCCTATCTGGCTTTTGTCACCCACGCCACGCCGTACAAGACGGAATACCCGTCGGTCCTGTCGCAGATCGCCCAAGCGGTCTTCGGCAAAGGCATGCTCGGGGACGTCTTGTTCTTCCTCGTCCAGATGGCGACGGCGGCCATCCTGTTCACCGGCGCGAACACCAGTTTCAACGGATTCCCGGCACTGGCCAGCTTCGTCGCCGAAGACCGCTTCCTGCCCCGGCAGCTGACGAAACGCGGTCACCGCCTGGTGTTCTCGAACGGCATCATCGCGCTGACGGCATTGTCGGTGGCTTTGCTGGTGATCACCGGAGGCTCGGTCAACACGCTGGTCCCGTTCTATGCGATCGGCGTGTTCACCGGGTTCTCGATGGCCGGCTACGGAATGACCAAACACCATCTGACTCACCGGGAACCGGGTTGGCGACACCGCCTCGCGATCAATCTGTCCGCGGCCATCCTGTCGACGATCGTGGTCGGCATCTTCGCGGTTGCCAAGTTCACCGAGGGTGCGTGGCTGGTGGTGGTCGTCTTCCCGGTGCTGGTGGCCATCCTGATCCGGCTCAACAAGGAATATCGCGCCGAGAACGCCATTCTGGAGATGTTCCGCACCGACCGCCCCGAATTGGTCAAGTACGCCCGGCACCGCGTGTTCGTCTTCGTGAACTCGGTCGACCTCGCGGTGATCGAAGCGCTGCGGTACGGCAAGGGATTGCGCGCCGACGAGCTGATCGCGGTGCACTTCATGGTCGACGCGGCCCATGCCGCGGTACTGCGCCAGCGCTGGGATCATTTCGAACTCGACACCCCGCTGCGGGTCGTGGACTGCCCGGACCGGCGGATCAACCGGGCCGCGCAGATGCTGGTCGCCAAGGCGGCCAACGAGCAGAAGAACAGCAATGTGACGGCGTTGCTGCCCCGCCGAACCTATGCGCCGCTGCTGGGGCGGCTACTGCATGACCGCACCGCGGACAAGATCGCCCGGGCCGTGAGCCTGATCCCCAACGCTGCCGCGACGATCGTGCCCTACGACGTGCAATCGCGGATCCAGGAGGCGTACCCGGAGCGCCTCGAGCAGCGGTTCACCCGCGAGCTCGACAAGGTCGAAGCGTGGGTCTCGCAGGACGAGAATCAGAACGTCGAAGCGTACGAACATCCCGAGCGCCCGCAGTCGGTGATCACGGTGGCGAACCTGATCCCCGGCCAGCGCGCGACCTTCGAGGGACGGGTCAGCGAGGTCGAGGACGTCACCAAACGCAGGCGCACGTACCGCCAGGTCGTGGTCGGCGACGACACCGGCGAGGTGGCCATCTCGTTTCGTCCCGGGCATGGCGGCGCCGACATCCAGCCCGGTCAGCTGCTGCGGATCATCGGCAAGGCACGCCAGAGCGGCAACCGGCCCGTCACCCTGGTCGACCCGGCCTATCACGTCGTCGAGGACCCCGCGAAGAGCGAAGACACCGGGAAAAGCGAGGACGCCGGGGAGCGGTGATTCAGCATGCGCACGCAGCAATGTCTCGACGCATACTTCAGCGACTCGAAAATATCTGGCATCCAGCGTCGCGGCGCGCACGCCGTAGTCGAACTCGAGGCCCAACTTCTAGAGCTGACAAGACATCTGGACCGACCGTAAATAATGGGGAGGACACCCGGCAGCCCCCGATGGTGACCGGCATCG
>NZ_DATJYB010000481.1:0-15072 GCF_035499775.1 Mycobacterium sp. | reverse complement strand
GGTCAGGTTCGTCATCGGGCTGGCGCCACTCAGGCGCGGATTCACCTCACCGAGGTAGAGCTCGTCGGAGTCGAGGTCATGCAGAAGGTCCACCTCGAAGTAACCGCGGTAACCCTCGCGGCGCATGACGTCGCCCAGCCTTCCCACCATTTCCCGCGCGGCGTGCGTCTGTGCGGGCGGCAGCACCTCGTGCCAGATGTCATTGCCGCACCAGCTGCCACGGCTCGGAGTCAGCTCCGAATAACCGACGAGACTCGTCATCGCGGGGCCGATCACGGTCCCGTGGCGGGTCACGGCACCCTCGAGGCACACCTCCACATTGCGGATCCGCTTCATGACCTTGAGGTCCTGCCCGACCAGGTCACCGGCGTTCTTGTCCCAGTCGCCCTGACCGTGCACAAAGAACGTCCCGCTGCCGGCGTTGCCATAAGCGATCGAGATGACGAGGTCATCTCCTAATCCGGCGTTTTGGGCGAGCGCCAGCAATTCGTCGTACGAGCCGGCCCGCCCGATCGTGTTAGGCACGCTCGGTACCCCCGCCTCGTCGGCCAGGCGAGTCATGACGATCTTGGAGCCTAGGCGCTGGCGCAGCTCGATCGGCGGGTGCATAACCTCGAGACCCGCCTGACGCGCGAGGGCCTGGATTTCCTCGTTCATCATCACAAAGCAGGCCTTGCCACCGGGACCTTTGCCCGCGATGAACTCGAGCGTCTCGGGATCGGACAGGAGGTGGCTGCACACCTCGTCCATGGAGTCAAAATCACGGCGGTCGCGTCGCCGGGGCACGAACACGCGCGAGTGTGTGCCCTCGAAGGAGTCGAAGTAGGTCAGGTAGAAGAAGTTTCGTATCCAGCGGTCAACGCCGAGCAGGTTGAACGGGGTCGGCGAGATGAAGTACAGCGGCACCTTGTTGTTGTGAAAGAACGCGCGTATGTCCGACAGACCTTTCAGCACGCGACGCGGCTCAGGGCCGCCGGCGGGCGCGGTCACCCCAGCCTCGCTGGCATCGACGCGTCCGGCCGACGCAGGGACGGCGGCGGGGGCAGGGGCGCTGCGGTCAGCGCGACGGCGGTGAGCCCACATAGCTTCATGCCACGAGTCTGCACCCACCCATGGCCGCGCGAAAGTGCGCAGCGCCTCAACGCCGGCCTCGTAACTTCTTGCTAACAACGACAACTGGAGCATCGCGCTATTGGCCGGCGCGCACCGCGTGCACTTCAGTGGCGCCGGCGTCAATGTCGGTTTGATCAGCAAACGACGCGGTGAAGCTGTTGATCGCCAGGGCGGCAAGCTCATCGGAGGTGAGCCCGAGGGCGTCGCGGACGGCTCGGTAGTTGTCGTTGATGTAGCCGCCGAAGTACGGCGGGTCGTCGGAGTTCACGGTGACCATCACGCCGGCGTTGTGCAGTTGCGCCAAAGGATGGGTCGCCAGGTCGGGGGTCACCTTGAGCTGGCGGTTGGACAGCGGACACATGGTCAACGGGATTTGCTCGTCGCGCAGGCGGGCGACGAGGTCGGGGTCCTCGGCGGCCGAAACCCCGTGGTCTATGCGGTCGGCGTGGCATAGGTCGAGCGCTTCTCGGACGTAACTGGACGGACCGTCCTCCCCCGCGTGGATCGTCGTCCGAAAACCCAGGCGCCGGCACAGGGCAAAGTAGTCGACGAACTTCGACGGCGGGTTGTTGCGCTCGGCGCCGGAAAGCCCGAATCCCAGGATCCGATGGTGCCAGGGCAGCGTCAGCTCCACGAGTTCGAGCGCGGTGCTATTGGGACGGTGGCGCTGCGAGGTGAGAATGACCTCCGCGCTGACGCCGAAGTCGGTTCGGGCGTCGTCGATGGCGGCGAAGATGCCGTCGAGTTGGCTGCTTATCGGGACACCGGCATCCAGGAACGTCTGGGAACCGAAGAACACCTCTGCCCGGCGCACCTGGTCACGCGCCGCCCGCGCAAGATAGGCGCGGGTCAGGTCGTAGAAGTCCTGGGCTTGCCGCAGCACCTGCGCACCGCGAAACAGCAGCGACAGGAAGTGCTCCAAACTTGAGAACGCGTACTCCTCCCGCAGCTCCCCCGCGCTCGACCACGGCACTGGAATCTTGTTGCGGGCAGCCAGATCCAGCAGGAGCTGCGGTTCCAGCGTTCCCTCCAGGTGAACGTGCAATTCCGCCTTGGGAAGTCGATCTATGACATCGCTACTCAATATCGGTTTGTCCGTTTCTCGATCAGCTCTTCGATCGGGTGCGCGAAGTCCGTCCGCCGCGCTCCCGACCACCCGCTCAAATTGTGCATCGTCTTCGATATTGCCGGGCACTATCCCAAGCGGGCATTCGACATCAGTCCCACCCGTCGAAATGTCAGGGTGTGTCTTTGTGTCCCGCTATCAGCGACAAGTTCCGACAAACCTTGCGCAGCAACCGAATTTGTCGCTGATGGCCGAGCCGAAAGCCATATCCTTTCCTCCGGCGATTGGAGTGACTGATGGGACCGGCGGCGTGCCGGGCCAAATTTTGCGCGACAGTCCGGACGCTGAACCGCTATCGCGGGGCGGCTGATGTGGACGGCACGCCGCCACCTTCCTGCTCGGCGCGCCGTAGCTCCGCAAACCGCGCATGCTGCTCTTCAGCCGTACGGTGGGTATCCTCCGCGCGCAGGTGCGCTTCCTCGGCCCGACGGTTTGCCAGTATTACGTCCTGCCTGGTGACCGGGATATGGTCGGCCAGTTTCTGGCCGCGCTCGGCAAGTTCTTCGACGCGACGTCGTGCTTGCGCCACTCTCCACGCCGTACCCCTCATGAGGTCGACGTGTACCCACGCTGTGCGAAAGAAACCTTTCTTTCGCCTGCATGATCAGGCGCTCGCCACCGCGGCGGTACGTCCTCCGTTTTTCGGGGCGTCAACAAGGCGGTCTATTTCTCGTGAAGCGGTGGGATGATGGCACGGTGGCTAATGGGGAACCACCTTTAAGAACAGCAGGCGCCGATACCAACGGCTCGGGGCCTTCCGCCGAGCCGACGCCCGTCGATGCGCCGACGACCGAGTTCAAGCTCGACACGGCTCACGAACCTGAGCCGAAGGCGGCAGAAGAAGCTCCGAAAGCCCCCACTGCGCGGGCAACCCTTGCCGCGCTGGCAACCTCCATCGTGTCCGCTCTGGCTGCGCTGGCGGCTTCCATCGCGTCGGCGGCGCCCCAGGCCGCTCTGCTGGCCAAAAGGTGGCTAACCCGCCTTATCGAGTTCAGACCGTCTCCATTGCTGACCATGGCCATCCTCGGCGTAGTTGCCGCGTTGGGCATCGTTGGAGGTCTTGCACATCCGAACAGCGCCATCGGGCAGGCATGCGCGATCGTCTTTGTTCCGGGGCTATCCATCGCCCTCGGCGTCGTCGCTCATCGCTGGTACAGCAAGCAGGGGCCCTATCAGCAATCAGCGAGCACGGATTACCCGACTCTGGATGAGCAAAGGTCTCTTCGCTTTATCGACGATCGGCTTTCCGCGGCTCAACGTCATTTACAGAATGGCCATATATTCGGAGCGCTCATTGAGTCGGTACGAGCAAAAACCGCGACCGAACTGGCGTTGGGCAACGCGCACCAGCCCTCCTACCACGGGGAGTACGGCTCGGCGACACGCGAACCCGCCGCGCAGGCGTTCTTCACCGATGATGACGACGAGCCGAGTGAGACGACGGCCCTGGCAACCACGGTGCGTGAACCCAACGAAGGCAGCGTCGCTCGCGTCGAAGACCAATACACGCTGATCATCAACCGCGGGTCCGAGCATGGTGTGAAATCCGGCATGGACTTCGCAGTGATGTCAGAGCGCGGCGACAGGCTTATCGACCCCGAGACCGGCGAAGTGATTGGTGAGCTGCCGATCGAGAAGCTGCGCGTCAAGGTGCTTGATGTGCATCCTAAATACTCGAGGGCTGAGATATTTCGGACATCAGGAGCCCTCGGCTCGCTCGCCACATCGCTGAGCAAGCGCCAGGAGATCTCCCACGAGGGACCGGTCGGGACAACCGATCTGCCAGAGGTCACGGTGAACATCGGTGACAAGGTCCGGTACGTATCGCCTAGGCGGCGGGCGGCGCGGTAGCCAGCACTCGCCGAGCGCTGCCCGCTCAGGCCTACTGGTGCGCCATGGCGATGTTGAACTTGTTCTCGGCGGTGATGAGGTGGTCATGACTGTCCTCGCCGATGTCGATCTGCACCCAGGCGATGTCCCCCGTGAAGCGGTTGCCGGTGGCGCCGTAGTCGGGAGAAGCCGGTGATCCGGTGTCGGAGCCGACGTCGCATGCTTCGTCGGCGGAATACCCCAGAGGCTGGGTCCGCTCGACGCGGCCCGCTGCGACTTGTTGGCCGTCGTAGTACAGGGTGACTTCCCCGCCCTTGGCCAATCCGCCTCCGTCGTAACGGAATTCCATCCGCACCTGGTGTTCTCCGGCGGGAATGGGGTGATCAGCGGCGGTAATGTAGTACTCGATCCCGAAGAAGTTGTAGCAGTACTTGAGCACGCCTTCATGGGCGTAGAGGCTCCAGCCGCCCACCTGACCGCCTTGCGTGATGATGACGCCGGCGGCGCCGGTTTCCGGAACGGTGATACTGGCCGTCACCGAGTGCGACTTGTTCTTGAGGGTCAGGACGCAGGCCTCACTGACCCGCATGCCGGAGAACAGCAGTTGACTGTTGCCGCGGATGAGCTGCGGCCGCCCGGCGATGTCGGGGTTGATTCGCTCAAACCCACGGTCGTCGAGCGGAACCACGTTGTATTTGACCGCTTCGATCAACCAAAGGCGTTGCAGCTCAGCGAGTTTGTCGGGCAGCTCGGACACCAGATCCCGGGCCTGGGTCCAGTCGTCGGGTGCGTATAGCTCCCAGACGTCGACATCGAAGGGAGGTGGTTGGTCGGCCTTCCACGGAGTGCGGTGTTTGGTCACCGCGGTCCAGCCCCGGTGGTAGATGCCCCGATTGCCCATCATTTCGAAGTATTGAAGCGTGTGCGTCTCAGCCGCGTCAGCGTCGCAGAGCGTGCCCATCATGCTCACGCCCTCCAGCGGAGCTTGCTGAATACCGTTGACCGACAACGGCGCTGGCAGACCGGCCGCCTCGAGCAGGGTGGGCGCGACGTCGATGACATGGTGGAACTGGTTGCGGATGCCACCGGTGTCGGTGACGCGGTTGGGCCAGTGCACGACGGTGCCGTTGCGGGTGCCACCCCAGTGCGATGCCACCTGCTTGGTCCACTGATACGGCGCGCACATCGCGTGCGCCCAGCCGACCGCGTAGTGGTTGTACGCCGCCGGTGTGCCGAAGTCGTCGATCTTCGACCGCAGGAACTCGAGAGTCTCGATGCCGGGCATGCCGTTCAGCGTGGTCATCTCGTTGAAGCAGCCGTTGACCGTACCCTCGGCCGATGCGCCGTTGTCGCCGAGGATGTAAAACACCACCGTGTTGCCGAGGACACCCAGGTCGTCGATCGCATCGATGACACGTCCGACTTCATGGTCGGTCTGTTCGAGGAAGCCGGCGTAGATCTCCATCTGCCGAGCCAGCACCGGCTTGAGATCGTCGGGCATGTCGTCCCAGGCGGGAATCTCGTCGTGGCGGGCCGTCAGCTCCGCATCCGAGACGACGACACCGAGTTCTTTTTGCCGGGCCAGGGTCTGTTCGCGCAGCGCGTCCCAGCCGGCGTCGAACCGCCCGCGGTACTTGTCCGACCATTCGGCGGGCACGTGGTGCGGTGCGTGGGTTGCCCCCGGGGCGAAGTAGATGAAGAACGGCCTGTCCGGCATCAGCGCCTTCTGCTGGCGCACCCACGTGATGGCGCGGTCGGCGAGATCCTCGGTGAGGGTGTAGCCCTCCTCGGGTGTCCTGGGTGGCTCAACCGCCGTCGTCCCGTCGTACAGCCCGGGGTAGTACTGGTTGGCTTCGCCGCCGACGAACCCATAGAAGTGTTCGAACCCCGAACCGGTCGGCCACTGGGTGAACGGGCCCACCGGGGTCACCTGCCAGAACGGCACCTCGTGACACTTGCCGAACTGTGCGGTGGAGTATCCGTTGAGCTTCAGCGTCTCAGCGACCGGAGCCTTGTCCTTCGGCCGGATGCTGTTGTTGCCGGGAGCAGACGTCGCCATCTCGGTGATCGCACCCATACCCACCGAGTGATGGTTGCGACCGGTCAGCAGTGCCTGCCGGGTGGGGGCGCACAGCGCGGTCGTGTGAAAACGAGTCAACTTCACCCCACCGGAGGCCAGTCGCTCCGCCGTCGGCGTCTCACACGGGCCGCCGAACGCCGACGATGCGCCGAAGCCCACGTCGTCGAGCAGGATGATCAGGATGTTCGGCGCCCCGGCGGGCGGCCGCAGATCCACGATCGGCGGGTAATGAGTGTCGGGATCCCTGGCGTCATATGTGGTCAAGCCGACATGTTTCACATCTGGAATGGGCAACACGTGGCGAGTTGGGACATCTGTCAAGGTCATGCCCTTTCGATGAGGCTGTCCGTTCCATTGCATCACCATCCTGGCACCGTTCGAGTCCGCGCACGCGGTTTCTGCGGTCCTTCGCGCCACTGGCATGAATAACAACTTTCTTGCATAATTCGCCACATGATCGGTATCGACGTTCTGGTGCTGGACGGAGCTAGCGCGAGTGCGGTGGGCACCACGATCGACGTGGTGTCCGCGGCGAATCGCATCATCGGCCGCCCCACCTTCGATCTGCGTTTCGTCGCATGCGAGAGCCGAGTTACCTTGCGGGGCGGGCTGATCGCACCGGCGCAGCCGTTGGTGAACGCGAGACCGCGCGACGTCGTCGTCATGCCGGGACTGGGTGCCGCCACCGCAGCGGAGATCGCGGACCGGCTGGACGCCACCGACGTCGCCGAAGCCGGCCGGTGGCTGGTGCGCGCGCACGCCCGTGGCGCCGACGTGGCCGCGTCGTGCACCGCCGTGTTCGTGCTCGCTGCCGCGGGTCTACTCGACCAGCGGCGGTGTGTCACGACGTGGTGGCTGGGCGCGGAGTTGGCCGAGGCCGCACCGGGGGCCCGCGTGGTGATCGACGAGATGGTGGTACGTGACGGGCCGATCTGGACGGCGGGCAGCGCTTTCGCGCACATCGACCTGATGCTGGCGGTCATGCGCCACCTCGGCGGGGCGGCGCTGACCGACGAACTGGCCAGTCGCCTCGTCGTCGATCAGCGCACGTCGCAGGCGAGCTTTCTGATTCCTTCGCACCTGGCGGCCCGGGACGACACAGTGGCGGCGCTGGAATCGTTCGTGCGCAACCATTTAGACCAATCGCACTCGTTGGAGTCGCTGGCGCACCGGTGCGGCCTCAGCCCACGGACGCTCGCCCGGCGAACCAGCACTGCCGTCGGTCTCAGCCCGCTTCAACTCGTGCAGCGGGTGCGTCTTGAGCGTTCGCTGCATCTGCTGCGAACCACCCGGATGTCGCTCGAGGAGATTGCTGCCGCGGTCGGGCTGGGAGATCCGGCGACACTGCACCGGCTGGTGAAGAAGCACACCGGCCGCTCGCCGGGCGCGCTGCGCCCGAGCGCTACGGCCCAGACCGCCTGAGGCCCGCCGGTCCGGATGCGAAGTACTGTTACGGCGATGACCCAATCCGAGCTTGTCTTGTTCAGCGTCGACGATCACGTCGCACTCATCACCGTCAACGACCCCGACCGGCGTAACGCGGTGACCGCCGAGATGTCGGTGCTGCTGCGTGCCGCTGTCGAGCAGGCCGAAGCCGATCCCGACGTGCACGCCGTGGTGATCACGGGCGCGGGCAAAGCGTTCTGCGCCGGCGCCGACCTGAGTGCGCTGGGGGCTGCGGGCGGCGGGGGCGCGGAGTCGGGACTGCTGGCCCTCTACGACGGCTTCATGGCCGTGGGAGATTGCCGACTGCCGACCATCGCGGCCGTCAACGGCGCGGCCGTCGGCGCGGGGCTCAACCTGGCGCTGGCTGCTGACGTGCGCATCGCCGGGCCACGCGCGTTGTTCGACGCGCGCTTCCAGAAACTCGGACTGCATCCCGGCGGTGGCGCGACCTGGATGCTGCAGCGGGCGGTGGGCCCGCAGGTCGCCCGTGCTGTCCTGCTGTTCGGCATCCGGTTGGACGCCGAAGCCGCGGTGCGGCACGGGCTGGCGCTCAGCGTGGCCGACGACCCGGTGGCCGCCGCGCTCGAGCTGGCCGCCGGGCCCGCGGCCGCCCCGCGCGAGGTGGTGCTGGCCACCAAGGCCACGATGCGCGCCACGGCGAGCCCCGGGTCGTTGGACAACGAGCAACACGAACTCGCGAAGCGCTTAGAGCTTGGGCCGCAAGCGAATTCGATTCAGTCGCCGGATTTCGCGGCCCGCTTGGCCGCAGCGCAAGGACCGCAGCGACAGTAGGTCCGGCCGAGCTACGACTTCACGCTTATTGCCAGACCAATTCTCGGCTTCCGATCGTCTTCGGGTCACATGCCAGCGTGCGCCCGCTCGCATCTTCCGCCGTCGCGTGCTGCGCATGACACCGATTTCCCGGTATCGGAGCGGTGAAATACGCGAAACAGATCACCAGTGCGACAACGCACGCCGCGACCAGGGAGACCAACGCCGACCCGAGCCGGACAGCCTTGCTGCTGAGGGTCTTCGTCTCCGCCGCGGTCGCCATACCCCAAGCATCGGCGCGAGGCCTTGGAGGATTCTAAAGATCTCGGGGTTTGCTACAGGTCCAACAGTGCGGTCTCTGGCGACTCGATCAGATCCCGCAGCTCGCACAGGAACTGGGCGACCTGTGCGCCGTCGGCGACCCGGTGATCGAACACGCATGTCAGCGTCATCGTCGGCCGCGCGACGACCTCGTCCCCGACGACCACCGAGCGCGGCTTGATCGCCCCCATACCCAAGATGGCCGACTCGGGATGATTGATCACCGGCACGCCGTCGTCCACGCCCAGCGCACCGAAATTGGACACGGTGAACGTCGAGCCGCGCAGTTCCGCCGGCGTGACGGTGCCCCCGCGCGCGGCGGCGATCAACTCTGAGGTACGACGGGCCAATTCACGAGTCGTCTTGAGGTGGGCGTCTGCGATCACCGGGACCAGCAGCCCGCGATTGGTGGCTACACCGAAACCCAGCTGCACCTCACGATGGACGTGCACCTGCGGGCCCTCCGGCGCGTCGACCCAGGTCGAGTTGAGAATGATGTTGTGGGTCAATGCAATAACGAGTAGCCGCAGTGTCAGCACGAACGGCGTGATTTCGTGATCGGGCGCCGGTACCACCGAGCGGAACCGGTCGCGCAACCGCAGCAATTCGCCACAGTCAACCTCGACGCTGACCTTGGCGGCCGGGATCTCTTTGTGAGACAACGCCATCTTCTCTGCCATCCGGGCCTGCACGCCGCGGACTGGTCGTACGTCGGGTGCCGACACGGACGCGGCCGCCAGCACATCGGCGCGGGTGATCACTTCGCCGGCGCCGCGTGGCAGCGACGCGAGATCAACCGAAAGTTCTTTGGCCAGCTTGCGTACCGGTGGCGCGGCCAGCGGCCGGTTGGGCCGTCGGCTGGTATCGATGCTCGCGTCGGCGCCGTAACCGACCAGTGTGGGGGCTGGTGCGTCATCCGGCGCCTCGCCGTTGAGCGTTTCGGCCGGTGCGATGTCGATGCGCACCAGCACCGCCCCCACTTTGAGCACATCGCCTTCGCTGCCGCGTCTTTCGACGATCCGGCCGGAATACGGACTCGGGATTTCGACCTCGGCCTTGGCGGTCTCCACCGAGCACAAGATCTGGTTGAGCTCGACGTCGTCGCCGACCTCGACGTTCCAGTACGAGACCGTCACCTCTTCGAGGCCTTCGCCAAGGTCGGGAACCCGGAAAGACTTCACCCGCTCCTGCGCGACGTCCGGGCTCACGGCTGCTCCAGCACGCGCTGAACGCAATCCAGCAGCCGGTCGGGACCCGGCAGCCATAATCGCTCCAACCGTGCCGGCGGGTAGGGGGTGTCAAAACCGCAGGCGCGCAACACCGGAGCCTCCAGCTCGTAGAACATCTCCTCCTGGATCCGGGCGGCCAAACCGGCGCCATAGCCCAGGCTTCGCGGCCCCTCGTGCATGACCACGCAGCGGCCGGTCCGGTGGATCGACGCGGCGATGGTGTCGAAGTCCAACGGGACCAGCGACCGCAGATCAATGACTTCCAGGCTCCAACCACGTTCCCGCTCTGCATCTTCCGCGGTGGACACCGCGGTGCTCACCAGGCTGCCGTACGTCACCACGGTCACGTCGTTGCCGGGCCGACGCACCATCGCCCGCCCGATCGGGGGTTCCGGCCGGCCGGTATCGACGATTCCACGACCCTGGTAGCGCCGCTTGGGCTCCAGATACATCACCGGGTCCGGGCAGTCGATCGCGTACCGCAGCAGCCAATACGCGTCCGCGGGAGTCGACGGGACCAACACCTTCAAGCCCGCCGTGTGCGCCCAGTAGGACTCGGTGGAGTCCGAATGATGTTCGGCCGCACCGATACCGCCGAACGACGGGATCCGGACCGTGACCGGCATGTTCACCTCGCCACGGGTGCGGGTGCGGTACTTCGCCAGATGGCTGACCACTTGGTCGAAAGCAGGGTAGGAAAATCCGTCGAACTGGATCTCGGGGACCGGCACGAAACCGCGAAGCGCCAGCCCGACCGCGATCCCGATCAGGGCAGACTCGGCCAGCGGCGTGTCGAAGCACCGGGCCTCACCGAATGTTTCGGCCAGGCCCTCGGTAACCCGGAACACCCCACCCTCGACCGAGACGTCCTCGCCGAACACCAGCACCCGGTCGTCGGCAGCCATCGCGTCATGCAGCGCGCGGTTGAGCGCCTGCACCATCGTCAACGACTGCGCGCCAAGTGCCGCCTTCGCGACTGGCAGGGTCAGCGTCGGGTCGGGACCGGCCGGAGGATCGGCGAGCTGGGTCATCCGCCGCTCCTCACTCGTTCCGGGCGAGTTCGTCGCGCAACCGCTGGCGCTGCGCCTGCAATCCGGGGGTGATTTCGGCGTACACCGAGGTGAACACCTCGTCGACGTCGAAATCAGGTGCGTCGAACACCGCGTCGCGCAGTTCGGCCCGCATTCTCTTCGACCGCGCGGCGACCCGTTCTTCGAGGCGGTCCGACCACAGTCCCTGGCCCTGCAAATAGGTGCGGTAACGCGGAATCGGGTCCAATGCGGCCCAGTGGTCCACTTCCTCCTGGGTGCGGTATCTGCTGGGGTCGTCTGCGGTGGTGTGCGCACCGAGCCGGTAGGTGACCGACTCGATCAACGTCGGGCCGTGGCCGGCCCGGGCCCGGGCGGCGGCCGCGGCGGTAACCGCGTAGCAGGCCAGCACGTCGTTGCCGTCCACTCGGATGCCGGGCATGCCGTAGCCAATTGCCTTGTGCGCGATGGACGGTGCAACGGTCTGCTTGGATACCGGCAGCGAGATCGCCCACTGGTTGTTCTGCACGTAGAACAGGCACGGCGTGGTGAACACCGCGGCAAAGTTCAGCGCCTCGTGCACGTCGCCTTCGCTGGTGGCGCCGTCGCCGAGGAAGGCGACCGTCACGGAGTCCTCCCCGAGGCGCTGCGCGGCCATCGCCGCGCCAACCGCATGCAGGGTCTGGGTGCCGATCGGAATCGACATCGGGGCGCAGCACTTCCTGGTGAACTCGAGACCGCCGTGCCAGGTTCCGCGCCAGGCGGCACCCACGTGTCCGGGCGGGATGCCGCGCACGAGATACGTTCCCAGCTCGCGGTATTGGGGAAACAGCCAGTCCGTCTTGCGCAGGCAGGCCGTCGCTCCCACCTGGGCGGCTTCCTGACCGCGGCAGGACGCGAACACGGCCAGTTCGCCCTGGCGTTTCAGGTTGATGAACTCGGTGTCCAGCTCACGGGTGACCACCATCATCTCGTAGAGCCAGCACAGTGTCTCCACGGGAAGGTCACGGCTGTAACGGCATTCGGCCGTCGGCGTCCCGTCCGGGGCGATGAGTTGCACCGGCTCGAGGTCGACAGTTGTCGGCATCTGGGAATTCCCCGCCATACCGCCCAATCCTTCGCGTCGGCGCGGGTGATGCGGCGGGCCGCCGCGATCCGGAGCGCTTGGCTCGCCGCAACACGGGCGCTTTCACCATTATGCGCTCAAATCGCAGGGCACCGGGGTGATCGGCTCAGCACCGCAAACCGTGTCGCAACCACCGGGACCGGGTGGCTGCTGCCATCACCGCGGGGTCGTTTCGCCCGCCCGCCGCAGCATCATTTCGGCGTGCTTGAGCACCGGGGAGTCGACCATCTGGCCTTCGAACGCGAATACCCCGCGCTCGGTCTTGGCCGCCGCCAGCACCCGCCGCGCCCAGTCCAGCTTCTCCTCGCTGGGGCGATACGCCTTGCGCACCACCGGGATCTGGCTGGGGTGAATGCAGACCGTCGCGTCGAAGCCCACCGCCACGGCATCATCGGCCTCGGCCTGCAGACCCTCGATGTCCTTGATGTCCAAATGCACTGCGTCCAAAGCGATCCGGCCGAATGCGGATGCGGCGAGCAGGACCGCCGACCGTGCGTGGCGGGCCACATCCCGGTAGGTGCCGTCGGCGTGCCGGCTGGAGCTGCCACCCAGGGTGGCGACCAGATCCTCGGCACCCCACATCATCGCGACGGTGTCCAACGCCGCGGCGATCTCGGTGGCGAACACCGCACCGCGCGGGGTCTCGATCAGTGCGATGACGTCACGCGGACCGAGGGCATCCACCTGCGCGGCGGATTCGGTCTTGGACAGCATCACCGTGGTGTAGGCGGTATCGGCCAGCGCATCCAGGTCGCGCGCATGCTCGTCGGTGTCGGCCGCGTTGATCCGGACCACGGTGCGCTCGGGGTCCAGCGGCGTGTCCCGCAGCGCCTTGCGCGCGGCGGGCTTGTCCGCTTCGGCCACACCGTCTTCCAGGTCGAGGATGACCACATCGGCGGCAGCGGCGGCCTTCGCGAACCGCTCGGGGCGGTCGGCGGGGCAGAACAGCCAGGCCGGGCCGGCGGCGCGCAGATTCATCACGCCTCCCCGTCGGTGGGTCGCTTCTGGACCAGCGTGGTGCGCACGGCTCGCGCGACCACGTCACGATGCTGGTTGCGGCCCGTGTGCTCGAGGGTGACGATGCCTTCGCCGGGTCGGCTCTTCGACTCGCGCTTGTCGGTGCACACGGTCTCCGCGTACAGGGTGTCGCCGTGGAAAACCGGTTTGGGGAAGGACACCTCGGAGAAGCCGAGGTTGGCCACGATCGTGCCCAGCGTCAGCTGTGCGACCGACAGGCCGACCAGGGTCGAGAGCGTGAACATCGAGTTCACCAGCCGCTCGCCCCGAAATCCCGGCTGCTCGGCGGCCCACGCCGCATCCAGATGCAACGACTGGGTGTTCATCGTCAGCGTGGTGAACAGCACGTTGTCGGCCTCGGTAACCGTGCGGCCGGGACGGTGCAGATACGTGGTGCCGACCTCGAACTCCTCAAACCACAAGCCCCGCTGGACAACTGACTTGCCGGAGCTCATCGCAACCCCAGCGATCGTGCGATCAGCATCAGCTGTACCTCGGTGGTGCCCTCGCCGATTTCGAGGATCTTGCTGTCTCGGTAATGCCGGGCCACCGGATACTCGTTCATGAAGCCGTAGCCGCCGTGGATCTGGGTGGCGTCGCGGGCGTTGTCCATCGCCGCCTCCGAGGCGATCATCTTCGCGATCGCCGCCTCCTTCTTGAACGGCTTGCCCGCCAACATCTTTGCCGCCGCTTCGTAGTACGCGGTGCGGGAGACGTGGGCACGCGCCTCCATCCGCGCGATCTTGAAACTGATCGCCTGATAGGAGCCGATCGGCTGGCCGAAGGACTGACGCTCCTTGGCGTACTTGACGCTCTCGTCGACGCAGCCCTGCGCGACCCCGGTTGCCAGTGCGGCGATCGCGATGCGGCCCTCGTCCAGGATGGACAAGAAGTTCGCGTAGCCGCTGCCCCGCGGCCCCAGCAGATTCTCCTCGGGGACCCGTGCCTCGTCGAAGCTCAGCGGGTGGGTGTCCGACGCGTTCCAGCCGACCTTGTTGTAGACCGGTTCGACGGTGAATCCCGGTGTGCCGTTGGGCACGATGATCGTCGATATCTCCTTCTTGCCGTCCGCGATAGTTCCGGTCACCGCAGTGACGGTCACCAGCGACGTGATGTCGGTGCCCGAGTTGGTGATGAATTGCTTGCTGCCGTTGACAACCCACTCACCGTTTTCCAGCCGGGCGGTGGTGCGCGTGCCCCCGGCGTCCGAGCCCGAGCCTGGTTCGGTGAGCCCGAACCCTGCGAGAGCCCGGCCCGCCGTCAGATCCGGCAGCCACTTCTGCTTCTGTTCCTCGGTGCCGAAGCGGTAGATCGGCATTGCGCCCAGGCTGGCCCCGGCCTCCAGCGTGATCGCCACCGACTGGTCGACCTTGCCGAGTTCTTCGAGTGCGAGCGCCAACGCGAAGTAGTCGCCGCCCATCCCGCCGTACTCCTCGGGGAACGGCAGGCCGAACAGCCCCATCTCCGCCATCTTGGCCACGACTTCGTACGGGAAGCTGTGCTCCTCATCGTGTTTGGCCGACACCGGCGCGACCACCGTGCGCGCGAAATCGGCGACCGTGTCGCGAAGATCCTCGTATTCCTTGGGTAGCGTGCCCCCAGAAATCGTTGTCGTCATTGATCCTTTATCCCTTGTCCTCTGAGCCCTCTGGTGGGACCAGCCGCGCCAGCACCTGGTCCACGGTCACCTGGTCTCCCACGGACACCAGAACTTCCACTCGTCCCGAAACCGGTGCGGCGAGCGAGTGCTCCATCTTCATCGCCTCGACCACCACCACCACGTCACCCTCGGAGATCTCGGCGCCGGAACTGACCTGGACGGCGATCACACTGCCGGGCATTGGGCTGACAACCTCGGCCGGCCGGTCCCCCGCCGCGCGGTGAATCTTCTGCTCCTCGGCTTCGCGGATATGCCAGGTGCCCCGCTCGTCGGCGATCCAGAAGTGTCGGTCGGCCTCTGCCCACCGATATTCGCGTCGCACCCC
>NZ_DATJYB010000480.1:0-2125 GCF_035499775.1 Mycobacterium sp. | reverse complement strand
CTTGGAGCCCTTCTCGGTCCGCGCGACCACGAAGCACCACTGCGACAGGTGGGCCAGCGACGTCCACACCTTCTGGCCGTTGATCACCCATTGGTCGCCGTCAAGCTCGGCCGCGGTCGAGACGTTGGCCAGGTCGCTGCCTGCGCCGGGCTCCGAATAGCCCTGGCACCACAGCTCGGTGACGTCGAGGATGCGCGGCAGGAAGCGCTGCTGCTGCTCGGGGGTTCCGAACGCGATCAACGTCGGCCCGAGCAGTTCCTCGCCGAAGTGGTTGACCTTGTCGGGCGCATCGGCTCGGGCGTACTCCTCGTAGAAAGCCACCCGATGCGCGACCGAAAGCCCGCGCCCGCCGTGCTCGACCGGCCAGCCCAGGCAGGTCAGCCCGGCTTTGGCGAGATGCTGATTCCAGGCCCGGCGTTCTTCGAACGCCTCATGCTCACGACCCGGCCCGCCGAGGCCCTTGAGCGCTGCGAATTCCCCGGCGAGATTGTCTGCCAGCCACTGACGTACCTCTGACCGGAACTCTTCGACGTCCTGCATGCCCTGTACGCTAACCTACCAAGCACTTGCTTTGTTAGGAGTATCCCAGTGACCGGCGATCCCCGCACCATCCCCGCGGCGCTGGATCGTTTTGCCCGCCGGTCTCCCGACCACGCTGCGCTGATCACCGAGGATCGTTCCTTGACGGCAGCGTCCCTGCGGGAAGAGGTACACCGGGCCGCTTCGGCGCTGATCAGGCTCGGTGTCGCAGCCGGGGATCGGGTGGCGATCTGGTCGCCGAACACCTGGCATTGGGTGGTGGCCTGCCTGGCGATTCACCACGCGGGCGCCGCGATGGTGCCGTTGAACACCCGCTACACCGCGGCCGAGGCCGCCGACATCCTGGCCCGGACCGATGCGCCGGTGCTGTTCGCCGCCGGTCGGTTCCTCGGGGTCGACCGGGCTGCCGACCTGGACCGCGACGCACTGCCCGCGCTGCGCCACCTGGTGCGTATACCGATCGAGGCCGAGGACGGGACCTGGGACGAGTTCATGGCTGACGGTGTCGACCTTGACGAGGTCCAGGACCGCGCTGCGGCCGTCACGCCCGACGACGTCAGCGACATCCTGTTCACCTCGGGCACCACCGGCCGCAGCAAAGGTGTGCTATGCGCGCACCGGCAGTCGCTCGGGGGCTCGGCGTCGTGGGCCGCCAACGGCAAGATCACCAGCGACGACCGTTACCTGTGCATCAACCCGTTCTTCCACAACTTCGGCTACAAGGCCGGCATCCTGGCCTGCCTGCAGACCGGGGCGACGCTGATCCCGCACTTGACGTTCGACCCGCTGCGCACGCTGCAGGCGATCGAGCGGCACCGCATCACCGTGTTGCCCGGGCCGCCCACGATCTACCAGACGCTGCTCGACCACCCGGCCCGCCGCGACTACGACCTGAGCTCGTTGCGGTTCGCGGTCACCGGGGCAGCCACCGTGCCGGTGGTTCTGGTGGAACGCATGCAGTCCGAACTGGACATCGACATCGTGCTGACCGCCTACGGCCTGACCGAGGCCAGCGGCATGGGCACCATGTGTCGCGCCGACGACGACGCGGTGACCGTCGCGACCACCTGCGGGCGCCCGTTCGCCGACTTCGAGCTGCGGATCGATGCTGAAACTGGTTCTGAGACCGGCGAAGTGCTGCTGCGCGGGCCGAACGTGATGCTGGGCTACCTGAACGACCCGGAGGCGACCGCCGCCGCCATCGACGCCGACGGGTGGCTGCACACCGGCGACATCGGCGCCGTTGACGCGGCGGGCAACCTGCGTATCACCGACCGGCTCAAGGACATGTACATCTGCGGCGGGTTCAACGTCTACCCCGCCGAGATCGAGCAGGTGCTGGCCCGGATGGACGGGGTGGCCGACGCCGCGGTGATCGGCGTGCCCGACGAGCGGCTGGGCGAAGTGGGCCGGGCGTTCGTGGTCCCCCGGCCGGGAGCCGGCCTCGACGAGGAGTCTGTGATTGCTTACACCCGTGAGCATTTAGCGAATTTCAAAGCACCCCGCTCGGTGCGATTCGTCGACGAGTTGCCGCGCAACGCCGGCGGCAAGGTGCTCAAACCACAACTGCGAGAGATGGCCTGAA
>NZ_DATJYB010000479.1:0-4034 GCF_035499775.1 Mycobacterium sp. | reverse complement strand
GGGAGTCGGTTCGCTCTGCCTTATTTTCATCATCATGCTCATCATCACGCGAAGTTTTGTGGCCGCACTAGTTATCGTGGGTACAGTGGCACTTTCGTTGGGCGCATCGTTTGGGCTGTCGGTCCTGATCTGGCAGTATATTCTGAGCATTAAATTGCACTGGATGGTGCTGCCGATGTCTGTAATCGTCCTTTTGGCAGTGGGATCCGACTATAATCTGTTGCTGGTATCACGGATGAAAGAAGAATTAGCTGCCGGCATAAAAACGGGCATGATCCGTGCTATGGGCGGTACCGGCAAGGTCGTGACGAACGCGGGTCTGGTGTTCGCCTTCACCATGATGTCCATGGCGGTCAGCGACCTGCGCATCATCGCTCAAGTGGGCACGACGATCGGCCTGGGTCTGTTGTTCGACACGTTGGTTGTGCGTTCGTTCATGATGCCGTCTATCGCCGCGTTGCTCGGACGTTGGTTCTGGTGGCCGCAAGTAGTGCGGCCGCGCCCAGCCAGCCGAATGCTGCGCGCTTACGGGCCCCGCCCAGTGGTTCGGGCCCTGATGCTCAGGGAGGAACCCGACGACGACGCGGTCACAATGGAGCTGCCGACGCCGTCGGTCTAGGTTGGCCCTCGCTCGTGACCAGCGCCGCGTACTGGCGGTCGCTCGCTACGTCGAAACTGCGGTGACGGCGTAGTTTCGGCTCTTGGCCGCGCCCTGTACGCAGGCTCGGCGCCATCAGCGCAGGCTCGCTGCCGTCGGCGCAGGCTCGCTGCGGGCCAGACGCGGCTTCGCTCCCGAAGGTGACAGAACCGACCAGGCAGACGGCGGGCCGGGAGTTGTCGCTGCGAGATGGGCACCACGGTAGTCGCCTGTCGCGGACGCCAATGAGGCCACTGTGACCAATGCGATGACACTTATCACAGCCGCCACATCAGTCCCGCATTGGAGACTCCGCGTTGACTCGCCTTCCACCGACAACGCTGGACACCTAGCCGATCGTGCCGGCTTGGCCCGAAGTTCGCGCCCCCCAGAACCCTGGCCCGAACCACCCACCCGCCAAAGCACCCTCGCGCCCGCTCACCCGTGTCGAGACCGGGCACCGAAGACTCCGACGTCAGGCACAACAGCTACATCGAAAACCGGCTCTTCGCAGTTGAGGGTGTAGAGGTGGGCGGCGCGTCGTTGCCGGGGTAGAGGTCGAGGTCTTCCGATGATGGGAGTTCTCACACCGCCCAGTTGGGGAAGACCTCGACATGCCTGACGCTACCTTCGCTTGCCCTGATCTGATCACGTTCTGCCGCCTCGATGAGCTCGGACTGGAGGTGACCGGGCAACGCGTTGAGCCTGACCGGGCACTGTTGGCGTGTCGGATCATCGACGAGGATCGATGGTGTCGGCGCTGCGGCGAGGAAGGCAGCCCGCGCGACACCGTGACCAGAAGGTTGGCTCATGAGCCGTTCGGGTGGCGGCCCACCACGCTGTTGATCACCGTGCGCCGCTACCGATGCGTCGGTTGCCGTCATGTGTGGCGCCAAGACAACAGTGGCGCAGCCGAGCCGCGGGCCGCGTTGTCGCGCCGTGGTCTGCGGTGGGCGCTGGAAGCCCTTGTCTGCCAGCACCTGAGCGTGGCCCGGGTCGCCGAAGGACTGGCGGTGTCGTGGAACACCGCCAACAACGCGGTGCTCGCCGAAGGCCAGCGGGTACTCATCGCCGATCCAGCCCGCATCGACGGTGTGCGGGTGATCGGTGTCGATGAACACGTGTGGCGTCACACCCGCCGCGGCGACAAGTACGTCACCGTCATCATTGACCTGACACCGGTGCGCGACGGCTCCGGCCCGGCACGGTTGCTCGACAGGGTCGAAGGGCGGTCCAAGAAGGCGTTCCAACAATGGCTCGCTGAGCGGCCACAAGACTGGCGTGACCGAGTGGAAGTCGTTGCCATGGACGGATTTTCCGGTCTCAAGACCGCCACCACTGAAGAGCTGCCCGATGCAGCGACGGTGATGGACCCCTTCCATATGGTCCGGCTGGCCGGCAACGCCCTCGATGAATGCCGGCGCCGTGTCCAGCAGACCACCCGTGGGCACCGGGGCCGCAAGACCGACCCGCTCTATGCGTGCCGGCGGACCTTGCAGACTGGGGCCGATCTGCTCACCGATAAGCAAAAGGCCCGGCTGGCGGCCTTGTTCGCCGTCGACGCCCACGCCGAGGTCGAAGCCACGTGGACGATGTATCAGCGCACCGTGGCCGCCTACCGGCACCCCGACCGCAAGACAGGCCGCACCATGATGGCGGCGCTGATCACCGCGCTGAGCACCGGCGTCCCCAAAGCCCTGCACGAGGTGATCACCCTCGGACGGACACTTAAGAAGCGGGCCGCCGACGTACTGGCCTACTTCGACCGGCCCGGCACATCCAACGGGCCGACCGAAGCGATCAACGGCCGTCTCGAGCACCTCCGAGGATCCGCCCTGGGATTCCGTAACCTCACCAACTACATCGCCAGATCGCTACTGGAAACCGGCGGATTCAAACCCCAACTACACCGTCATAAATGAAGAGCCGCTTTTCATAGAAGGAACCGCAAAACTACAACGAAAACGCATACAAGCTGACAAGCCCGCCCTAAGCTGACTGCAGCCAGCACCACGAAGGCCCGGTTCGTCGGTCATCGGCTCCATGGTCGTCGGTATGGCACAGATATAGCCCTTGTCGTGGAGGGACATGGCCGATGACGACTTTGACCGCCCAACCGGAGTTGATGACGACTGCTGCGGCGGACGTTGCCGACATTCGTTCAGCGATCGGCGCGGCCAATACGGCCGCCGCCGTCCGAACAACCGGCCTGCTGGCAGCGGCCGGCGATGAGGTGTCGGCCGCCTGTGCGACGTTGTTCAACACATACGGCGCTGAGTATCAGGCAGCCATCGCACACGCTTCGGCGTTTCATGGGCAATTCGCCAAGGCCCTGGCCGCCGCGGGGAACACCTACGCCGAAGCCGAGTCCGCCAACGCCACCGGGCTCGCTGGGGCGCTAGGGCGGATCACGTCACCGGTCCAGTCGTTGCTGGGTGGCGGCGCCGCGCCTGCGGCGGCCCCTGTGGCTCCGGTGCCGTTACCGGGGGCAGGTCAGCCGCTGATCACGAACACGAACATTGCGCTGATCATGAGCGGCAGCGGCAATCCGATACCTTCCAACACACCCGGCTTCGTGACGAACATCTTCAATCACTACCTCGTACCGAATGGCTTCGGCAGTTACATCCCATCAGAGCTAGTCACTCCCGAGGGGCTGTATCCGTTCTTCGGCTCCAAGGAATTGACACTCGACGACTCGGTCGCCCAGGGCGTCACGATTCTGAACAACACCCTGGTGGGAACGGGTGAAGGGCAGCATGGGCTACTCATTCCCGGGTCCGGCAACAAGGTCGTCGTTGAGGGCATATCGCAAAGCGCCATAATTTCTTCGCTGGAAATGGAAAAGCTCGACGCGTTGCCCGCCGCCATGCGTCCCCCGACAAGTGACCTCAGCTTCGTGCTGATGGCAGATCAAATGAATCCCAACGGTGGCCTCCTAGCACGCTTCCCGGACATGACGCCGAACCAGCCACTTCAACTTCCGAGTCTGGGCGTAACGTTCTATGGCGCGACCCCGGCCGATACGCCGTACCAAACCACCATCTACACGCTGCAATACGACGGGTTCGCCGATTTCCCGCGCTACCCGCTCAATGTTCTCTCGGACCTCAACGCCTTCGTCGGCATCGCGACAGTGCACCCCACATATGCGGGTGTCGATCCGAGCACGCTTCCCCCGGGCGACCTGGTGAAACTGGACGGGTCAGTGGGTCAACCCGGCCCTGGTGGCGAGGTATCGACGAACACTACCTACTACATGATGACCCCGCCGGGGGCGGTGCTACCACTGCTGGCGCCGCTGCATGCGATCCCGGTGATCGGAAAACCGCTCACGGATCTGCTCCAACCGGACTTAACGACTCTCGTCAACCTGGGCTACGGGGACCCGGCCTTC
>NZ_DATJYB010000478.1:0-6454 GCF_035499775.1 Mycobacterium sp. | reverse complement strand
GGTGCAGGAGGAGCCGGCCAACCAGGGCGCCTGGCCGCGGTTCGGCCTGGAGCTGCCCGAGCTGCTGCCCGACAAGCTCAGCGGGATCAAGCGCATCTCCCGCCGGGCGATGTCGGCGCCGTCGTCGGGTTCGTCGAAGGTGCACGCCGTCGAACAGCAGGAGATCCTGGACACCGCGTTCGGCTAGCTGGCTGTAGCCCTAGCCGGTGCGGCGCGAGGGGCCGCAAATGTACGGCGATAACGCAAATTCCCGTGCATATGAGCGCGCTCGCCCAGTCGGTGCGGAGTCTGGCGTCCGGGCCGGCGCTTGGGACCCACTGGTATCGGGGACCGCTGGTACCGGTTAGCCTCGACGCAACTGAGCGAGACGAGGGAGGATGCTCATGCAGGGGTTCGCCGGGAAAGTCGCGGTGGTCACCGGTGCGGGCTCGGGTATCGGCCAGGCGCTGGCCGTCGAGTTGGCGCGATCCGGTGCCAAGGTCGCCATCTGCGACGTCGACACCGAAGGACTGGCGCAGACCCAGGAGCGGCTGAAGGCCATCGGCGCGTCGGTCAAAACGGATCGGCTCGACGTCACCGAACGGGAGGCCTTCCTGCTCTACGCCGACGCGGTCAACGAGCACTTCGGCAAGGTGAACCAGATCTACAACAACGCCGGTATCGCCTTCACCGGCGACGTCGAGGTCAGCTCGTTCAAGGACATCGAACGGGTGATGGACGTCGACTACTGGGGCGTCGTCAACGGCACCAAGGCGTTCCTGCCGCACCTCATCGCCTCCGGCGACGGCCACGTCGTCAACGTCTCCAGCCTGTTCGGGATCTTCGCGGTCCCCGGACAGGCGGCATACAACTCGGCCAAGTTCGCCGTCCGCGGCTTCACCGAGGCGCTGCGCCAGGAGATGGTGGCCGCCGGCCACCCGGTGGGGGTGACCACCGTGCACCCCGGCGGCATCAGGACCGCGATCGCCCGCAACGCCACCGCTGCCGAGGGACTCGACGCCGACGACATGGCCAAACTGTTCGACAAGCGGCTGGCCCGCACCAGCCCGGAGCGGGCCGCGCAGATCATCCTGGAAGCCGTGCGCAAGAACCGGGCCCGGGTACTGGTCGGCCCGGACGCCAAGATCCTTGATGCGTTGGTGCGGCTGACCGGCTCCGGCTATCAGCGGCTGTTCGGCCCCGTGCTGGGCCGGCTGCTGCCGACCCCGCGCCAGTGAGGACGCCCGCAGGCTCGCCGAGACTGCACTGAGGGCGGCCCCTCGTCGCACAACGTGTACCTGTACGCAGTCTCGACGCCACCGGTGCAGTCTCGATGCGGCACGCCAGAGCTAACTGCGGCCCAGCGGGTGTTCGCCCATCCACCCGTCGGCCACCGCCTGCGGATCGGCGCCCCCGGCCACCTGGCGGCGCATATCCGCCAGCGCCGCTGTATCCAGCACGCCGGCCACTTCGTTGAGCGCCAGCAGTTGCCGATCGGTCAGCGCGTTGCGCCGATACAGCGGCACCACGTTCTCGGCCTGGATCAGCGGGGGTTTGTCGTCGCTCAGCACCACCAAGTCCCCCGGGATGTTGGGGTCGGCGGTGGTGGTCCACGCCGCGGCCAGCTGACCCGCCCGCAGCGCGGCGAACATCGCTGTGCCATCAGGGAATTCGCGAGCGACCGGCATTCGGCACGGGCCCACCGTCGAGGGTGCGTGCGTGCCCGCGACCATCCCGACGACCAGCCCGTCGCAATGCTTGGTCAAAGCAGGCAGGTCCTTACCGCCCCAGGTCGCGGCGGTGGCCTGAGTCACCAGAAGCGCCGGCTTGTCCTCTGCCGAAGTGGTGTAGTCGCCCGCCAGGACGCCCTCCGGCAGCATCGAGATCATCACGCGATAGACATCTTTGTCGGACGTCACTGCGACGCCAGGCTTCAGCCGCTGCAACACCTGGCCGGTGAAGGCGGGGACCACCGTGAACTCGCCCGAGTCCAGTTTCGCCATCGGGTCGGCGGCGGTTTGGGCATGCGCCGCGGAGCCGTATCCCCGCAGCGCCGATACATAAATGGCGGCCAGCAGCCTCGACTCGAGGTCCGGCGTGGATCCGACGACCACCTCCGGATGGCCCTTGTGCGCCGAGCAGCCGACGGGGGCGGCCAGCACCAGCGCCAAAGCCAGGAGCAGCGCGGCCAGCCTGCCGATGCTCACTCCCAGGAGGTATCCGAGGCGAAAGCCACCGCAGCGGCGACCGCCTCCCCGACGCGTCCATCCAGTGGGCTCGGCACGATCCGGTCGATCGCGAGGTTCTCGCTGGCCACGGAGTAGATCGCCTCGGCCGCGGCCACCATCATCTTTTCGGTGATCCGGCGCGCTCCGGCGTCCAGTGCGCCGCGGAATATCCCGGGAAACGCCAGCACGTTGTTGATCTGGTTCGGGAAGTCGCTGCGCCCGGTGGCCACCACCGCCGCGTATTTGGCCGCGACGTCGGGATGGATCTCGGGATCCGGGTTGGACAGGGCGAAGACGATCCCGTCGGGCGCCATCGTGGCGATCAGCTCTTCGGGCACCACGCCCCCGGACACCCCGAGGAACACGTCCGCGCCGTCCAGCGCTTCGACCAGCCCGCCGGTGCGACCGTCGGGGTTGGTGCGCTGCGCCAGCTCGACCTTGACGCTGTTCATGTCGTCACGACCGGAATGCACGATGCCGCGCGAGTCCAGCACGGTGATGTCGGAAACACCCATGGCGAGAAGGAGATTCGTGCACGCGACACCGGCCGCCCCGGCACCCGACACCGCCACCCGCACCGAGGACATGTCCCTGCCGAGCAACTTGGTGGCGCCCATCAGCGCCGCCAGCACCACGATCGCGGTGCCGTGCTGGTCGTCGTGCATGACCGGGCAGTCCAGCGCCTCGATGACGCGCTTTTCGATGTCGAAGCAGCGCGGCGCCGAGATGTCCTCCAGGTTGACGGCACCGAAGGTCGGGCGCAGCCGCACCAGGGTTTCGACGATCTCGTCGGGGTCCTTGGTGTCCAGCACGATCGGGATCGCGTCCAGCCCGCCGAACTCCTTGAACAGCGCGCACTTGCCTTCCATCACCGGCAGCGACGCCGCCGGCCCGATGTCGCCGAGGCCCAGCACCGCGCTGCCGTCGCTGACGACGGCCACCAGCCTGTTGGCCCAGGTGTAGCGGGCGGCCAGGGTGCGATCGGCGGCGATGGCGCGGCTGACCTGCGCCACACCCGGGGTGTAGACGATCGACAGCGCACGCTGGGTGTCCAGCGGAGCCGTCAGGCCTACCGAAAGCTTGCCGCCTACGTGTGCCTCGAAGATCTCCTCGTCAGTGACGACGACCTGGGGATTCGGCTCGGGAAGGCGCTTCACCATGTCAAGGGTTTCGGACACGGCCCCTAGAGTACTCAGCCTGTCTAGCAATCCTGGAATCGCTCCCGAGGCCGCCGCGATAACCCCTTGTCAGACAACCAGCGGACCTATTTAGATCAGCCCCAGCTCGGTGACCGCGCTGCGCTCGTCGGCCAGCTCGGCGGTGGACGCGTCGATCTTGGCGCGGGAGAACTCGTCGATCTCCAGGCCCTGCACGATCGTCCAGTCGCCGTCCTTGGTGGTCACCGGGAACGACGAGATCAGCCCCTCGGGCACGCCGTAGGAACCGTCGGACACGACCGCCATCGAGACCCAGTTGCCCTCCGGGCTGCCCAGCAGCCAGTCGCGGGCGGCGTCGGTGGTGGCCGACGCGGCAGAGGCGGCCGACGAGGCGCCGCGCGCGTCGATGATCGCCGCGCCGCGCTTGGCGACGGTCGGGATGAAGTAGTCCGCGATCCAGGCCTGGTCGTTGATCACCTCGGCCGCGTTCTTGCCGCCGACCTCGGCGTGGAACACGTCGGGGTACTGGGTGGCCGAGTGGTTGCCCCAGATCGTCATCTTCTTGATGTCGGTGACCTTGGCGCCGGTCTTGGTGGCCACCTGGCTGATGGCCCGGTTGTGGTCCAGGCGGGTCAGCGCGCTGAACCGCTCCTTGGGGATGTCAGGGGCGTTGGTCATCGCGATCAGCGCGTTGGTGTTGGCCGGGTTGCCGGTCACCCCGATCCGGACGTCGTCGGCGGCGACCGAGTTCAGCGCCTTGCCCTGGGCGGTGAAGATCGCGCCGTTGGCCTCCAGCAGGTCGCCGCGCTCCATGCCCGGGCCGCGCGGACGCGCGCCGACGAGCAGGGCCAGGTTCACCCCGTCGAAGATCTTGTTCACGTCCGCGCCGATCTGCACGCCGGACAGCAGCGGGAAGGCACAGTCGTCGAGTTCCATGACGACACCCTCGAGCGCCTTGAGCGCGGGCTCGATCTCGAGCAGCCGCAGCTCGATCGGGCGGTCCGGGCCCAGCAGCGAGCCACTGGCCAGGCGAAACAACAGGCTGTAGCCGATCTGGCCGGCAGCGCCGGTGACAGCGACCTTCAAAGGACTTGCGCTCACGTCGATGTGCTCCTTAAAGAGTGTTTGGTTCGCGTCGAAACTAGCGCACGACGGGTCGGGCTCCGACCTCCGGTCCGAAACTCGTCGCCCGCTGTTAGGCCGGGACGCGTAGCATTTAGCACCGCTCGCTAACGACCTGCGCCGCGATGGGAGGTTGACATGTTCCCGGGACCCGACGCATTGCCCGAAACAATGAGAGCGGTTGCGAAGCCGCGAGTACACGAGCGACACCAACATCACAAGCACACCCACCCAGCGCAGCCGTTGGTCGATTGCGGCGTCTACGTCGACGGCCAACGACTGCCCGGAAAGTACGGCTACGCCGACGCGCTGAGCACGGTGCGCGAGCTGGAGTTGATGGGGCAGGACGGGTTCGTGTGGATCGGGTTGCACGAACCCGACGCCAACCACATGCAGGAAGTGGCCGAGGTCTTCGACCTGCATCCCCTGGCGGTCGAAGACGCGGTGTGCGCCCATCAGCGGCCCAAGCTCGAACGATATGACGACACGCTCTTCCTGGTCCTGAAGACCGTGAACTACGTCCCGCACGAGTCGGTGGTACTGGCGCGCGAGATCGTCGAGACCGGCGAAGTCATGATCTTCGTCGGCAAGAATTTCGTGATCACGGTCCGTCACGGCGAGCACGGGGGGCTGGCCGACGTCCGCAAGCGGATGGACGGCGACGCTGACCATCTGCGGCTGGGCCCCTACGCGGTGATGCACGCCATCGCGGACTACGTGGTGGATCACTACGTGGAAGTGACCTGCCTGATGGAAGACGACGTCGACGGTGCCGAGGAAGTGGCGTTCGCTCCCGGCCGCAACGTCGACGTCGAACCGATTTACCTGCTCAAGCGTGAAGTCGTCGAGCTACGCCGGTGCGTGAGTCCGCTATCGATCGCATTCCAGCGCATGCAGACCGAGAACAAGGACCTGATCTCCAAGGAAGTCCGGCGCTACCTGCGCGACGTCGCCGACCACCAGACCGAGGCCGCCGACCATATCTCTGCCTACGACGACATGCTCAACACGCTGGTCCAGGCGGCGCTGGCCCGGGTCGGGATGCAGCAGAACAGCGATATGCGCAAGATCTCGGCCTGGGCCGGTATCGTCGCGGTGCCCACGCTGGTGGCCGGCATCTACGGCATGAATTTCAAATTTATGCCTGAGCTCGACGAGCATTGGGGCTACCCGGCGGTGATCGGCGGCATGGTCACCGTCTGCCTGTTGCTGTACCTGAGTTTCCGAAAGCAGGGCTGGCTGTAGGGCGAGCACCTCAGCGAAGCGGGTCCAGCACATCGACGCCGTCGTCGAGCCAGGTCTGTCGCATGGTCTCAGCGCCCTTGAGCCGCACCCAGGCCGCCTCGGTTGCCGTAATCGGAGTGGCCGACAAGAAGCGCACCGGGTCGCACGGGGCCGGCAACCGCAAATCGGGAATGTCGCTGTGGCCCAACAACACCGCCGTGAACGGCGCGCCGGCCCACAATGGCGAGCCGAGGTCGATCAGCGCGTCGGCGGCCAGCACCACGCCCTCGACCGCCGGGCCTGCCGCCACGATCGCCAGGGTGCGCGCCAACCCCCTGACTACGCCGTGATTGCGCAGGCGCAGCACAACTTCGGCGCGCGGTCCGCGGTCCGGATCGGCGAGGACAAAGGCTGGATCGACCATCGGATGGCGCGAGCAACCCACCGACACGAAATGCGCCAATCCGTCTGTCCCAGGCTCGAAACGCAGCACCTCGATGGGCTCGGTACCCAGAAACGTCACACTCGCCGAATCGGGCTCCGTGCCGAAATGGCCGCGCAGGTGCTCACGCACCAGGTCCAGCGTCACTCGGCGGAAGGCGGGGCCGGAATGGTCAGGTTCACCCCGGAGTCGACGTCGAAGACGGCGAGTTTCGTGGGGTCGAAAGCCAACTCGACGGACTGCCCGATAGTGGCCGTCGACTCAGCGGGAACCCTTGCCACGAACTGATTTTCGTACACTTC
>NZ_DATJYB010000477.1:0-11366 GCF_035499775.1 Mycobacterium sp. | reverse complement strand
GTGGCCTGCCCGCGCCAGGAGGACGCCGACGCGCTTGCCGAGATCGCCCGGCACAGCTCGATTCCGGTCATCGCCGACATCCACTTCCAGCCGAAGTACATATTCGCCGCCATCGACGCCGGGTGCGCCGCGGTGCGGGTCAACCCCGGCAACATCAAAGAATTCGACGGCCGGGTCGGCGAGGTCGCCAAGGCCGCCGGCGCGGCCGGCATCCCGATCCGCATCGGCGTCAACGCCGGTTCGCTGGACAAGCGGTTCATGGAGAAATACGGCAAGGCCACGCCCGAGGCGCTGGTCGAGTCGGCGCTGTGGGAGGCCTCGCTGTTCGAGGAACACGGCTTCGGCAACATCAAGATCAGCGTCAAGCACAACGACCCGGTGGTGATGGTCGCCGCCTACGAGCAGTTGGCCGCGCAGTGCGACTACCCCCTGCACCTCGGTGTCACCGAGGCCGGTCCCGCCTTCCAGGGCACCATCAAGTCCGCGGTCGCCTTCGGCGCGCTGCTGTCCAAGGGCATCGGCGACACCATCCGGGTGTCGCTGTCTGCGCCGCCGGTCGAGGAAGTCAAAGTCGGCAATCAGATTCTCGAGTCGCTGAATCTGCGGCCGCGTTCCCTCGAGATCGTGTCCTGCCCGTCGTGCGGTCGGGCTCAGGTTGACGTCTACACGCTGGCCAACGAGGTCAGCGCCGGACTGGAAGGCCTCGAGGTGCCGCTGCGGGTCGCGGTGATGGGGTGTGTCGTCAACGGTCCCGGGGAGGCCCGCGAGGCCGACCTGGGCGTGGCGTCGGGAAACGGCAAGGGGCAGATCTTCGTCAAGGGCGAAGTCATCAAGACCGTGCCCGAAGCCCAGATCGTCGAGACGCTGATCGAGGAGGCCATGCGGCTGGCCGCCGATCACGGTCCTGACACGACAGCGAGCGGTTCGCCGGTTGTGACCGTAAGCTGAACTTTGGCCGTTTAAAGCCCACGCCCCTTAGCACGCATCACCGAGAGTCCCCAGAGAGTCCCCAATGTCGGCTCCGCCCATCTTTCGCCTGGTCGGCGAGCGACGGGTGTCCGTGGTGCGTGATGCCGCCGCCGTGTGGCGGGTTTTCGACGACGACCCGGTCGGCTCCTGCATGGTCGCGGCCCGCGTCGCGGACCATGGCGTCGACCCCAATTCCATTGGCGGGGAATTGTGGACCCGGCGCGGCGCCAACGAGTCGCTGTGCTTCGCGGGCGCCAACCTGATCCCGCTGCGCGGCGCTCCGGCCGACCTGCATGCGTTCGCCGACGAGGCGTCGAGTGGAGCGCGGCGCTGCTCGTCACTGGTCGGTAGGGCCGACCTGGTGTTGCCGATGTGGGAGCGCCTCGAGTCGGGCTGGGGGCCTGCGCGCGACGTGCGCGACAACCAACCGCTGATGGCGCTGAGCAGCCACCCGGGCTGCGAGATCGACCCCGAGGTGCGCCAGGTCCGGCCCGACGAGCTGGACGCGTACCTGGTGGCCGCCGTCGACATGTTCATCGGCGAGGTGGGCGTCGATCCGCGCATCGGTGACGGCGGGCGGGGCTATCGGCGCCGGGTGGCCAACTTGATCGCCGCCGGGCGCGCGTGGGCCCGCTTCGAGCACGGTGAGGTCGTCTTCAAGGCCGAGGTGGGATCGCAGTCGCCGGCCGTCGGGCAGATCCAAGGGGTCTGGGTGCATCCGCAGTGGCGCGGCCTGGGCCTGGGCACCCGCGGCACCGCCATGCTGGCCGCGGTGATCGTCGCCGGCGGGCGCATCGCCAGCCTGTACGTGAACAGCTTCAACACCGTGGCCCGCGCCGCCTACGCGCGGATCGGCTTCGAGGAAGTCGGCACCTTCGCGACCGTCCTGCTGGACTGAGTGCGTTCATCGCTCGCCGAGCGTGCAGCTGTTGCGAAAATCCGGCCGACTTTTCGCAGTGAGCGCACGTTGGGCGAAGCCGACAGCCGTCCGCACGTCGGGACGCGCCCATGTCGCGGCGATAACGCTTCGGTCTCGGTGTGTCGGCGGCGGTGTCCGCGCCACCGTTCTTAACATCAGTAACGATGGTAACTCGAACAACTTTGGCCTCAGCTGCTTCGGTTCTGATGTTCGTCGGCGTCCTCGCCCTGTCCGGGTGTACCCCGCGGCCCGAGGGCCCGGCTCCGGCGGCTGAGAAGTTTTTCCGCGCGCTGTCCATTGGCGACACCGCGACCGCCGCACAACTCAGCGACAACCCCAACGAGGCGCGCGAATCCCTCAACGCCGCGTGGGCCGGTCTGCAGACCACCCACCTGGACGCGCAGCTGCTCAGCTCGAAGTACGCGGAGGACTCCGGCACGGTGAGCTATCGGTTCACCTGGCACCTGCCCAAGAACAGAACCTGGAGCTACGACGGCCAGCTCAAGATGGCCCGCGACGAAGGGCACTGGTACGTCCGCTGGTCCGCCACCGACCTACACCCCAAGCTCGGCGAGCACCAGACGTTCGCGTTGCGGGCCGACCGCCCGCGGCGCGCCGCGGTCAACGAGCTTGGCGGCAGCGACGTGCTGGCGCCGGGCTACCTGTACCACTACATGCTGGACGCCACCACGGCCGGACCTGCCCTGATCGCGACGGCGCATGCGGTGGTGGACGCGCTGCACCCGTTCAATCCGGCCCTGGACATCCTCAACGACCCGCAGCTATTGGCCGAACGCGCCAGCTCGGCGACCCAGCCGCTGGACCTGGGGGTCACGCTGCATCCCGAGGACAACGACAAGGTCGCGCCGGCAATCGGTCATTTGCCCGGAGTTGTGGTCATCCCTCAGCCCGACATGTTGCCGACCGACCCGCACTTCGCCCCCGCGGTCATCGCCGAAGTGAAAAAGGCCGTCATCGACCGCGTGGACGGTCAGGCGGGCTGGCGGGTGGTGATCGTCAACCAGAACGGCGTCGACGTCGAGATCCTGAACGAGGTTGAGGGGTCGCCGGCGCCGTCGGTCTCGATCACCCTGGACCGGGTCGTGCAGAACGCCGCTCAGCATGCGGTGGACACCCGGGGCGGCAAGGCCATGTTGGTGGTGATCAAGCCGTCGACGGGGGAGATCCTGGCGATCGCCCAGAACGCGGGGGCCAACGCCGACGGGCCGTTGGCCACCACCGGGCTGTTCCCGCCCGGGTCGACGTTCAAGATGATCACGGCCGGCGCGGCCGTCGAACGTGACATGGCCACGCCTAACACGATGCTGGGCTGCCCGGGAAAGATCGACATCGGGCACCGCACCATCCCTAACTACGGCGGCTTCGACCTGGGCGTCGTGCCCATGTCGCGGGCGTTCGCCAGTTCGTGCAACACCACGTTCGCCGAGCTGAGCAGCCGGATGCCGCCCCGGGGGCTGTCGCAGGCGGCCAGGAGCTATGGGATCGGGCTGGACTACCAGGTCGACGGAATCACCACGGTGACGGGTTCGGTGCCGCCGACGGTGGACCTGGCCGAGCTCACCGAGGACGGCTTCGGCCAGGGCAAGGTGCTGGCCAGCCCGTTCGGCATGGCGCTGGTGGCGGCGACGGTGGCGGCCGGGAAAACCCCGGCGCCGCAGTTGATCGCCGGGCACCCGACCACGGTCGAAGGCGACATCACCCCCATTTCGCCGAAGATGATCGACGCCCTGCGGCCGATGATGCGACTGGTGGTGACCAACGGGACCGCCAAGGAGATCGCGAACTGCTGCGGTGAGGTGTTCGGGAAGACCGGTGAAGCCGAATTCCCGGGCGGCTCGCATTCCTGGTTCGCCGGATACCGCGGCGATCTTGCGTTCGCGTCGCTGATCGTCGGGGGTGGCAGCTCGGAATACGCGGTCCGGATGACCAAGGTGATGTTCGAGTCGCTGCCGCCGGGCTATCTGGCTTGACGCAGTCCCGGTCTCCCAACAGCGGTAAATTGCGAGGGTGACGGATTTCGGTGGAGACATGGTTTCGTTGCGGGTCTCCGACGCCGACCGCAACGGCACCATGCGGCGGCTGCACAACGCTGTCGCGCTGGGCTTGATCGACATCGACGAGTTCGAGCAGCGCTCGTCGCGCGTGTCCTACGCGCGTACCCAAAGTGAGCTGGACGGGCTGGTCGGCGACCTGCCCGGGCCCGGCACGATCGTCACCTCGGCAGCCGACCGGGTGGAACTGCGTGGCTGGGCCGGCTCGCTCAAGCGGCACGGCGAATGGATGGTGCCCACCCGGCTGGCGCTGGTGCGCCGGGTCGGGTCGATCGAACTCGACCTCACCAAGGCCCGCTTCGCGGGGCCGGTGGTGGTCATCGAACTCGACATGAAGTTCGGCTCACTGGACCTGCGGTTGCCGGACGGCGCCAGCGCCTCGATCGACAACGTCGAGGTGTACGTGGGCAGCGCCAGCGACCGCCGCAAAGACGCCCCGGCCGAGGGAACGCCGCATGTCGTGCTGACCGGTCGGGTGGCGTTCGGCTCGGTGGTCATCCGGGGGCCGCGCCGTGCGCTTCGGCGGCGGCTGGGCAGGTTCTGATCTGCGCGGGATGGTGCAGCTTCTTGCCCAGCTGGTAGCGACGGGCGGTGCGCACTAGAACCGCCGCGCGAGCGGCCGCAAATGTACGCGGATGAGGGCATATCGCCGTACAAATGCGCGCGCTCGGTGGCGCGACGCCATCGTGGGCAAATCGGTAAGCGCTCTGCAACGCCAGTCGCTGGAAAGGCTGGTGGTCGGTCTGCCCGCCTGGGAGCGACAACCGGGGTGGCGGGCAGACTCGTCGCGGGCAGCGTCGCCCTACGCCGCCAGGCCGTAAGCTAGCGGGATGCCTGGTCGCACCGCGCTTTCCCCCGGCGAGCTGTCACCGACGCTGCCGGTGCCCAAGTGGATCGAGCGCCCGGAGTACGTCGGGAAGTCGACCGCGCGGGAGGGCACCGAGCCATGGGTGCAGACGCCAGAGGTGATCGAGAAGATGCGGGTCGCCGCCCGGATCGCGGCCAGGGCGCTGGAAGAGGCCGGCAAGGCCGTCGCGCCCGGGATGACCACCGACGAGCTGGACCGCATCGCGCACCAGTACATGGTCGACAACGGCGCCTATCCGTCGACACTCGGCTACAAGGGATTTCCCAAGTCCTGCTGCACATCGCTGAACGAGGTCATCTGCCACGGAATCCCCGACTCGACGGTGATCGCCGACGGTGACATCGTCAATATCGATGTCACCGCCTACATCGATGGGGTACACGGCGACACCAACGCGACCTTTCTGGCCGGCGACGTCTCAGAGGAACACCGGCTGCTCGTCGAGCGGACCCACGAGGCGACCATGCGGGCGATCAACGCCGTCAAGCCCGGCCGTGCGTTGTCGATCGTCGGCCGCGTCATCGAGTCGTATGCAAATCGGTTCGGGTACAACGTGGTTCGTGACTTCACCGGTCACGGCATCGGCACCACGTTTCACAACGGGCTGGTCGTCCTGCACTACGACCAGCCCGCCGTGGAGACGATCATGCAGCCGGGAATGACGTTCACCATCGAGCCGATGATCAACCTGGGCGCGCTGGACTACGAAATCTGGCCCGACGGGTGGACCGTGGTCACCAGGGACCGCAAGTGGACCGCGCAGTTCGAGCACACCCTGCTGGTCACCGACAGCGGCGTCGAGATCCTCACCTTGCCGTGAATCCGTGAGCGGTGCGCTGCTGGTGGCGGGCACCAGCTCCGACGCGGGCAAATCCGTGGTGGTCGCGGGCCTGTGCCGGCTGCTGGCACGCCGCGGGGTCCGGGTCGCGCCGTTCAAGGCGCAGAACATGTCCAACAACTCCGTGGTCACCGTCGACGGTGGCGAGATCGGCCGCGCCCAGTCCATCCAGGCCCGGGCGGCGGGCCTGGAACCCAGCGTGCGGTTCAACCCCATCCTGCTCAAGCCGGGCAGCGACCGGACATCACAACTGTTGATCCGCGGGCAGGTCGCCGACAGAGTCACCGCGGCAAGTTATTTCGACCACCGCAATCAACTCGCCGAGCTAGTGGTCAGCGAATTATCCTGCTTGCGAGCCGAATTCGACGCGGTGATCTGCGAGGGCGCCGGATCACCGGCTGAAATCAACTTGCGGGCAACCGATCTGGCAAACATGGGTCTGGCCAGAGCGGCGAACCTGCCGGTCGTTCTGGTCGGTGACATCGATCGCGGTGGCCTGCTGGCGCACCTGTTCGGGACGGTCGCGGTGCTCGACCCCGACGATCAGGCGCTGATCGCCGGCTTCATCGTCAACAAATTCCGCGGCGACCCGGCGCTGCTGGAACCCGGGCTACGGCAATTGCTGAGCATGACCGGGCGTCCCACCTACGGTGTCGTGCCGTACGCTGACCAGCTCTGGCTCGACGCCGAGGATTCGCTGTCGGTGGTTGCCCACCGCGTCGTCGGGACCCCGTCGCCGCCACGGGGCGACCAGTGGCTGCGGGTGGCCGCGGTGCGGCTGCCCCGGATCTCCAACTCCACCGACGTCGAGGCGCTGGCCTGCGAGCCGGGCGTGCTGGTGCGCTGGGTCACCGACCCCGCTGACCTGGCCGACGCCGACCTGATCGTGATCCCGGGCAGCAAAGCCACCGTCGCCGACCTGTCCTGGTTGCGCGATCGCGGGCTGGCCGGCGGGATCGCCGATCACGCGGGGGCTGGCAAACCGGTGCTGGGTATCTGCGGGGGTTTCCAGATGCTCTGCCGGCGCATCGAGGACGGTGTCGAATCCGGGGTCGGGCAGGTCGACGGGCTGGGCTTGCTCGACGCCGACATCGTGTTCGCCGCGCCCAAGGTGTTGTGCCGCTGGGGATCGCCGTTGACTGGCTACGAAATTCACCACGGGCGGGTGGCTCGGTGCGCCGAGGCAAGCTGGTTCCGCGTGGACGACTGGGGCGTCGAGGTCGAAGCCGAACCGCAGGGCATCATGCGCGGCGCGGTGTTCGGTACCCATTGGCACGGCCTGCTCGACAACGACGAGTTCCGTCGCGCGTTCCTCACCCGGGTCGCCGGCGCCGCGGGGCGAAGCGGATTCGTGGTCGCCGACGACGTCAACGTCGCCGCGCGACGCGACTCCCAACTGGACCTGCTGGCCGACCTTTTGGCGTCCCATCTCGACCTCGACGCGGTCCTCGGGCTGCTCGACGGGCCACCTCCGATCAGGCCGCATGTTGCCAGCGAGTTACGTGACGTGCCCCGCTCGGCGCTTTGATGCGGAAACGTCGCGCTCCCTACCCGGTTGGCTGTAACGTGCGGAAGTGCCCTCGATGATGACTACACTCGACGGGTTTCCCGTCCCGGTGGCCGTGGCCGGCCCGGAGAAGGGCGTTGTCGTTGTCATTCTGGGTGCTGAACAGCGTGCGCCGGCCGCCTACGACGCGGTGTGTGAGCGGCTGCACACGGCTTCGCTTCGCACCGTCGTCATCGGCCCCGAGCCGCGGCTGACCGCAAAGTCGGTGGTCGGCATCCTGGACGCCCTCAGGATCGGGTGGGCGGTGGTGGTCGGCGACCGCACCGGCGGCGAGCTGGCCTGGGAGCTGGCCGCGACCAGGTTGGGCCGGTTCGTCGGGCTGGTGGCCATCGACCGCGGACATCCGCGGGTCGCCGACCTGAACGGCGTGGTCCAAGATCCTGACTGCCCGCCGGTGGAGGTCAGCACCACCGTCTTGGTCAGCTCGCCGGCCGCGCGCGCGATCGCCCGTGACAGCCAGCGGTTCGTCTATGCCGATTACCGCATGGTGGACCTGCTCGGGCGGCGGAACGCACACGAGTCGACCGCCCAGCTGGCCGCCGAGATCGTCTTGCGCACCAGTACCTGGTAGCCATGACCGGTTCGGGTTCTGCGTTGTTGTCGTGGGCCGATCTGGAACGACTGGTCGGGACTGGCGACGTCGACACCGTCATCGTGGCGTTCACCGACATGCAGGGCCGGCTGGCCGGCAAGCGGGTGTCGGCCCGGCTCTTCATCGACGAGATGGCTGAGCACGGCGCCGAGTGCTGCAGTTACCTGCTGGCCGTCGACGTCGACATGAACACCGTGCCCGGCTATGCGATGTCGAGCTGGGACACCGGCTACGGCGACATGGTGATGACGCCGGACCTGACCACTTTTCGGCTCATTCCCTGGCTGCCGGGCACCGCGCTGGTGATCGCCGATCTCGTGTGGGCTGACGGCAGCGCCGTCCCGGTCGCGCCCCGCGCCGTGCTGCGCCGCCAGCTCGACCGGCTGACCGAGCGGGGCCTGGCCGCCGATGTCGCCACCGAGCTGGAGTTCATCGTGTTCGACCAGCCCTACCGCGAGGCGTGGTCCAGCGGCTACCGCGGCCTGACGCCGGCCAGCGACTACAACATCGACTACGCGATCTTGGCGTCGTCGCGGATGGAGCCGCTGCTGCGCGACATCCGGCTGGGAATGCAGGGCGCGGGCCTGCGATTCGAGGCCGTCAAGGGCGAGTGCAACCGGGGCCAGCAGGAGATCGGGTTCCGTTACGACGAGGCGCTGGTCACCTGCGACAACCACGCCATCTACAAGAACGGCGCCAAGGAAATCGCCGACCAGCACGGCAAGAGCCTGACCTTCATGGCGAAATACGATGAGCGCGAAGGCAATAGCTGCCATATTCATCTTTCGCTGCGCGCCCGGGACGGTACCGCGGCGTTCAACGACGACAGCGGGCCGCACGGCATGTCCCCGCTGTTCCGCAGTTTCGTCGCCGGCCAGTTGGCCACGTTGTGCGAACTGACGCTGTTCTACGCCCCGAACATCAACTCCTACAAACGGTTCGCCGACGGCAGCTTCGCCCCCACGGCAGCGGCCTGGGGGTTGGACAACCGCACCTGCGCAATGCGGGTGGTCGGCCGCGGGCGCAACGTCCGGGTCGAATGCCGCGTTCCCGGTGGTGATGTCAACCAGTACCTCGCGGTGGCGGCGCTGATCGCCGGGGGGCTGCACGGTGTCGAGCAGGACCTGCCGCTTCCCGAGCCCTACGACGGAAATGCTTACCAAGCAACGGATGTCGGGCGGCTGCCCGCCACGCTGGCCGAAGCCGCCGCGCTGTTCGAGGCTTCGTCGCTGGCTCGAGAGGCGTTCGGCGACGACGTCGTCACGCACTACCTGAACAACGCGCGGGTCGAGCTGAAGGCGTTCAATTCGGCCGTCACCGACTGGGAGAGGATGCGCGGCTTTGAACGCCTGTAAACCGGTGATCGGCCTGACGATGTATCTCGAGCAGGTGCGGACCGGAATCTGGGACATTCCCGCGGCCTACCTGCCAGCCGACTATTTCGAGGGCGTGGCGCTGGCCGGGGGTATTCCTGTGCTGCTCCCGCCGCAGCCGGTGGACGCTGTCGGCCGCGTCCTCGACAGCCTGGACGGGCTGGTGATCACCGGCGGATACGACCTGGACCCAGCCGCTTACGGACAGCAACCGCATCCGACCACCGACGCGCCGCGCACAAACCGTGACGCCTGGGAGTTCGCGCTGCTGAGGGCCGCGTTGGACCGGGGTCTGCCGGTCCTGGGTATCTGTCGTGGCGCACAGGTGTTCAACGTCGCGTTCGGTGGGACGCTGCATCAGCACCTGCCCGAGGTGCTGGGCCACAACGGCCATAGGGCCGGCAATGGCGTGTTCAGCAGGCTGCCGGTGCGCACCGTGGCGGGCACCCGGGTGGCGGCATTGATCGGCGATACCGCCGAGGTGCCGTGCTATCACCATCAGGCCATCGACAAAGTGGGAGACGGACTGGTGGTCGGCGCGTGGGACGTCGACGGGGTGGTCGAGGCGGTGGAGTTGCCCGGGGACGCGTTTGCCGTTGCGGTGCAATGGCATCCGGAGAAGACCCTGGACGACCTGCGGCTGTTCTCCGCTCTGATTGCCGCCGCTCGATGACCTCGACACAGCTGGTGAATCCGGCGACCGAGGAAGTGCTGCGGTCGGTCGAGCACACTTCGGCGGCCGCCGTCGACGACGCGGTGGGCCGGGCCCGGGCGGCCCAGCGGCGCTGGGCGCGGCTGGCGCCCGCCGAGCGGGCGGCCCTGTTGCGGGCCTTCGCGGCCGCCGTCGACGCCCACGTCGACGAGCTGGCCGCATTGGAAGTGGCGAATTCCGGACACCCGATCGCGTCGGCGGAGTGGGAAGCCGGCCACGTCCGCGACGTGTTGGCGTTCTATGCCGCCAGTCCGGAGCGCTTGTCCGGCAAGCAGATTCCCGTCGCGGGCGGGCTGGATGTCACCTTCAACGAACCGATGGGCGTGGTCGGTGTGATCACGCCGTGGAACTTCCCGATGATGATCGCCTCGTGGGGCATCGCGCCGGCCCTGGCCGCCGGCAACGCGGTTCTGGTCAAACCCGCCGAGTGGACGCCGCTGACTACCCTGCGGCTCGGCGAGCTGGCGGCGCAGGCGGGGCTGGACGAAGAACTGCTGCAGGTGCTGCCGGGCAAGGGCACGGTGGTAGGGGAGCGCCTCGTCACCCACCCGGACGTGCGCAAGATCGTGTTCACCGGGTCGACCGAAGTCGGCAAGAAGGTGATGGCCGGGGCCGCTGCCGGGGTCAAGCGGGTGACGCTGGAGCTGGGCGGCAAGAGCGCCAACATCGTCTTCGAGGACTGCGACCTGGAGCTCGCGGCGGCGACCGCGCCGGCCGGGGTGTTCGACAACGCCGGGCAGGACTGCTGCGCTCGCAGCCGAATCCTGGTGCAGCGCAGCGTCTACGAGAGGTTCATGGAGCTGCTCGAGCCGGCCGTTGCGGCGGTGGTCGTCGGCGACCCCGGATCCCGCGACACCGAAATGGGTCCCTTGGTCTCCGCCGCGCACCGCGACAAGGTGGCCTCCTACGTGCCCGGCGACGCCCCCGTCGCGTTTCGTGGCACGGCTCCGGTGGGGCGTGGATTCTGGTTTCCGCCAACGGTTCTCACCCCGCAGCGCACGGACCGCACCGTCACCGACGAGATCTTCGGCCCGGTGGTGACGGTACTGGCGTTCGACGACGAGGCCGACGCGGTGGCGCTGGCCAACGACACCGCCTACGGGCTGTCCGGATCGATCTGGACCGACGACCTGTCCCGCGCGCTGCGGGTATCGCGGGCGGTGGAATCGGGAAATCTGTCTGTCAATTCGCACTCGTCGGTGCGCTACAACACCCCGTTCGGCGGCTTCAAGCAGTCCGGACTGGGCCGCGAGCTCGGGCCGGACGCGCCGCTGCATTTCCCCGAGACCAAGAACGTGTTCATCGCCGTCAAGGAGGCCTGATGGATCTGACGCAGCGGCTGGCCGGGCGGGTGGCGGTGATCACCGGCGGCGGCAGCGGCATCGGGTTGGCCGCCGGCCGCCGGATGGCTGCCGAAGGCGCGACGATCGTCGTCGGCGACATCGACGCCGAGGCC